>JAAERL010000426.1 GCA_024230435.1 Desulfobacteraceae bacterium
TATTTTAAGTATGGTAACCAGTTAAATTTATTGCAAATATTATCTAAGGTAAAAAACTAAGTCCTTAGCCAAAAATTGTAAAAAATCAATCGGTTATATTACATGCTGAGTTTACAAGACCCTGAAACACAACATGAGCCATAAAATTTACGATTTTAAATCTTCAATTTACGCAGAAAGTTTCTCGTCTTACAATTTTAATCTTAAACCCAAACTAACTAACCGGCTTGATTTGCAAAAAATATACCTTTTTTTTATCCCATTAACGAGACAAGTTTTTACCCGTTGATGTGTAAACTAAAATTTTGCAAAATTCAGGCTCAGATAAGCCATTTTGTTTTTTTTTGCTCATGCACGCTCTCTTTGCCCGTTGCATTTTTTTATACCTAATCATTTTCATCCACTTTATATAAAAAACAACTTTGATTGACAAGGTTGACACGCGCTTAATTTTAGAGCATACCCAACCCGAATCCGGGCATTGCCCTATACTTTTTCTGTGATAACAAGGTTTTTTTCATGTCAGAGGACACACTGTACAAAACGCCTAAAAATTTGATATCGCCCTTTAAATTCGATGAGCAAGTCGCACGGGTATTTGATGATATGATACATCGCTCCGTTCCCTTCTACGCTGAAGTGATGCGCCGCCAGGCCGAACTGATCGCACGGCATCTGCAATCCGGTAACCGCATCTATGACCTGGGCTGTTCCACCGGCAACCTGGCAATAGCACTATGTTATTACCTGCCCGATATGAGCTATAAAATCATTGCAGTGGACAACTCTGAACCCATGCTGGATCAATTTCGGCAACGATTGGCAAAAACGCCTGCTTGCGAACGCATTGAGCTGCGATGCCGGAATCTTGAAACACTGGAGATCGAAAATGCCGATGTTGTGGTGCTCAACTACACAATGCAGTTTTTGCCCATAGAATTTCGAAAAACGCTGTTGTTAAAAATTTACCAGGGATTGCGGCCTGGGGGAATGTTTGTGTTTTGCGAAAAAATCACCCACTCCAATCCGGTTGTTGCCGGCATTCAGCAGTCATTTTACCATGCGTATAAGCGTGAGAATGGTTATTCGGACCTGGAAATCAGCCAAAAACGTGAAGCCCTTGAAAAAGTGCTCATCCCAGAAACCGTGGAAACACACCTGGGGCGTTTAAAACAAGCCGGCTTTCAAACGGCCGACATCTGGCACAAATGGTTTAATTTCGCTGCATTTTTAACTTTCAAACAATGATTAATTTAAACACGATACACAAACACCTGGCTGCCTATAGCGCCGAACTGTTGCCGCTGGCCCAAAAAGCTCTGCCTGGCCCAATCATAAATCAATTAATGAAACGGCTGCCGGACGTCACCCCAAGTGTCAAACAGTTAGACCGTTCTCAAATAATTATTGGAAAACAGGGAAATATCTCACCGGAGCAGCACAGGCAGCTTATGCAACTTCTCATAGAACTAAAACCCTGGCGAAAGGGCCCTTTCCGTTTGTTCGGTATCGATATTCAAAGCGAATGGGACTCATCATTGAAATGGGACAGGGTTCAGCCGCATTTGAACCCGATAGCCGGGCGCAAGATATTGGACGCAGGGTGCAGCAACGGATACTATTTATTTCGCATGGCGGCATCCAATCCGGCAATGGTGCTGGGAATCGATCCTTACCAGCGGTATCTGCTCCAGTATTATGCACTGCAAAAATACCTGAAATTAAAAAATGTTTGCGCTTTACCACTCAAGCTTGAAGATCTGGCTCCTGTTTCAAAGCTTTTTGACACGGTCTTTTGCATGGGCATTGTCTATCATCGCCGCTCGCCCCTTGACTGTCTTAACCACTTGCACAGCTTATTGGTTCCCGGCGGCCAGCTTGTGCTCGAAACCCTGATTATTGAATCAGATCGGGAAATTGCCCTGTTTCCCAGGCAACGCTATGCGGCCATGCGTAATGTCTACTTTATCCCCTCGCTGAGCTGCTTAACCAGCTGGCTGAAACGTTGCGGATTTCATAATATCCGTTGTATCGATACAAGTCCCACAACGTTGAACGAACAACGCAAAACGGCGTGGATCGACTCAGATTCGCTGGACACATTTCTTGATCCTAATGATCCGGGCAAAACCATAGAAGGTTATCCGGCCCCGGTAAGAGCGATTTTCCTGGCCGAACCAAAGCCGGTATAAGCCTGAATTATGATAAAGTGGTTTATGTTAAATAATATACCAGCTTGCATGTTTTTTTAGTCTCGTGCGTTATACCAAAGATTCGAATACGAAAAGTATGCAAACTTTGGCGCGCCTTGAAGACGAAAAAAAATCTAAGCCCAATATGGTATCTGTTAAGATGCTATATTTTTTTTGCCAATCGGCTTAGGCGATTTCTGTTAAAGAATATACCATCTTGTATGTCTTTTTTCCCGTCTTTTGCGTTATGCCAAAGGTGCGAATACGTTAAGTATGCAAACTTTGGCACGCCTTGAATACGAAAAAAAATCGAAGCTCAATCTGGTATATTCTTTTCCGCCAATCGCCTTAGTAATGCAAAAGCCTGACTTGCTATTTTTTTAATCAGCCCATAAATTAAACGTGATGGCCCTACGTTACCGATAAAAAAACAAAAATAAGGTAATTGAGTATGCTTGGCTGGATTTTTAGTCTTTTCGGAATTTCATTAGCGGTCTGGGCACTTTATGTTTGCCGAAAGCAGCAACAGCGATTGGGTAGGGTTCAAAAGCTCCTTCAAAAAACGAAAACTCAGCTTTTTAAAGCCAATGAAGAGCATTCGGAAAAAGAAATCCAGCATGAAGTGCTGGCCAATCGCTTGCGTACCTACCTGCAACTGCTCGATACGTTAATCAACACAGCCTCAAACCCCATTTATTTTAAAGATGCCCAGGGAATTTATCAGGGGTGCAACAATATGTTCGCACAGGTATTGGGATTGTCACGGGACCAAATTATAGGAAACCACGATCAGGATCTTACCAATGATATTTCACCGGAGTTCACCGCCATGTGCCAAAGACAGGAAATGGTCATGATGCAAAAGGACGAATTTCATTCTTTTGAATATCAGGTTTTATGCGCCGATGGCATCCAAAGGGATTTTCTATTTAACCTGGCTCCTTTCAGGGATCATGACAATGAATCTGTGGGATGCGTGGCCGTACTTGCGGATCTGACCGAAAAAAACCTGGCTGCCCAGGATCGCATGCAAAAAGAAAAATTACAGGGGGTTTTGGAAACGGCCGGCGCGGTATGTCACGAATTAAACCAGCCGCTGCAGACCTGTTCGGGTTACGTGGAAATACTGACGGCAACAACAAACGATGAACTAATGCTGGACATTATTCAAAAAATCCAGTCACAGTTAGAGCGAATGTGCTCAATCACGGATCAGCTTCAAAATATAACACATTACGAAGCAACGGATTATGCGACAAATTTGAAAATTATTGATATTAACAGAGCCTCAAACACCGGCTGACCTATTTGTTTGAACAACAAAGATATCGAACAAATTGGCCATTAATGGATGGGCGCCGCCTAAACAAATCTGAGATCTTTGGCGCCTATCGTCTCATCGTTGTATCCTCACACCATTTTTGATCATCTCTTTTAGGATAATGAATGGTGTAATGCAGCCCACGGCTTTCCTTTCGATGCCTGGCGCACTTGATGATCAGATCGGCGACAACAGCGATGTTGCGAAGCTCGATCAGATCCGGCATAACTTTAAAGTTCCAATAGTATTCCTGGATCTCGGCCACAATGATATCGATGCGGCGCTGGGCGCGCTCAAGCCGTTTGTTCGAACGTACAATGCCCACATAATTCCACATTGTCCGGCGGATCTCATCCCAGTTGTGAGACACCATGATCGTTTCATCACTGTCTGTGGCGCCCCCATCATCCCATGACGGCGGTGAGAAGCGAAATTCGAAGTTATCGCTTTTGAGTTCTTTAACAGCCTGCCGCGCGGCAGCGCCGGCATAGACCAGGGCTTCGAGCAAGGAGTTGCTGGCCAGTCGGTTGGCGCCGTGTAATCCGGTGCAGGCGGTTTCCCCAACGGCATAAAGATGGCTGATATCGGTGCAGCCGTTTTCATCTGTAACCACACCGCCGCACATATAATGAGCGGCGGGCACCACCGGAATGGGCTCTTTGGTCATATCGATGCCGTGACTCATACATTTTAAATAAATAGTTGGAAACCGCTTGCGGACAAAATCCTTATCCTTTTGGGAAATATCCAGAAAAACATTATCCGCCCCGCTTTTTTTAAGCTCCGTATCGATAGCCCGGGCGACCACATCACGACAAGCTAATTCTTTTTGGATATTGTAGCGCTCCATAAAAGAATTGCCATTGGCATCGAGCAGGACACCGCCTTCACCTCTTACAGCCTCTGAAATCAGAAAATTCTTAGCTTCCGGATGATATAAGCACGTAGGATGAAATTGAACAAATTCCAAATTTGCAACCGTAGCTCCGGCCCGGTAGGCCATCGCTATACCGTCACCGGTTGCTATGTCCGGATTGCTTGTATAAAGATAGACCTTGCCCGCACCGCCACTGGCCAGCAATGTAATACTGGCTGCAAATGTTTTTATCTTGCGCGAGGTGCGCTCCAATACATAAGCGCCCCAACAGGATGACTCATGGATAGTGGTTACCTGACCGCTTCTCATTCGCTTGGACTGTATAATCAGATCAATGGCCATATGATTTTCATAAATCTTGATATTTGAATGAGCGCGGGCCTTTTTTAAAAGCACCTTTTCGACTTCCTGCCCGGTCATATCAAGAGCATGAACGATCCGGTTTTGACTGTGGCCGCCTTCCCTGCCTAAATCAAAGGATGCATCCGCCTTATCCTGCTTGTTTTTCAAATTGAATTTAACTCCAAGCTTGAGCAGCTCACGGATTCTATCAGGTCCATTCTTAACAACTTTTTCCACGACATCACGATGACACAAGCCGGCGCCGGAGGCCAGTGTATCGTTTATATGCAGGTCAAAGCTATCAAGGCTGTCAAATACCGAGGCGATCCCGCCTTGAGCCAAATTTGTGTTGCTTTCCATGGCCTCTTTTTTTGTAACCAAAGCCACGCTGCCGCTATCAGCAACCTTCAAAGCAAACATTAATCCGGCAATACCACTGCCAATAACAAGAAAATCCGTCTTTATATCAGCCATAATCTTTCCATAATGTCCTTGCGCCGTCAAAAATCCAAATCATTTGTTATAAATTCCCAAAAATACAGTTAATTTGCATCTTTAACAGCTCTTATATAAGTGAGTGACGGCGTTTCGGCCGTTTGAAGATAAATCCAAGAACAATCCCTATAATTACAAGCGCTCCTCCATAAAGCATACCTGTGTTGATTCTACTTTTGCTGAGGCGGCCGTACTCAATTTCCATTTTTTCTGATTTTTTGCGCAGCGTTTCAACCTCGGAAACAACTTTTTCGTACTCTGATTTCAAATTTAAATAATTGGCGGAATTTTCTTTCAGAGTATCATATTTTTGTACCACCAGATTAAAATCATTCCGGAGTTGGGTCACTTCACTATCCAAACTCTTATTTGCCTGACTAAACCTGCTTACCTTTTTCTCAAGTTCACCACTGTTGTCAAGAAGCTTTTGGTACTGTATCTGCAAACGTTTCAGCTTGATGCTTTTAGGCATAACGCCGGTCAAATAACGAGTCAAAACCCACCCTTGCTTACCCCTGTACTGCACTTTGCTCCACTCTTCACCGTCTTGGATTATTTCCACCTGCATACCCGATGGTATCAAAGCGATAATTTTGCGATTCGAGCCTGGACCAGTGCGCATCGTGATTTCAAAATCACCGGAGATATACCGGTTATCGGCCTTGACCGCATAAAAAGGTGCGAACACGATCAAAAAAAAACAAAGCACCATTTTTAAATAAAACTGCATGTATTGAGCTCCTCCCTGGTTGTATTGGTTAATAATTGCAATTAAGGGATAAGAGCGTATTTTTTGATAAAATGCCTCCATCTGTCAATAATTTCTTTAAATCTTGCATCCGCTATGCTAATTTTACATATTCTTGTTAAAAGAGACAAACGATATGATAGCATACGACCTAAAATGTACAAACGGACACAGCTTCGAAGGCTGGTTCGAAGATGAAGACACATACAACCAGCAACTCGGCCAAGGTTTGATATCCTGCCCTGTATGTGATGATATCCGTGTTTGCAGAATTCCGTCAACCTTTGCCATTAAAGGTTCTTGTACCGAACTGGCCCGTGATGATAAACCCGATCCGCAGGTCATGGCCAAAGCCATTGTGAATTTTATTCATAAAAACTTTGATAATGTGGGGACCGATTTCGCCAAAGAAGCTCTTAAAATTCATTACGGCGTCAGCGAGCCGCGCAATATCAGGGGGATCAGCACACCCAATGAGGAAGCAGTTTTGAAAAAAGAAGGAATCGATTTTTTGAAACTGGCCTTGTCTGAAACACAGGACACCACCCCCTCGTCAGATACGGAGAACTAAGGCGATTTACAGTTAAATAATATACCATCTTGTATGTCTTTTTTCCCGTCTTCTGCGTTATGCCAAAGGTGCGAATACGTTAAGTATGCAAACTTTGGCACGCCTTGAATACGAAAAAAAATCGAAGCTCAATCTGATATATTCTTTTCCGCCAATCGCCTAACCGGCTAACCTCCAGCTAAGCAACGACCTCCGATGCCCGGGCTTGTCTGTGGTAACGGCGACCCGATAGGCCTTAGCCGATCCCACTAAAACCACAAATTTTTGGGCGCGGGTCAATGCCGTATAAAGCAGGTTGCGTTGCAGCATGATGTAATGCTGTGCCGCCAGGGGCAAAATAACCACCGGGTATTCGGACCCCTGTGATTTATGCACGGATATGGCATATGCCAGGGTCAACTCATCCAAATCACCTTCATCATAGATCACTTCGCGCCCGTCATAGTTTACCGTCAAACAGCGATGGTCCTTATCCATCTTGCAAATTGCGCCGATTTCACCATTAAACACCTCTTTTTGATAATTATTGCGAAGGTGCATCACCTTGTCCCCCAGCCGAAATTCATTTCCTGCGACTGAAAAACCACCCCCCCGGCCGGGATTCAATTTATCCTGCAACAACCGGTTCAGGTGCAGTGTTCCGGCAACACCTTTGTGCATAGGTGTCAGGGTCTGCACATCCTGCAAACCATCAAAACCCATTTCCGGCAAAATTTTAGAGCAAAGCTCCACAATCCAAGGCCCGATGTCATCGGGACAGTTACACTCGATAAATGTGAATTCAGACATTCTATCGTCTGTTGTCCAGGCCATCAGTTCTACAAGTTCGCCTTTGCGTACCTGATGAGCACGAACGATAATAGGGCTTTGGGCAACCTGACGAAACACCTGCCTGAGTTCAAAAACAGCAAATCGGCCTGAATCGATAAGGTCCGCCAAAACGGTTCCCGGCCCTACGGAGGGAAGCTGAGATACATCTCCCACCAAAATCAACCTGGCATTCAAAGGCATGGCGTTTAACAAATGGCCCATCAACACCGTATCTACCATGGAAGCTTCATCAACAATAACCGCACCGGTTTCCAGGGGGTTGTCCTGGTTTCGTTCGAAACTGCCATCGGAAATATTCAATCCCAAAAGCCTGTGCAGCGTAACAGCCTGTTTACCTGTAATTTCAGACACCCTGCGAGCCGCCCGGCCGGTCGGCGCAGCCAGAATATGCTCTTTGCCAACGGCATCGAACACAGCGGACATAGCACGAATTAACGTTGTTTTACCCGTACCGGGTCCGCCGGTGATTATAACTACGCGCTGTTGCAGCGAGCTTTGAACCGCACTACGCTGATCCTCGCTAAGCATAACCGCCAGCCGGCGCAGCACGGCCTCCATAAGTTCATCTGTGCCGATGGTTGCAGCCTGCACGCCAACACAGTTCATGGCTTGAACACGGGTAGCAATTCCGGTTTCCGCCTTATACAAAGTATAAAGATATACAGCGGACCGGGGTGCTTCGCGGTCAATGTAAATCTGGCGGTCGTTGGCCAGATTTACAAGCGCGGTTTCGATGGCATAATAATCCAACTCGAACCGGAAATCGCACTCTTGCCTCAAATCTTCCAGGCCAATATACATATGACCTTCTTCAAGAGCGGACTCGAGCAAATGGAGCACACATGCCCCGGCCCGCTGCGACTCATCGACACAAAGCTTCAAATGACGCACAATTGCATCCGCGATAAAAAAACCAACACGGGGTAAATCCGCCGCCGCACGGTATGGATCTTCTTTAAGAATCTTCAGGGCCTGATTGCCATAAGTTTTATAAATGCGGGCGACATAGTCGGGCTTAACGCCGCAATCCTGCAAAAATTGCATTAACATGCGCACGGCATGTTGATCCTGCCAGGCCTCTTGAATCTGTTCGGCCGTTTGCCTGCCGATGCCCTGCACCTCGGTAAGCCGCTGAGGCTCCTTTTCAATGACCTCCAGCACCTGTTCACCAAAATGATTGACCAGCCTTTCGGCAGTCGTTGGCCCGATCCCTTTGATCATACCTGAAGACAGATAGTGCCGGATCTGCTCCACATCGGACGGCAACAGCACTTCGTAGTGCTTGACCCGGAACTGCTGACCGTAGCGCGGATGTTCCTGCCAGGTTCCCTTAACGCGCAGGGATTCACCAACGGCAACATTGGGCAAACAGCCCAAAAGGGTAACCTGCGCGGACTGTCCCGCCGTGCTGAACCTTGCAATCGTAAAATGGGTATCCTCACTATAATAGGTGATTCGTTCGATTCGGCCTTCAAGAGTTGAGTTTGTTGTGTTTACAGGCATATGGCAATCGCCTTAAAGTTCCTTTTTTTGGCGTCCATTCGGAAATGACAAATTCCTTTTCAGACATGAAAAAAATTGTCGTGAACTCTCTCACAAATGTGTTATCTAAGTCAACGGTGTGCTCTGAAAAAAAGAATTAACAACCAACTCGGTATTTGAATTTTGAAAGCATCAAAAATACAATTAATTGGGGGCTTGACTTATATCCTCATAGAAGGTCGGATTAACGCACCATCAATCCGACAAAGGCCTTACGCGGATGCACGATTGACGGACATTTACCATCAAGATTGTAGGTCGGATTAACGCACCATCAATCCGACAAAGGCCTTACGCGGATGCACGATTGACGGACA
>JAAERL010000427.1 GCA_024230435.1 Desulfobacteraceae bacterium
CCGTCAATATGGGTGCTAGCTCCGGTTTCTCTTTTGATTCTACAATCGGGTACGGTAGGGCATTGATATTGATCATTGATACTTGAGTGTAGGTCGTCTGCAAGCTGAGATATGACAACTTTCGCTTTTCAGAATCTTAGGCATTTCAGAGGCCATTTTTTATGCCAAGGTCAAAATCACTAAAATCAACATAACTCAACAACTATTTGGTAACTTTTCAATTTTTAAGGTTTAGTGAACTCTCCACGGATTGCACTATCGACGTGGCTATTGAAATTAGGACCAACGGTCTTGTGGAAGTCGAGCTATTAGCAAACGCCTCCATTGGACCAGGTTTTGTATGCATCATGGCATTGAAAAATCAAACATTTTTAGCAATGGGCTAGTCCAAAATGCAGGCAATATATCGAAAGCGCACGCAAAGAGCTTTCCAAATCGCCGGGATATAGTGCAATCAGAGCTCTGGTTGCGGAGAAATCCCAGATCTAGTGATTGAGGCAATTTTGGGTGAAAAACAAGTAGGAAAAGTGGCATAACTCTATCAATATGGCTTCAAGCTTAAGATA
>JAAERL010000428.1 GCA_024230435.1 Desulfobacteraceae bacterium
ACAATCCACGTGTGCATAATGACGGTTCACCGTCTCGTATTCAACATGCGCCGTAGCGATTGTTATTCCACGCTCTTTTTCTTCAGGAGCCTTATCGATCTGATCAAACGGCACAAAATCCGCCAAACCTTTTAGGCCGTTATGTTTCGTGACCGCTGCTGTCAGCGTTGTCTTGCCATGGTCTATGTGACCGATGGTTCCAACGTTCACATGCGGCTTTTTCCTCTCAAATTTTTCCTTCGCCATCTCGTCCTCCCATGGTGAGTCATTAATTTGGCTTTAAAATCTGCATTTGTTAGCTAAAGGTGAAACTCGTTTTGCCCCTGCCTAACTGAATTAATTAAAAGGGCTTTATCATCAATAATAATGGAGCCCACGACCGGAATTGAACCGGTGGACCTCTTCCTTACCAAGGAAGCGCTCTACCGACTGAGCTACGTGGGCTTAAATTTCGTTTTCGGATATCTCTCTGCAATAACGTCATGCGAAGTCCAGAACAAAGTTTGGAGCGGGAGACGAGGCTCGAACTCGCGACATTCAGCTTGGAAGGCTGAAGCTCTACCAACTGAGCTACTCCCGCGTTATTTTTAGAGCGCCCGCTTAAAATTACCGTATTCTGAAATCTCCGCATCCGCACAAATCTTTTGCAGCCAGGCGACACAACGGGAAGCCAAGAGGTGCACAAGTCATGCTGGAAGTTATGTAGTTAGAAACGACTCCGAAAACCGGATGTCTCCTACAACAACTCGATTCACGCGAATGGTGGTGGGGGGAGGATTCGAACCTCCGAAGGCTTTGCCGACAGATTTACAGTCTGTTCCCTTTGGCCGCTCGGGAACCCCACCCTGCGTATTTATGGAGCCAGCGGAGGGACTCGAACCCCCGACCCACTGATTACAAATCAGTAGCTCTACCAGCTGAGCTACGCTGGCCTTAGCTCCTTAAATCACCTGCATAGTGTTCATTTATAAATTATTTTAGGATCACCCGTGCGGCTTATCATCAAAAAAAACCTGCCTGCCCCGGCAATCAACGCAAAAACTACATTACCTATGGGTATTCGGCGCAGGTCCCAAGCTGCGATATAATATTATAAATAAACACTATATAGTTTTTATTTTAAAGATCAACTAGCACATTAAAAAATACCACGAGCTGCTAAAAACGGATTAACTAATCTCTTTTATAAAAAAAAACAAGCCCTATTTTTTGGTATTTTCTGGAAATATTCTAAAATATTGGTAAATATTTTTTAAAATGATCTTTTTAGTCTAAATTTCGCCGTTTTTCCATTTTTCGTTTAGACTTAGGATTAATCCAGGCCTGTTTTTTCCTAACAGGTGATCCGATACACCATGAATATATCAGTTTCCATTTAATAATCGTATTGCACCATGCCACACACACACACAAATTTTCAATAGACAACACGCGCCATACCGCATAGCCATTTTATTTTTTTCCCTATGGAAATGTAATAAAATATTGAAAGCGTTTCTAATACTATCCATTACAAGTAGTGCTGCAAATTTGTTTTTTATAATTGCTTGACAAAACGAATTATTATTGTGTAAACGTTTAACACTATTTGATAAATGGCCGTCTGCCTTTATCAACAAGCAGAGTTCAGGCAAAACATACAATAACATTCAATAACACTATCAGGATACCATTTTGAAACCACTCAATCTTCTTGCTTTATTAATTATCGTTATCATCGTCTCTGGTTGCAGCTTTTTCCCATTTAAAAATGTACCAGGACATAACAACCCAGTTAATACTCAAAATGGACTCAGTCATACCAAAAGCGATGAACTGGCAACGTCAGATAATCACGCAGATCCCCAAATCTCTGAAACAATGCCTCTTGATGCTATTTCATCAGATCAGCTTTTGGTCAACAACGAGGAGCCTGACTCTCAAACTTCGTTAACAGATCAATACAGACTTGATGAAGCTTTAAATTTTTGTGAAGTCGCACAATCTTTCTGGCAAAAGGGCGAATTGGATAGCGCTTTGGAATCATTGGACAAAGCCTACTCCCTAATTCTTGATATAAATACGGGAAAAGACGCCGAATTAATACAGCAAAAAGAGGATTTGCGCTTTTTGATTTCCAAACGCATTCTTGAAATCTATGCATCAAGAAACATTGTTGTTAATGGAGATCATGATGAAATTCCCTTTAAGATCAACAGACATGTCCAAGCGGAATTAAAACGTTTCACGTCGTCTGAAAAAAAATTTTTTATAGAGTCGTACAAACGCTCTGGCCTGTACCGCCCATATATCTTAGAGGCCCTCAAGGAAGCCGGCATGCCAGAAGAGCTTTCCTGGTTGCCTTTAATTGAAAGCGGCTTCAAGGTAAACGCTCTGTCCTCGGCCCGCGCTTTGGGGCTTTGGCAATTTATGGCCTCCACCGGATATAAATTCGGCCTAAAACGTAACCGTTATATCGATGAACGCATTGATTTTGAAAAAGCCACAAAGGCCGCCATTGCATATCTCAAGGAGCTTCATAGTATATTTGGGGATTGGGCAACCGTACTTGCAGCCTATAATTGTGGCGAAGGCCGTTTGCTGCGACTCATCCGCACCCAACAAGTCAACTATCTGGACAATTTCTGGGACCTATATGAACGGCTTCCCAGAGAAACAGCCCGCTTTGTGCCCCGCTTTTACGCCACTTTGCTTATGGTCAAAAATCCTGTAAAGTATGGACTTGATAAAATAGAATGTTATTCCCCTGTTAAATCAGAAAAAATTACAATTAATCGCCAAATACATCTCAATGATATTAGCCAATCAATCGGTGTTCCCCTTTCAGAGCTTGTGGCATTAAATCCTGAACTTAGATATAAACTTTTACCGCCGGAGCCATATCATCTTAGAATACCGGAAATAAAGAAAAAAATATTTTTAGCAAAAATAGACAAAATTCCCACCAGCAGATTGCCCCAGCGCAATTATGTGTGGCACCGTGTCAAAAGAGGACAAACTTTAGGCTCAATAGCAAAGAGATACCGAGTCAGCGTTAATTCAATTATTCGGGCTAATAATATCAGGCGTTCAAATTTTATCCGAATAGGCCAAAGAGTAAAAATACCGCGAAACGGATATTTGGCGGTAAAAAAAACACCTAGCAGCAAATCTGGTTCCACTTACGGAATCCATCGCGTACGAAAAGGCGATTCTCTTTGGATTTTAGCAAATCGATATGGAACGACAGTTCAGCAAATACGCTCTGCAAATGGACTACGATCAAATAATTTAAGTATTAATCAAAAACTGAAAATACCAGGCGCAAAAAACGAACCGTTGCCAGATAAAAACCAATTAAACGTTTATTTGGTAAAACGCGGAGACAGCCCTTACACTATTGCCAGAAAGCACAAAATGGCTCTCGAGCGATTATTGTTAATTAACAAAATGCACCCTCGCAGCAAAATATTTCCCGGCCAAAAACTTTATATTGAATAATTTTACCTAATCTGCCAAGTTAAGCAGGTTTTTGCCCCCGTAGCTCAGGGGATAGAGCAATGGATTCCTAATCCATGCGCCGCAGGTTCGAATCCTGCCGGGGGCACCAATAAAAACAAGGGTTTAGCAAATAGCTAAGCCCTTTATTATTTCGGGGGGTGCAATCAAAAAGGTCAACTCAGGAAAATAACAGTTTTTAAGGTACATTTTCAATTATCCTTCATGCCAGCAAGACTTTTTGCTTCGCGCAGCGAAGGTGGGAGATGAATCGGCATTTCCAAATTGACAATAATAGTAATTTTTTGCATTCGACATGCGTGCAAATCAATTGTCGAAAATCCTGGAAATACAGGATCTATCCAACCAAATCTCAAATAACGACACTTGAAAATCAGTTTTTCATGTGCCGGTATTTGTACAACTGGAATCTTCAAGAAAGAATCGAAACCTACGAGAAAGAAAGACTTTCGGTCACTTATAATCAGCAGCAAAACAAGTAATCAGCGGCAAAACAAGCCGCCCGAACTAAAAAAACTGCGCCCCTGGTTCAAATCGGTATACCCTAAATTTATTTTATTAATCTTATATTAAAGTGATTTTAACAAAGGATATAATGCCTTGCTTGTCTTTTTTTCGTCTCCTTAAATTATGTCAAAACTGCGAATACGTAAAGTATGCGAACTTTGGCGCGCCGGGAAGACAAAAAAAATCTAAGCGCAATATGGTATCTGTTAAGATCTTATATTTTTCCCGCCAATTGCCTAAGCTGGCTGCCGAGTTGTTTGATCAACTTTTCTACTCAAAATTTACGAGCCCCTGACGCGTTAGCATCGTCCACATTATTTCCTTCAATAGAACAACGGCGGCTACCATACATAATGCGCAAAAAAGACTCACAGTCATCACAAAACATTGCCCCTCTTCCATCTACGATAGCCCGTACATATCCTTGGTAACCAAATTTGTTAAACTCCCCTTTGCTCATTGGACAAAGCGAACCATCTGAAGCGAATTGATATGCTGAATGATCAGTTAATCCAAGATTATGACCAATTTCATGTAATGAAACCTTGAGAGTACGATCAAGCAAAAGCTTATAATCACCATTAGATTGAATGTCTTTTGGACTTAAGCGGCGAGTTGATACAACAGCTACATCATTTCGCGGATTTTTTCCGCCTATAATGATATTATAAAATTCATCCTCATCCTGTGTTTTAAGGTCAGCATCAGTTATTCCAAGCGTATGACCGCTATATTGACTATGCAAAACCATTGTTAGAAGGTATGCATCGATACACTCTGTAACAGGTGTTTCATGGTGCGAGAGTTGATAGGTGGTAATAATACCATTGAAAGCTTCTAAGATTCTCTTACCGATTTCTTGAAGTGTGCTGTATGTTAATACGTTTCCGATTCTAACAATAGTAAGCTTTCCAAAATTCTCATTCATAAGCACCTGCTCCTTTTTTTCATCGGAATTAAAGGGCTTGATCGATTCAAGTCTCCAATTTCTGGCCATCCCAGCACCAAGGGCATAGATAAATTCAATTATCGGCACGTTACGTCAAAACATTAATACGTTCATATCATTGATTTACCGAAATTTTACCTGTCAACGGACATTTTGCACCGATGGAAAAATTTTGTTTTCAAGGGGCTTGGAAATTACCCAATTCTGTTTACCTTTGAATCCGTTTTCGTCTGTTGCGCTAATGGTTACAATCAAAGAGTATTTATCCATTGGCGCATCTTTAAAATGAATCTAAAATCCGTCACAATAACGATTGATTTGAAACTTGCAAATTTCTAAATAGTTAAGTATTTTCACGAACAGTTCAAAGGCTTTTTTTTAGCTTAATCTCAGGAATTAAAGGTTTCTTATGATAACTTTACTTGATTATGGCGCTGGTAATGTACGCAGTGTAATTAACGCTATTGAGTATTTGGGCCAGTCCGTTCAAATTGCAAAAGGTAGCGAGGATATTCTTTTTGCTGACAAATTAATCCTACCAGGAGTCGGCGCTTTCGGCAATATGATGAAAATATTGCAAGAAAAAAATCTTATCGAACCTCTAAAGGTATACTTGCAATCAGAGCGGCCCTTCTTTGGTATTTGCCTGGGAATGCACGCACTTTTCGATTTCAGCGAAGAATCAGGCGGAACCAAAGGGCTGGGAATATTAAAAGGAACTGTCAATCTGTTCAATATTGATAAAGCCGTTCCGCATATTGGATGGAACGGAATCGGCATAAAAAAAACCTCCCAAATTTTCAGCACTTTAAATCCTGAGGAAAAATTCTATTTTGTACACTCATATCACGTCGTTCCCAAGGACAGTGACGTTATTTTGACCACCACAAATTACGGTTATGAATTTGTAAGCGCCGTTCAAAAAGACGCGATAATCGGAACGCAGTTTCACCCTGAAAAAAGTGGCCCAGCCGGCCTGCTTTTGTTGAAAAACTTTATCGAGAATAAAGAGCCAATTTGTGTATCGCCGATTGCCCAAAAACCGGCCGTTCTAGCAAAACGCATCATCGCGTGCCTGGATGTAAGAGCCAATGATCAGGGAGATTTGATTGTAACCAAGGGGGATCAGTATGATGTCCGGGAAGCTGGCGCTGTTCGCAACCTTGGAAAGCCTGTTGAGCTTGCCAAACGTTATTACCGGGAAGGGGCCGATGAAATAACCTTTCTTAATATAACGGGATTCAGGGACTTTCCCCTGAAAGATGCACCCATGCTGGATGTGCTGAAAAAAACATCCAAAAATGTTTTTGTGCCTTTGACGATTGGCGGGGGAATTCGCGATTATACGGACAAAAATGGGCAGCACTACTCTGCTTTGCAGGTTGCGGCCGCATATTTCAGGGCAGGCGCCGATAAAATATCCATAGGCAGCGATGCTGTTGGTATTGTAGAAGCTTACCTTAAAACCGGCATTGCTACCGGTAAAAGCGCCATTGAACAAATTTCAAAGGTATATGGAAGTCAGGCGGTGGTTATATCCATTGATCCGCGGCGTGTCTACACAGACTGTCCTGATACGACCGGCCATCATGTTATTCCAACAAAACAAACTGGCCCAAATGGCGAAAAATATTGCTGGTATCAATGCACAATCAAAGGCGGCCGTGAACCCCGTAACGTTGACGCAGTTACATTGGCCCAGGTATGCGAAAAGCTTGGGGCTGGAGAAATCCTTTTAAATTGTATCGATCGCGATGGCACAAATGAAGGATTTGACTTGGAGTTGATCAACGCGGTAAAAAACGCTGTCAATATTCCTGTCATAGCATCCAGCGGCGCCGGGTCAGCGCAACATTTTTACGAAGTGTTTACCCAAACAAACGCGGAGGCAGCCCTTGCAGCCGGAATTTTCCACCGCCGGGAAGTGTCGTTAGACAGCGTCAAGGCACTTCTTGCCAGCAAGGTTGAAACTCGCCGATCGAATCAACAGGAGATAAAAAAAGGATAGTCAGATTCATGCAAAACAGCCCCGGTTATAAATCGCAAAAAGACTATGCCCCTGATGGATCGCACCTGCAAACATTTGAAATTTATTGGCAACACGTTACAAGCCGATCTATCAACGATCTGATTAATTTTACCTTTTTTGAAAAAATCAGCGATAGCTGCCTTCAATTCGATTTTCTCCGGGAGAGCCTGCGGATTGACATCGAAAAGCGCAGTTTAATGCACAAAAGAAACGGTCATTGGATAAAAAGGGAAGATCCCTTGCTGGAACTCGCAGTGGTAATGTATTTAAAAGCCGTATCTGAAGTCTATCCAATGGGTAAGGATATTGTTGGCCTAAAAGATTTAAAACAAGGCCACTTTTTCCAAGGTCCCCATGAAATAAAAACAGATCCCCTTGTAGAATGGTACGGCAATAATCCTGAGGCATTTCAACGAGATTGCCTTTTTTTAGGAGCAAGCCCGGTTGATATGGCTGATAAGGCTTTCTGTTTAAACCCTTTTCCCAGAATTCCGATCTATTATTTGCTCTGGACAGGCGATGAGGAATTTAATGCCCGAATAAGGATTCTTGTTGATCGTTCAATTGAGGCCGTCCTGCCCGCAGATGCTATTTGGGCTTTAATTAATCGTGTCAGCAAAGCGCTCACGGATATCAAAGATAATTTATAGCTGGCCCTTTTCCATTAAACTGTAATACGTTCGATTGTCAAAAATAATATGATCCAGCAATCTGATCCCGAGAACTTGACCGGCCTTCTTCAATTGCAATGTAACGGCAAGATCATCCTGGCTGGGCGTCAAGTTGCCGGAAGGGTGATTATGCGCCACAACAATAGCCGAGGCCCTATCCATAATGGGATCGGCAAAAACTTCCCTTGGATGCACCAGGGCACGGTTTACTAATCCAATCGAAACTGTCCTGACTGCGATAACTTCATTAGCGCCGTTTAATGAAATACTTAATAAATGTTCCCTCCTTCTGTCCGCCATATGCCGGATAAGTGGATATACATCTGTAGGTAAACCAATTCTTACATTTTCGGAATGTATACGCCGACGGGAAAACTCAAAAGCAGCCAATATTAATGTTCCTCTCGCAGTTCCTACGCCATCTATTCTGCAAAGATCCTTAAGGTCAGGAATTGTTGAATTTTCATCAAAAACCTTCAATAGGTTATCAGCTAAAGTCATTACATCTATTTTCGATGTTCCTTTCCCTAACAAAACTGCTATAAGTTCACGGTCTGATAAAGCAGCGGCCCCTTTTGC
Source organism: Desulfobacteraceae bacterium (assembly GCA_024230435.1). Lineage (GTDB taxonomy): Bacteria > Desulfobacterota > Desulfobacteria > Desulfobacterales > Desulfosarcinaceae > UBA2230. The sequence continues at coordinate 8,234 of JAAERL010000428.1, forward strand.
CAACAATTTTTCTCTCGGCCTCTCCCATGGAGGCATTTCCTGGATACGTTTTTTTACCACAAAATCACCCATTATGATCATATTTCGCTATATTTATTACAGTGACACTGTTAGGATACAAAACATACGGCAACTGGGAAAAACACTATTCTCTCACTGCCATAAGCAGTAGTCTCAAATCCTCATATTAAATAAAATATTGTTAATTTTCAAACATATAGAAGATATGCCGTTTATCGCTTAATGACTAAAAAGTCAAGCTTTGTAACTTAATTCATCGTATGATATATAGCATTGCAAGATACTACACAGTATAAGCGTTTCAAATATTCGCATCATCACACCAGTATAGGTTATTAAAGCTGGTATTATGTAAATTAGAAGGTGAAGAACTTTGAAAAAACAATCTACCTTTCCATGATATCAAACACATCTTTTGAAAGGGCTTACCTTAAAAATGAAGAAGGGAATTGAACCTAAAAGATTTCATGAAAGAATGTACTACACGGTTGATGTAATTTTTGCACATCGGGAACGTGCATACCAGGGAACCTTGAAAAATTTGAGTACTGGTGGCGCTTTTATAAAAACAAATAGCGCTAACATTTTTAGTAAGGGCGATTATATTACAATAAGCATTCCTTATACTACAGGGAAAAAACATGTAAAAAGAAACGGGACCGTTAAATGGCGCAATAATGAAGGCATAGCTATTGAGTTCAATTAATGTGACTGCTTTGACGCACTCCCAAAGCTAAAAGCTTTTGGGATTCTGGATTCTGGCAGGCATTGCCATCAAAGATGGTCTTATATCCCCTGTCCCATGAGTTGACGCCCCCAACTCGAATCTGTGTTTCGTTTCTTTAGGTCTGACTGAAATGCAACGCAGGTTTTACCCTGCCTGAAGCAAACAAAAAAAACACCAGACTATTTTAGGAATTGATTTTACGCAACAACCTGTGACTTGTTGCAACCCCATACCAATTATCAAAGAACTGGATAACTCAACTTTGGCCATTTTTTAATAACCTTTTGAATTAATTGGCTTTTTAGATTTTGACAATTTATTTGCCAGGATCAATAAAATCAGGCACTTACAGACTAAATACGTTCAATCTGTTCAGAAATGGTCAAAGTCGAGGATAACTAATATGTTATTTTTATTAAATATGTACCCGTTAGGGCGGCCGGGAAAAAAATTCAACAAAAAAAATCAAATTGTGCGGGAGTGTTTTTCGGCTTTATTATGGGCCTCGAAATCCGAACCGGTTACTAAGCCACAAATGAATTCAGCCAGATTTTATTGGGGCCAAACCCCAGGGATTTAGTGCATAAGGGACCAAAGCATGGGAGCAAGACAAAAGACTGAGTCCATGTGCCAAACAGCGCCAGCCTTAACTTAGACGGTAAATTGAGGCCAAAAATGGCCTCAATGCGTAGCTTAAAAAAGGCAAAATTGGCCTTAGCTTTGGGCCCACTTCACTTCAAGGCACACCAGAGCATACCTGCTCAATGTATTCGGACCTTTGGCGCAACGTCAAAAAGGATAAAAAAAGGACAACTAAGGTGGTATATTCTTTTGACAGCAAATCCGCTTAATACATTCCTTCAAATCAGTACTTAGATTATTACCGAATTTTTTCCGTATTTATTTAGTATTGCCTTTTTAATTACTTTTGCTATATTAGATTTATTCACATACCCATCACACTAAAACTTGCACCTATTTAGTTGTATCCTAACTGTATTTCGGAAGGGTTTCTATCTCGAACGCCCAGAAAAAGGAGAAAGTAATGAAGGAGCTGATCAGCTACATCGCACAATCGCTCGTGGACAATCCCAGTCAGGTCACGGTTTCCGAAGTCGAAGGTAACCAAACTACCGTGCTTGAATTAAAAGTAGCTAAGGAAGATTTAGGAAAGGTTATCGGCAAACAAGGTAGAACCGCACAGGCAATGAGAACCATTTTAAGTGCGGTATCTTCAAAGGTAAAAAAACGCACTGTCTTGGAAATTATCGAATAGACAATGCAAAAGAACAGCGATAGTGTACCTGCCTGAATATCCTTTGGGGGAAAAGATATTTTGCGGCCAGTACATATGCTATTTAACAGCCTAAAAAATATTTTACCGGGATTCGGGGATATCCACCAATACCAAGTACCCTTTCCCCCTTGATCGGCCATTAGCTGCAAATGGGGTGTAAACACCGGGTTAATTCTTTCTATTTACGGCGCCTGACATTAAATAGTCAGATTTATTATCTGTTTTATCAAAAAACACCGAATCTGAAAGAATCAAACACGCGGGCTTAGTAAAAAAGGGCAAAAGATCGGAACAAGCTTTTAGGGCTATTTTCAATGGCGCGCCAAAGTATTGATATAATGGCGCAACACCGAAAATAGCCCTAAGGCGGTTTTTTTTTCAAATAATATACCATCTTGCATGTCTTTTTTCCGTCTTGTGCGTTATGCCAAAGGTACGAATACGTTAAGTATGCATCCTTTGGCACGCCTTGAATAGGAAAAAAACTATGCCAAATACGGTATCTGTTAAGACGCTATATTTTTTCAGCCAATCGCCTAATGCTCAACTATCGGCCAGCCTTAAACAGGCAAATTAGATTAAAATCAAGGATCGTAATTAGCCAATGTACTACCTAATCACGGATGCAGCGGTGATCGGATTTTTCCAACGCAGCCTTGATAAAATCAGCAAACAGCGGATGTGGATTCATGGGGCTGGATTTGAATTCCGGATGAAATTGGCAGCCTAAAAACCATAGATGGTCCTTGAGTTCAATGATCTCAACCAAATCACCTTGCGGTGAAGCGCCACTTACAACCATGCCGCTTTTTTCCAGCACATCCCGATATTCATTGTTGAATTCAAACCGATGGCGATGACGCTCGGAAATATCATCTTTTTCATATGCCATATGAGCCAGCGTTGCCTTTTGCAAATGACACGGATAGGCGCCTAATCTCATGGTTCCGCCTTTATCGGATGCGGTATCCCTCTTTTGAATACTTTTTGACTGCTCGTCATACCATTCCTTCATCAAATAAATTACAGGATGGGGCGAGGCAGTATCCATTTCTGCGCTATGCGCATCTTCAATTCCGGCCACATTGCGGGCAAATTCAACCACAGCAACTTGCATTCCCAAACAAATACCAAAAAATGGAATATTGTTTTCACGTGCAAATCTGGCTGCACGAATTTTTCCTTCAAATCCACGAGAACCGAAGCCACCTGGCACAAGGATACCGTCAACGTCATTAAACATTGAGTGACAAGTTTCTTCAGCAAGAGATTCTGAATCAACAAATTTCAAATCTACACGGCTGTTGTTGAGTAATCCGCCATGGTAAAGAGCCTCATTCAAACTCTTATACGATTCGGTCAAGTCAACATATTTACCCACAATGGCAATCTTTATCCGATAAACAGGATTCTTAATCTGCCGGCACAACTGCTCCCAGCTTTCCAGCCGGGGAGTCCTTGTCCAAATGTTTAACAATTCAATTATCTTATTATCCAATCCCTCTTGATGAAACACCAAGGGCACTTCATAGATACAATCAACATCTTTTGCTGTAATAACAGCATCATTGCTCACATTGCAAAAAAGAGCAATTTTAGATTTTATATCTTTGGATAAAAAGCGGTCTGTGCGGCACAACAAAATATCCGGCTGAATGCCAATGCTGCGAAGCTCTTTTACGCTATGCTGAGTTGGTTTGGTTTTAACCTCTCCGGCAGTGCCAATATATGGAACCAAAGTCAGATGGATATAAATCACATTTTCCTTGCCGACATCAGCCCTGAATTGCCGAATTGCCTCCAGAAAAGGCAAACTCTCAATATCCCCGACAGTTCCCCCAATTTCAACAAGAACGACATCCGCATCTTTGGAGAGCAACCTGATTGAGTTTTTGATTTCATCGGTAATATGGGGAATCACCTGCACCGTACCACCCAAATAATCGCCACGGCGCTCTTTGGTAATCACCGAGTGATAAATCTTGCCCGTAGTGAAATTGTTGTTATGTCCCAATTTTGCATTCGTAAATCGTTCATAATGGCCCAAGTCAAGATCCGTCTCTGTCCCATCGTCAGTGACAAAGACCTCGCCATGTTGAAAGGGGTTCATTGTTCCCGGATCTACATTTATATAAGGATCAAGCTTCTGAAGCGTAACCGTCAATCCGCGGCTTTCTAGCAACGCTCCAATGGCTGCTGAAGCCAATCCTTTTCCCAAAGAAGAAAGTACCCCACCTGTAATAAAAATATATTTTGTATCCTTACCGTTCATACGTTCAGCCATGCCTCCCTTTGCTTTTTTCTTGGTCCCCTTGATAACACAAACGCTTGCTATGCAAAAGGGCATTTTCCAATCGCAATTATAAAGGTATTAAATAAAGAATGGAGGTAATGAAAATGATAAATAGCTTCCATCTGAAAACAGGTGAATCCGCCATTTCCGGAATGGACGCTAACTAATGTATAAAATTTTTCTAAACGTAAGCTCCCTATGGTTCGAATTTCTTTTTAAATTCATCGATTACTTGTTGCATTTCATCAATTTCATCGGAAGGCGGGGAAACCGGTTGTTTTCTTTCTTCGGAATATAGGGTGGATAGGCGCCTCAAGTTCATTAAATCCTTGGAAAAAGATTCATTCACCTTTACGTTTCGCACATTCATCCGGCGGATAAGCTTATGGTTATGATAGGTTTCAATGAGCATAGGATACCAAAACTTTTTGAATTTCTGCCAGTTTTTATAAATAAATTCAATTTTGGAAAATTCATTGGCGACGCCGCGCCTTTTGTTTACGACAAGTAACCTGAGTGGAAGAAAACTTTCTTTGTCCACCCATAATTGAGACACAGAGGTATCAGGGTAGTTCGCGCCGATAACATAGGCAACTTTGTCATCAAACCGTCCAAGACTGGTTATCCCTATATCTACGCCTAAAGACAATAGGGCTTTAAGCATTTTCGTCCGGGTAAAATATAAAAGGGGATCTTTATATTTATCATAACGCCCTTCCTTTTTTGAAACGATCTTCTCATCTACAACCGTCAGCGCATGTCCATGAGATACGACGAAAATGCGATTAGTGTCTTCATACCGGGCATCCGAACGAAATTGACCGGGATAGATAAAGCTCAAAGTCTCATCAAGTTCCACCAACTTTTGGGATATGCCGACCTGCCAAACGACAGTTTTTTGCTGAACTCTTAATGTTTTCGCAGCTTTAAAGTTGCTAATCATTATATCCAGGATATGGGGTCCTTCCAGCACATACCCATAAGACGGCATTGGAGCCAGCAACCTTAAAATGATCAGCAGTATCACAGCCGGCGCCCCAAATTTATGAAGGAATATATTAGGCAATAACCAGTACCGTTTTTTACCAGAAAAGCAATATCTCCAAAGGCCGCAAGATTCCATTTGCCGATGGGCGTCACTTTGGCGGGCATCCGTTGCGTGAATTAAATTGTATGAAGATCCAACCATTTTTAAATTCACTCTGCTAAGAAAAAGTCATGCCCATAGACAGAACTGGCGCCAAGCTGTTCCTCGATACGCAATAGCTGATTATATTTGGCTACGCGGTCAGTTCTGGACAGGCTGCCTGTTTTAATTTGACCTGCATTGACGGCTACCGCCAGATCAGCAATGAAACAATCTTCCGTTTCCCCGGAGCGATGAGAGATAACAGATGTATAGCCGGCCATTGAGGCTATTGAAATGGCTTCCAATGTTTCGGTAACCGTGCCAATTTGATTCAACTTTATCAATATGGAATTGGCCACACCTTCATCTATGCCTTTGCTTAATATTTTCGGGTTGGTTACAAAAACATCATCACCTACAATCTGTATAGCTTCATCTAAAGTCTCGGTCATCAGCCGCCAGTTTTTCCAATCCTGTTCAGCTAATCCGTCTTCAATAGAAACAATGGGATATTTTTCAATAAGTTCAGCATAATAATCTATCATTGCTACAGCATCAAGCTTACGGCCCTCCGATTTGAGAAGATATTTGCCTTTGTCATAGAATTCGGTTGCCGCGGCATCCAACGCCAGGCCGATATCCTTGCCCGGATTATATCCCGCAGCTTGAATTGCTTCAATAATAAGCTTCAATGCTTCTTCATTGCTTGCAAGATCCGGAGCAAACCCGCCTTCATCGCCTACCGCAGTATTGAGTTTTTTATTTTTCAAAATTTTTTTCAGGGCATGGAAGGTTTCAGCGCCCATTTGAACAGCTTTGGAAAAGGATACCGCCCCGAAAGGTATAATCATGAATTCCTGAATATCAAGATTATTAGCTGCATGTGCCCCGCCATTTATCACATTCATCATCGGCACGGGCAAAACATTTGCGTTGATGCCGCCCAAATAACGATAAAGCGGCAATCCGTAGGCTGCGGCCGCTGCTCTGGCCGTTGCCATCGAAACACCTAATATCGCATTGGCTCCCAAATTGGATTTGTTGGGTGTTCCGTCCAAATCAATCATTGCCCTGTCAAGTTCCGCCTGGTTTGCCGCATCCATACCGAGAACTGCATTGGCGATATTCATATTGATATTTTTAATGGCGTCGATTACCCCTTTACCGCTATATCTTTTTGCACGCTTATTCCGAAGCTCAAGAGCTTCCCTGCTTCCCGTGGAAGCACCAGAAGGTACTGCGGCGCGGCCTCTGGCGCCACAGGCCAGTGTAATATCGGCCTCCACGGTTGGATTGCCGCGAGAGTCAATTATTTCCCGGCCTTTAACTTCAACGATTTCCGTCATGGTTTCCCCCTCTTTATCGTCTTTAATCATATGTGCCCAAGATACGGCATCAGTGTTTTCTGTAAACTCAGGAATGAAGATTGAATACTTTTGACTGGATTATATAGGATTTGGTTCACCTGCTAAGGGCCTTTATACATTCCTCATTCCTTATAATTCTCAGGAATTGGCATGGCATCCGCTCTAAGTGACGCCATATTGGGATGGGCAAAAACGCTATACAGCTTTTTAAATAAACACCAGCAGTCTGTTTTGCGCCAGGGTTTGTTTCTTGACAATTTTTGATCGCATGTTACTCTTCATTAGTTGGGTTGTCAAGCAAGATGATCAAGTTTTTAAGGCAGTTACTCAAGCTGAAAAAAATACAGCCGATAATTAATTTATGGAACCAAATTGCAAGGATTGAAGTTATCTATGAAACCTAAAAGCCAATATGATGAAGGCCATTTATTCGTGGCGGCCATTCGATTACTGGAACATCAACACGTTACACCGCCTTCACTGGACCAAATCTCTTTTTTGCTCGGAATTTCTCTGGAACAAACCGGGCTGATCAGCCGGCGCTTGAAAGAAGCCGAAATTATCGATGAGGTAGAGATAGCTTATGCCATACGATTGGTTATTAAAAATCATTTGAAACTTGAAGATCTCTCAGATGAGCAAGAGTCCAGCGAGCTGGACAATGCATTAAAAAAATTTCAACTTGAGCGCCAAAAAATGACTGATAAAATTGAACTTATTAAAGAACAGCAAGCGCAGAAAAAGAAGGACCTTTTCGATGACATTGAAAAAAAACTTAAAAAGGACCTGAAACCGGAATAAATGCATCCTTCATTTTAAGGAATCAGGAAAAAGTGTACCGCCCTTGAATACAAAACGGATTATTTCAATCCAAAAAGGATTTACGCTGGTTGAAATGGCTGTCGTTCTGGTTGTTGTGGGCATCATTATTTCCACTTTGGCCACTGTGCTGCCATCGCTGATACAATCTTCAAAAATAAAACAATCACAGGCGCTTTTGGAAAGAGCGGATTACGCTTTGCAAGGCTATAGCCTGGCAAACCACAGATTACCCTTTGCCGATAGCGGCGCCGATGGCATCGAAGATAGCGGAACTTTCGCGGGCAACCTGCCCTATCTGACCCTTGGGCTGTCATCCGGAAATGATATCTGGGGCGCTCCAATAAAATACGCGGTCTATGGTGTTAGTGGAGCAAGCAGCAATCTGACCGAAAGTTTTGCCGATGCTTCGGCTTTTTGCACAGCCATCGCCAGCGCCAGCGTAGCCGGATTTGATATTAACATTGCCCATACCACCACCGCCTCCCCATGCTCAGGCGCCGGCGCATCGGATTCGAGCAACCAGGCATTCGTATTGGCCAGCAGCGGTTTATATGACCTGGACGGCTCTAATGGCCGCTTTGACGACTGCAACGGACAAAGCGGCGCTGGATTCAATATCCCCGGAAAAATCCAATCCACAACCTATGATGACCTGGTGCGTGCTTACTCGCTCAACGAATTGAACCAGAAAAACTGTTCAGGTTCTTCAAGCAGCAGTTCCAGTACTGAAATATGCGACGATTCCGGTGAAAACGATGAGGACGCAGACGGTTTATCCAACTGTGATGATCCGGATTGTTCCTCACACGCTTCGTGCAGCAGCGGCTCTTTCAGCATAACCACTACCTCCATTCCCAGTGCAACGGTAAACAGCTCTTATGTGACAACTTTCAGTGCATCGGGAGGCACTACGTCTTACCTATGGTCATTGACCGGCAACGGAGGATTCAGTGACTTGGGCCTCAATAGTTCAACCGGCACGCTTTCCGGTACTCTGGATCAATGCCCAGGCAATTACACGGTTTCCATCCAAGCAGAGGATTCAACCCCATCCGGGGACGGCGGGCCGCTGACCGACTCCGCCTCGTTTACCCTTGAGGTGACCGGCGCCCTGAGCACATCACGAACCAGCGGGTCAGGCACGTCAATCACCTGGTCGTCACCGTCCCAGGAAGAAACCTTTTCTGTTTCGGGCAACTATCTGGGCAGTATCAACTGGACGCTGAATGCAGGCGGGGCAACCGGATTCCAGGTTTACAGCACAGGCGATACCACAAGCGCGATACGTAAAAGCGGCTCCAGCACGGCTGGAACCTATACCTTTACATTGACGGCCACAGATTCAAGTTGCTCCACCAACACTGACGACATTGAATTGGATGTTACGGTAACCACAGCCGGGGCCTCAGCGCCGGGCGGAATTTCCCGTATTGAGGATACGTTTGAATTTGATACAAATAACTGCAGCGAGCCTGACATCATTCATATTAGCGGCGATGTCTATGCCGTAGCCTACACCGGCAACAATAACAACGGCTATATAAAAACCGTACAAATCACCTCCGACGGCCAGATTGCCAACAGCACCACCGATTCTTTTATATTTGCAACTGAAAAAATACTGGATATAAAAATTATCAATGTTGCGGATTCGATTTATGCAATTGCCTATAATTATAATAACAGCACCGGCCGTATCACAACTGCTCGGATTGACTCTGACGGGCAAATAGACAATAGCCTCATTGACAGATTAGAATTTTTTGATGGTAAATGCCGCAACCCCGACCTGATACAAATCAGCAGTGACATATTTGCTGTAGCTTACACCAATGTAGCACAAGGCAATGATGGATTTGTCGAAACAGTTCAGATCGACAGCAGCGGGCAAATTACCGATAGCATGATTGACACCCTTGAATTTGACACAAACCGGGGCGAAGAGCCCAAACTTATCCATATTGACGGTGATGTATATGCTATTGCTCATCGAGGAAGATCCAGTGACGGCTTCGTGGCCACAATCTCCATTACCGATACAGGGCTAATCAGCAGCTCGCGCATCGACAGGCTCGAATTCGATACGTCAAGATGCAACTATCCCGACATCATCAATATCAGCGGAGAATATTATGCGGTTGCATACATGGGCAATGGTGATGACGGCTTTGTCAAGACCATTGAAATTGCCGCGGATGGCGATATAACAAACAGCACGGTGGACAGCCTGGAATTTGATACGAATAACGGAGAACGCCCCGTGATCCTGACTGCCGCCGGCAACACTTTTATCATCGCCTATGAAGGAGAAAACAAAAAGGGCACTGCAATCACAGTGCAAATTGATGAAACCGGCCAAATCGGCAGCTCGTTTCTTGATTCCATAATTTATAACAGCCGTCAGGCAATCGAATCGTCCATGGTTCAGGTCACCTCCGGCATGTATGCCATAGCCTACAGTGGTCCAAACAACGATGGCCATATTACCACCATCAGCCTTGAATAAAATTTTCGCACTATTATAATTGGGTCAAAATTAGGCACGTCTTTTCATTGACCCCGCGAATCTAATCTGATAGCAATTATTGTGACAAAATGTGAATAAGCGGTACCCTCTAATTATGGAAAACTTACCAACACTTAACCTTTCCATTAATGGTATGCTCTGAAATTCGAAACCATCACGAGTCAAAGGCCAAAAATTATTAAGTTAAAACGGCCTTCTTTATTTCGCCTTATAAAGTACCTTGAATTTGTCTTAAGCATTTTACAGCCAGTACACATAATTGTTGACCCAATTCGATTAGTTACAGGAGGAAAGTGTATGGACTCGAGACGCAACATGTTATTTTTTATGGTTTTCTTTCTAATGAGCACAGCTTTAATTTTTACACAGCTAAATACCGTATGGGCTGATGAAAACGAAAAAGTGCTGGTTCATGCAAAATTTCCGGATCTTAAGACAGCCCGGAAAGCGGTCCGGTCATTCGAAACAATTGAATCGAACTATGACAAAGGCTATTTATTCATGAAGTTGACACCGCAAGAGATGCAAACCCTAACAGACTTGGGGTTCTTGCTGGAGAAAAAAACGGCTAAAGACCTTGACCGGTTTCTTTCTTCTACAAAATCAACGGTCAAGAGACCTGAAAGAGCCGGTATCCCCGGATACACATGCTATCGAACCGTAGAAGAAACGTTCGCCACCGCAAAGTCCATTGCCGACGGCAATCCGGATTTGGCTAAGTGGATTGATGTGGGCGATTCATGGGAAAAATCAGATGGATCTGGCGGATACGATATGATGGTCCTTAAGCTTACCAATTCAAACACCACTGACCCCAAACCCATTCTTTTCATCACTTCAGCCATCCATGCTCGGGAATATACCACCGCTGAATTAGTCACACGCTTTGCTGAGGAACTGGTGCTTGGATACGGACAAGATCCCGATGTTACATGGATTCTTGACAATCACGAGGTGCACTTGATGTTCCATGCCAATCCCGATGGCCGGAAAAAGGCCGAAGCAGGCCGGTTATGGCGCAAAAATACAAATCAAAACTACTGTAGCAACTCCAATAGTCAGGGAGCGGATCTGAATCGCAACTTCTCATTCTTCTGGGGGTGCTGCGGCGGCTCCAGTGGTAATGAATGCAGTGAAACCTATCGAGGTACGGGACCTGCCTCCGAGCCTGAAACACAGGCAGTGGAAGCTTATGTCCGTGCAAATTTCGATGACCATCGCGGCCCCAATGAAGATGATCCGGCCGATGACGATACCAGCGGTATCTTCCTGGATATTCACAGCCACGGCAAATTAATCCTCTGGCCTTGGGGACACACCAATAAACCGGCGCCTAACGGCCCGCAACTCGAAGCCCTGGGCCGCAAGTTCGCCTACTGGAACGGTTACTCCCCCGAACAGTCCGTTGGCCTTTATCCGACCGATGGCACCACCGATGACGTAGGCTACGGTGAATTGGGAATCCCTTCTTATACCTTTGAGCTAGGAACGACCTTTTTCCAGGATTGCAATAATTTTGAAAACACCATCCTTGGCGGCAACATACCGGCTCTGATCTATGCGGCCAAAGTTGTACGCACACCATATATTACACCCTCAGGACCGGATGTGCTTGAGATCGAACTTGACGCTGGCGGTTCAAAATCGTCAGCCGCGTCTGCAGGCACTTCGGTTACGTTAAGCGCCAACATAGACGACACCCGGTATTACGGCTCCAACGGCAAGGAGTCAACCCAACAAATTGCCGCAGCTGAATTTTACATAGACACGCCTGTCTGGCGACAAGGCAGCCCAATAGCAATGGATGCCGGTGATGGCAATTTCAATTCAGCGGCTGAGAGCGTTCAAGCAACAATCGATACCACCGGAATTGATCCCGGCAAGCACATTGTTTTTGTTCGTGGCCAGGATGCCGATGGAAACTGGGGAGCATTTAGTGCAGCGTTCTTATACATTGGAGATTGATCGTCAGACAATCCTTAAAGGCGCTTACGCGGATCAGTCACACAAGTACTACAGCGGCCCGTGTAAATATCAACCATGAGAATGGATTGAAAAAGGACCGTTTGAATTGACTATAATGCTGACGATAATTTTTTAAGTAGCAGTTTAACACGGTAAAACCAACAATGCATCCTTAGGTTAAACTGCGGCAATTGCTAAGCCCTTTGAAAAAAACGCGGATTGGGTTTCATTCCAGCCGCGTTTTTTTTTGAAGCTCCCAGTTTTCATTGACCAAAGACAATCAATCTGATAGCAGTTATCAAAAGCGGCAACCACATGCCTTGGCAAATTTATCTGACATTTTTCTTTTCCATTGATGAAGATAGATAATCGGCATGCTTTTATATTTTTGTCAATTGTCTGCACAACATTAGATCCGCCAGAACAATAAGATCCGCCAGAACAATAAGATCCGTTATAACATTTACCGGCTCAAGCTTCACACTTAGGCAAGGGGGAAACAATTGCCTAAGGGCTTGCTCAAAAACAACGTAATGCTTCTATATGGCGATGTATTTTGTTTTACTGCAAAAAGTTTTAATCTCCGGACATACCTTTCGTTTCAGCGCCGTGCAGAAATAACGCCGCGAAGCAATAAAATTGTGAATTTATCTTTTCGGTCACCCTAAAAGCCTGTTTGGGAAAATAGGAATAATATATGTTCAGACCGCGTTTTAAATCCGGACTCAAAACACGTTACATCACATTACTGCTGTTTTTCACCGTTTGCCTCTTGTGCAACTGGCATTGCCCCCAGGCTTCAAACATTACCTCGCGCACGCAAACAGGGCTTGATTCAACAAGAGAACCGGACCTTGAATCATTGGCGTCCGAATTCAAACGCTTGCGCCGGATTCAGGGCCACTTTGGCGGGGGCTCATGGAATGATTTGGTAGACCGCTGGAACGGACGTAAACATCAGGTCATGCGTATGGCCGCCCGCAAATTCGTAAAAGAGCGCCCTTTTGCCAACGAATTGCTCACTTTGATGGGAAGTGCGGATTTTGTTGCAAATCAAGGCGATTCTCAATTCGAAAAACTTCAGGGTATTCACGGCGAAATCAAAGCCGTAGCAAAACCGGATCGCTATTTGATCTACTTTTGGCGTGGGTGGCATGATTATCTTTATTTTGCATGCCAAGGTAAAAAGATCCTTCGTCACGGGTGGTGGTATGCCGGCGAATGATCTTAAAATCATTTATTTAAGGAGAATGTATGAAAATAAGTAAGTATGCATTTCTACCAATCGTTGTGTTTCTATTCAGTGTGGCTGCCTTACCTTTAATTTCTGTTAATCCTGCCTGGGCCGCCGAAGATGAAGAAAAGGTGCTGGTTCATGCAAAATTTCCAGACTTTAAAACAGCTCGGAAAGCTCTGCGATCCTTTGAAACCATCGAATCCGATTACAGCAAAGGCTATTTGGTCATGAAATTAACGCATGAAGAAATGGACATACTCACCCAATTAGGGTTCCTGCTGGAAGAACAATCGCCTGAAAGCCTGTCCAGATTACTTTCGGCCACACGATCAGCAACCAGAGCAGCCTCGCAGACCGGCATTCCGGGTTACGAATGTTATCGCACGGTGGAAGAAACCTTCGCCGCAGCCCAATCTATTGCCGATGATTATCCTGACCTGGCGCAATGGATTGATGCGGGCGACTCATGGAGAAAAACACAAGGGCTTGGCGGCTATGATATGATGGTCCTCAAGCTGACCAACTCGGTTGTTCCCGGCCCCAAACCCATTCTTTTTATCACTGCCGCTATTCATGCACGGGAATATACCACCGCTGAATTAATCACCCGCTTTGCTGAAAACCTTGTGCAGGGCCATGGCGTAAATCCCGATTTTACCTGGATTCTTGACTACCATGAAGTACATATGATGCTGCATACCAATCCTGATGGCCGCAAAAAAGCCGAAGCGGGTCAGCTATGGCGAAAAAACACCAATGAAAATTACTGCAGCTTCTTTAGCAGCAGACGCGGCGCGGATCTGAATCGCAACTTTTCATTCAGTTGGGGATGCTGCGGTGGTTCAAGCAATTGGCAGTGCGATCAAACATACCGTGGCAACGGCCCTGCCTCTGAACCGGAAGTGCAGGCAGTTGAATCATATGTCCGCGCAAACTTCGATGACCACAGGGGCCCCAACGATGACGATCCGGCAGATGACGATACCAGCGGTATCTATCTGGACATCCACAGTCATGGCAAACTGGTCCTTTGGCCTTGGGGACACACAGAGGATAAAGCTCCGAATGGAGCACAGCTCCAGAGACTGGGACGTAAATTCGCCTATTGGAACGGTCATAGCCCCGAACAATCCATCGGCCTTTATCCCACAGACGGCACCACAGACGGCGTGGGCTATGGTGAATTGGGAATTGCTTCTTACACCTTTGAGCTGGGGACAACCTTTTTCGAAAAATGCGACTATTTTGAAAAAACCATCGTTGCCGACAACATGCCGTCTCTGATCTATGCGGCCAAGGTTGTGCGCACGCCCTACCTTACACCTGCTGGCCCGGATGTGGTTGATCTAACCGTGAACTCAGCAGACTCGCAATCATCACCTGTTTCGGCCGGCGCCTTGATTACCATCAGCGCCACCATTAATGACACCAGGTACAACAACTCCAACGGCACTGAACCTGCTCAGCAAATTCGCGCTGCCGAATATTATGTGAACACCCCGGCCTGGGAAGGCGGCCTCCCGAAGGCCATGACTGCCGGAGACGGAACCTACAACACTGCAGTAGAACATGTGAAAGCAACCATTGACACCACCGGCATGAATCCTGGGCAACACATTGTTTTCGTCCGAGGCCAGGATGCCGATGACAATTGGGGCGCATTTAGTGCGGTATTTCTCTATATACAGTAAGAATTAAAATAGGTATCCATAAAAAAAATCAAAATGCGGGCCGGTTGACTATTTTCCGGCCCGCATAGTCAGTCCTGAATGATTTTGGGCCAAATCATAGCAATATGTTCTGTCAATATTAATCAATGGAACCGATGATATCACCAGAAATTGTCAACCGCAAATTGTAATTTTCACTTATTTTAAGTGTGGAAAAAATCTGCTCAACCAAGACAAAGTTCCGGTATTGCACAATAGATAAAATCAGTTATCACGCCGAAACACCGGAAATCAGATCATAAATTGGCAAAAACAGGCCAATAACAATTATGGCGAATATCGCTCCGGCAACTATCAATACCAACGGCTCGATTGCTTTTCCAATGGTGGACACAATTACTGAAAGCTTTTCCCGGTATTGTTCGGAAATATAATTAAGCTGTTCGGGAAGAGTTCCGCTGTTTTCTCCTACGCTCATCATACGGACCACAAATCCCGGAAAAATACTTACACTTTTGAAACTGTCCGAGATACCCTCCCCGTTTTCGAGACATCCCCGAACCTGTTTGAGTTTATCCTTGTATACCTCGTTGCCGACAGATTCATTCAGGATCTTAACCGACTGCATTATATCGATACCGGCATTGATCAACATGGAGAAATATTCTGATATATAGGCCAGCGAAGATGCGTTTATAATGGATTTAAGAACAGGCAAATGCAGCATTACGTTGTCCATCGCTTTCCGAAACGAACGGTTTTTCTTACGAAGCACCAAAGTGGCTGCCACTAGGCAAAAAATCCCAACAATTACACACAAATAATATTTCTGAGCAAACTCACTCACTGCGATCAAATACAAGGTAATCGCCGGCAAAGTCACATCCATCTCTTTAAACAAACTGACAATTTTAGGAACCACGAAAGCAAACCAAAAAAGCATTCCGCCACTGATTGCAGTTATTACAAAGCCCGGATATAACAAAGCTTGCTTTGTGTCGCTGATAATCTTGTGAATACGCCGCAAATGTTCTGAGGCGTCTTTGAGCATTTCATCCAACTTGCCTGTTTCTTCTCCCATACGGGCAAGGAACAAAATATTTTTTGGGAAAATGTGTGGATACAGTTCCGCTGCCTCGGTAAAACCGGAACCGTCCTGAATACGTTTGACAATTTCTGCAAAATCTTTTTTAATACTTGGATAATCAGCGGTTTCAACGATTTCTTCCATAGCTGCAATTAAAGGCATCCCAGCCCGCAACATCAATGCCAGATTGTTTAGAATTTCCGCTAAAACAATACGCGGCAGACGCTGTTTCGGCCTCAACTCGAAGATTTTGATCAGCCATTTGGCGAAATTTCCAAGTTTTGCGACATACAACGTCATGCTACCGTCACGTTCCAGATGATTGATGGCCGACATGGTCTCCTGATAGGGAAGTTTAACTACTCCTGAGGAAACCTCTCCTGATGCAGTTATCAGTTTATAACGAAAGTAATTCATAGCTCATACGTCCTTCTGGCGAATATGGCCCAAAACCCTGATCATTTCCTCTACGCTGATTATCCCCTCCATCACTTTTCGCAACGCGACCTTGTAAATATCTTCAAAACCCCTGGTGACAGCCAATTCTAATAGACTGTTCGTTTCAATATCCTGGTCAATGAGGCGGGCGAGTTGTTTATCCACAGTCAGGATTTCATATATAAGAGTTCGGCCCATGTAACCTGATCCATTACACGCTTCGCAACCCGTTCCCCGGAAAAGCTTTAGAATATCAAAGTTTCCAAGGTATTCCATCTCCCAGGTTTGCGGATCATAGGTTGTTTTGCAAACTTCGCAAATCTTTCGCACCAGTCTCTGACTGATGATACCGATCAAACTGTCGGCTATTAAAAAAGGGCGTATCCCCAAATCGCGTAAACGCGGAATAGCGCCAATGGCGCTGTTGCTGTGAAGGGTGGACAAAACCAAATGCCCGGTAGTAGAGGCCGTTACAGCAGTTGCCGCCGTATCCTTGTCACGGATTTCGCCTACGAGCATGACATCCGGGTCATGGCGCAAAAAATATCGAATGGCATTGGCGAAAGAGTATCCTGCCTTCACATTTACTTGGGTTTGCCGGATCAAAGGAATATCATATTCAATGGGATCTTCCACGGTAAGGACGTTTTTATCCAGTAAATTCAGACGCCGTATACCAGCATACAAGGTCGTAGATTTGCCAGAACCTGTGGGCCCGGTAAGTAAAATAATCCCAAAAGGCTCTTTAAACATCCTTTGCACCAACTGGATATGTTCATCGAAAAAACCTAATTGCGCCATACCCATAACTGTACTTTCCACCGGCAAAATACGCATTACCAGATTCTCTCCATAAGGTGATACCGTGGTGGAAACCCTGAAATCATAAGGATTGTTTAAAATCGTCGATGAAAAACGTCCATCCTGGGGCAAACGCTGCTCCGCGATATCCATTTGCGCTTTCATTTTGATGCTGGTTACCAAGCGAAGCATATTCAAAGGCAGGGACATGACCTGCTGCATCACACCATCTACCCGGAAAGCAACTTTCACTGTCTTTCCAGATGGCTGGATATGAATATCCGTTGCTCTATTTTTTATCGCCAGATGCATTAACAACCGGGTAAACTGGTCCATACTGCGGGAGTTTTCCGTATCCTGAGCAAGCAGGTTGCTTTCGTTTTCCAACAGCTTTTCCACTGGATTTTCAAGAAAATAGTAGAATTTATGAATACTATTGATGAGCTTGCTGCGCTCGGCAAAATATATTTTGGGAACCAGCCCGGTCTGGCGACCCACCAATTGCCGAATTTTATTATCATTGACAAAGTACGCGGCGATATCAATTTTGTTTCCATTGCGCCGCATCGGCAAAAAGCTATTATTCAAGCAAATGTTCTTGTTAAAAACCTTAAGGACCTCTTCATCCGGTAAAATGTGATCGATATCAACAAAATCCGCACCGCCTTGTTCTGCCAGGGTGGTCACCAGGTCGTATTGAGTGACAAATCCCAAGCTCTCAAAAAGCTCGCCAAGCATTTCCTTGGTAACCTTTTGTTCTTGCAAGGCGAACTGGATCTGATCTTCCGTGATTAATCCTTTTTCCTTTAAAAGAATCCCGATGGGTTTTTTTTTTTGAACGGTTGTCATGCCGGGCGCCTCCCCTGTCCATGACATAACAGAAAAACAGTGGTGGCGTCCGGAAAACCTGTGACCGGAAGTTTATTGTGCTCTTGGTACGAGGCCAGGGATTTCATCAATTGTATGCCTACAATACCATCTAAGCGATGGTGATAAAATTGGGTATAGGCCAGCAATTTTTGAAGACTTAAAATCTCTTTGCTCTGGTAGTTGAAATAAAAGTTCTTGAGCTCAAATGACGGTTTCCAAAACAACAGCCACCTGGAGTGATCGGAATAATTTTGCGCCAGCGCCAGGGCGCCATACACACTGCGCACCTGCTCCGGCAAATCTGGCAATTGCACTAATCGGTAACCGCTTTGACGATAGATTTTATTCGATAAACGGCCAAGCGTTCCATTGCCGAGCGCCATTTTAAAATCCGGTCCGTATTGCTCCAGGTTATAGGCTTTCAAAAACGTCTGCACATCAGGTGCTGCCTGGCTCAAAGGCATAGTATTACCGTTTTGTACAAAGTTCGATAGTTTGATTTTATCATTCTGGTTTGAAATGTCATCTGCTACCTGTTCATCTATCTTGTAGTACCTAACCAGTGCAGGCGCTTTTTGGGATAAAGAACCGGACACAAATGAATATATCGGGTACGCTGCAAATACAGTTAACATGCATCCAAGCATAGCCGCCGCCATAGTAATTTTGCATTTTTCGGCGCGATAGCTTTCCGGAAAAAGATCAAAACCGGCAGTACGAACTACCCGGTTGTTGATTTGTTTTTTGGAAAAATTGCAAATCACATAAAGGCACCGGTCCATTAGCATATTGACTTGACGAAAATTTCCACGTGTCAATCGAAAAAGTTTTTTTAATCCATTCAAGGTGATATTAATACGCCCCTGGTTGCCGGCCTGATTCAATTTAAACAGAATATAGCTGCGCAGCTCTTCCATACATAACTGTTTCACAGATTTGGAAATAACGATGCGGCTGCGCAATTGGCGCAATTGCGACGATTTAAGTTTAATCAATAACTCAGATTGACCAACGAGCAAAATTTGCACTAGTTTTTGCCGGTCTGCTTCCAGATTGGAAATCATCCGGACCAGCTCCAAACTGCTTCTATTCAGATTCTGTGCGTCATCAATAATAATTGCGCAATTTTTTCCCTGCCGAAAACGTGCAAGCAGAAAATCATTAAGTTTTTTCAGGTGATCCCCAAACTCAACGGTTTCTGCGCAATCCGGTCCGGCATCCATGCCAAAATCACGGTTAATTTCTTTAAGAAGGTCAATATCTTTTAAGCTGGTATGAATTATCAGCGATGTATCCACATTTTTAGCTTCAAGATTTTTCAGAATTCGACGGGTAAGGGTAGTTTTACCCAATCCGACATCACCGCTTATAATCATAAATCCCTTGCGTGCCTGAATACCGTGCTCTATTTCGGCGATGACCTGTTCGATGTGGTTTGAACAATAGAACACTTCATCGTCCGGGGCCACAGGGAAAGGATGCCTGATCAATCCCAATGCTTTCAAATACGATAAATGTTGCATAACGACACCACCGGTTTGCGGCTATAACCGAACGTGTCAACCATTGGACAATGGGCTATTGACCGTTCCAGACACGTTCATTTTAACTTTTTGAGCATCTTAAACACTCGCTCATTTTCCGGAAAATCCAGTCTTAACCGTTTTAAACGTTCGATAGCTTGTTGGTGGCGGCCGGTACGAAATTCGATCACCGCCAGATTAATACCGGCTTCAACATTTTTTCGATCGGTATAAATTACCTTCAACAGGATTTTCTCGGCTTGTGCATAATTTTCCTGCCGTATCAGAGCGTAGGCTTTGAGTTCAAGCACGTAAGGATGGTCAGCCCCCTTTAAACGGGACAATTCACGAAACAGCTTACTAACATACGCCTGCTCTATATCGGATTTAGTCAAAGCATTTTCAAGGCGGCCGGCAATTTTTTCGATACGAGCGCTTTTCTCCCTGGCAGCTTTGCGCCGGGCTTGCAGTTTTTGCATCTCCAGACGCCGGGCCTGTTCTTGTTCATCCAAAACATCTTTGTGCTTCTGATCAGCCGTGCTACCAGGAATTGTAGCTGTTTGCTGAGAACTTTCTAAAGTTTGTCCGGTTTTTTCTAAAAATGTTTTTCCCACTGAATGCTCAGGCTCTTTTGCAATAACTAAAGACTGCGGATTTTCAAACATCTGCAAATCTTTACCTTCAATTTGCCCATCGGACGGGAGAATATAGCTTGTCTTGGACACTGCGTTCTGGTCGGATTCGGATGACTCTATCTTTAAATATTTAACAACGTCCTGGCTTTTGCTGCTGCTATGGATTCTGTCATCAAGGGCTTGGCCGTGAGGCGGCGATATATGCCTTTTCAAATAGATCACTGCGAAAACAGCGCCATAGCCTATAATGATCACCATAAAAACGCCAATTACAATGTATATCAAACGATTTACTGAAAACCACCGCTGAGAATCAGCCGGCATTGATCCGTAAGAGTTCTGCGGAAAAAATTCCTGGGCTTGTTCGTCTGCGTTAAGATTCTGCAATGTTTGAAAGATAACGCTCATACCATTGATACGCTTAAAATAATAACCAATTCACGGGCCTCTTCGACCTGCACCTTATTTCTGAATAAATATCCCAATATGGGAATTTTGGATAAACCAGGCACATTATCGTCCTGTAACACTTTACGTTGATCGATCAGACCACCCAAAACTGCTACATCATTATTATTAAGACAAATCGTAGTACTGATTTCTTTAATCAACACTTCCGGAAGAGAAATGCTCAATCCACTGCCTGCTACTCCCACGTCTTCGGGCTCAAGACTTTCCCGATCCACATCACTCTTAATAGGATTAATTATCAGACTGATTTTACCATCTTCTTCGATAAATGGAATAACTCCCAGTATCAGGCCGTCAAAAACCGTACTGACCTCCACCTCTGTGGAAATATCATCGGAGGAGCCCGATGATGTCCTGGTGGTTTCAATACTCTTTTTATAAGTAAATGAAGTACCGACGCTGATAATGGCGGGCTGACTGTGTTTGCTGCGGATACTGGGATTGGAAATCACCCGGGAATCACCAAAAGAATCTAAAAACTCAATAATCGAATTTAAGGCGAATTTGCCTTCCTGATGTGAAAAAACAATGCCCTGGCCAACATTCCAGCCTGTTGCAGTCACCGCTGAAACATTGGCGGCCTCATCGCGCAAGGCAGTCCAATTGATGCCGTAGCGATGTTCATCGGTTAAGGAGACTTCAATAATGCGTGCCTCGATTAAAATCTGCCGATTGACCATTTCCTTAAAATGATTGATCATCCTAGCAATTGAAGTCAACACCGCCGGTTTGTCTTTGACATATAAGCTGCCTGCCATTCGGTTAACTGTATATTTGCCTTTCTCGGAGATAATGGCTCTAACGTTTTCCACCAAAACGTCATATGGGTTGCTCCTGCCGGAGCTACGGCCTGTAACCTTAAAATTACCGGCCAGCGCCCCAATAGAGTTTTCATCGCTGGCCCCTAAAACATCGCCGCCGACAGCAAACTCCGTGTCGATTTCGGCATTGAGAAAATTCAGATAAAATATTTTCTCCTGGTAAGGCCGGATGCGAAGGACATTATCTTCAATCTCATGGAACAGATCAAAAGTACTCAAAATTTCGCGCAGTACTTTGGATGCCGAAACGTTCTCGAAATTCAGGGTCAAGGCCCGATCCTCTTTTTTTACCTCAGGATCTAAAATCAAATTCATTCCCACGGATTTTGCCAGCGAATACAAAACCATATGAACAGATTCATCGGCCATGGAAAAAGAAACGATATGATCGTCTAAAGGATCATAAACAGGCAGCATGGGCAAGACAGGTTCCGCTGAAACCTCTTTTTGCTGCATATCATCGCGTAATTTTTGTTGCATTTGGTAAAGATCCGAAGAGCTGTTCAGGACTTTCTCATGAACTGTATTTAAAGTATTGGCAGGCTGAATCGGAGCAGCCGGTTTCCAAGCGCATCCGGCTGCCAGGACAACAAGGCTCAACAAAACCAGCATTTTTTTCATGGCCGCCCCTCCGCCATTGCGACAGCATCTTGATCTTGGCCAAAAACATCTTGATTTAAGATATCCTGATTTGAGATATCCTCATTTAAGCAAACCCAATGCTGCTTAGTCTTATTTACGATCCACACCCGTTGATTTTCAATTCTCGTAATAACAGCGCCGTTATCAAGCCTGGCTCCTTGAGCCAGAAATTCATTATTCAAGATGCAATACTTTGCTGAACCCGACAAAAATGTCAGGCTCAAATGATAAGAGCCGCTTTTATTTCCTTGTTCATCCCGGTCTTCAGATGTTGCCCTTGCGTTACTGTAGTAAATATTCTGCCCGAAAAGGGCCAGGCTGACGTCATAGTGTTTTCTACCCGCTGGATTGGCCAAAACCATCAGTTCAGGCATCAATTCCTGCATAGTTTTAAGAGTTGATGTTGATGGCATCGAAAACTGTGATGGTAAACCTCTTTTGCTTTTAGGGTCTGCGGCAGGCTCTTTCCAATAATCGGACAAACAATATCCTGCGGCGGAAATCAAAACCGTAAAAAATAAAGAAAATGTAATTATGCCATGGTGTTTCGCCTTCATGACACTGGCCGTTTCAGTTTCAATACCACCTGAGATTCACTGATTTTGGTTTCAAAATTTTTTTCCTCAATACTATATCCCCGGCTTTCAATCAAATTCAAAAAGTTCCGGTACCTATCGTGGGCTTTATCGAACGGCGAATTAATTAATCCATACAATTCAACACGCACGTAATCATCCATATAGTTAAGTTTTAATCGTTCCAGTTCCAGATTTGCGAATTCGGGCCATGTCAAATCTTTCAGTATTGTTGTGTATGACGGCAGGCTTTTCTTTTTTTCAATTTCCCGTACAAAGTCCAGAGTTTCCTTGTATCCCGTAATATCGGGCATATTTGTCTGTTTTCGCCTGAAGCTTCTAATCTCTTGCTCGATATCAGCTAAACGGTTTTGCGTCTGCTCTGCGTTTTGGCGGCAATATACCCACCCTATGGCGAACAGCAACGTCAAAATCAATAATGAAAAATTAGCAGCCCAGGCCCACTGGCGGGACAAGAAAAACAATTTATCCGTTTGAGAAGAAATACTTTGGCCCAGAGACAGTTTTCCCATTGTCCTTAATTTTGCAGTAACACCAATATTAAGTGATTGAAAAGATGCCATTTTTTGCAGCTTGCCATCCGGCGGGCAATCGGGTTCATTGGCATCGGGCCAACTCAGACAGATCAGCTTACTTAACTTCAGGCGATGTTCTTTTTCTACACCGGAAATATCTGAATCAATGGTCTCCCAAAGGGCATTGATACGTTCTGCTTCATTATCAAAAGCAACACAGCGATTGGCGAAATAGACTTTTTTTTTATCGCCGACCAAAACCTCTGCAAAACGGTCATGCCTAAGAACCACTGCCACAGGCCCGTTTAAAGCCTCATCTATAAGAATTTTAAGCAAAACAGCGTATATAGGCACAACCAGTGTAATTCCGGCATGTTGGCGCAACGTCTCTAAATAATAATTTGCCACACGTAACGGAACCGCCGTAAAAAATACATCAGTGGTATTTTTGCTTCGTTTTTTTTTCCAGTGGGAAATCACATGAACCGGCTCTTCAAATTCTCCTGCCTCCTGTAATTTGCGACGCACCATCAGGTCGGCATATTGAGAAGGCCCATCAACGGTCATCTGCCGCGATATTGCCTCTTGCAAATCCGTAACCAGCCATTTATCACCTTTTACGTCCTCTATATCATCCACTATCTGTGTTTGATCAGGACTAAGAAGGTGCAAAGCACCATCGAGTTCAACCAAATGTGAAGTGTGTGGTCTTAGTTTCATTTCTGCCGGGCTAAAAATTTTCCGGTAACCGATAAACGCACATCACCAGCAAGTTTTTTAGAAGAATTAGACGATGATGCCTGCGATTTACCGTCCTTTTTTAAATTGCTTATTTCCATGGATATCGGCCAATAATAGGCTCGTTCGGAATCCTTGCATTGACCTATGATTTGCAAAGCCGTATCATAGTTGAATTCACCCTGAACATTGACAACATAAAAATTCCAGTCTTTGCGAGCCAATCCAAGCATTTTGGCTTGCTCATTAAACTCCCGGATCTGCTCAAGTTGCTTTAAAGTCCGTTTCTGTTGCGCTTGCTCGCTGGAAAAAAAGTTAAGCTGCCACTGTTTCGACTCCAGATTCGCCTGCCGGGCATCCATCCTGCCGTAGGCATATAGACAACCAATTGCTGCTGCGATAAATGCCGCCGCTAAAACCAGGGTTGTAATATAATGCCTGATGATTCGAATAAGGCCCCCTTAAAATTTCATAAGCCACCGGGCATCGGTATTTGTGTCTGAAGGAACTGTTCCCCAGGCTGTGCCACCGGGGCCCAAAAAATTACCAGATGTTCCATCTGCTTCCCCGTCAATCATGGTATCAATGGCCATTCCCAATTCATTGGGAATATTATCTATCATCATGTAATTGTATGTTCCCGACCACTCAAAGGCGATATTGAGCAAATTAGCTTCGCCGCTACTGTTCACATACTTGTATTGCCAGGCTTTACTAGTATTGGTAGATGGAGTATCCAGTCCGACGTCACTGAGCCCTAAAAAATCGGTCACGCCGGAGGTTCCCAAGGCTGTACGGCCATCATCAGTTGGCGCCCCTTCGGCCCCCTTAGCCGTATCCGCCTGGCCGTCTTGCCCTGTTCCACCATCTACATCGTCATATGTGTCCCCTAAAATTCTTCCTGTACGATCGTAAAAGGCAAGATAACCAAGACGCCATTCGCTTAAAAATTTAGTGTAAATTCGTTTTTGCTCTGCACTGCGAACCAGGTCTCCCCCTTTTGCAACTGCTCCGATAATGATGCCGATGATAACCAAGACGATAGCCATCTCCACAAGCGTAAAACCTTTATCATTTCCAATTGTTTTAAATCTGTTTTTAAACTTACCCTTCATAATTGAGCTCCTTATCCATTAGCTTAAATAGTGTACACACCCATCCTGCTTATTATCGGCAGATTATGAATCCAACTTTAAGCTTTAATAATAATTCTATCACTTAAACGAATTGAGCATGAAATGTGCCACAATATGCGAACTTATTTATGTAGTTGATTTTATGGAATGATGGAATTATTTGGACAATTGAAACGTCAAAAGCATGACGTTGAAAAGTTGGCGCAAAACAAACAGCTCACATACAACAATCAAACCTGGACAAAATCAAGGTGATGAAAACCCTTACCATAGAAAACTGTGTGGTAAGCGGCTTAGAAAATGCCAATATAGACGTTAGGCGATTTCTGTTAAAGAATATACCATCTTGTATGTCTTTTTTCCCGTCTTGTGCGTTATGCCAAAGCCCGAATACGTTAAGTATGCAAACTTTGGCACGCCTTGAATACGAAAAAAAATCCTGCTCAATCTGGTATATTCTTTTCCGCCAATCGCCTTATTGCGCTTAGATTTGTATTCGTTTTTAAAAAGCAAAAATAGGTGCATACTGATTATATTTTAAGTGTATGCGCACATTGACGCAAAACAAAAAAAATCAAGGGCAAGAAAAAGTGATATATTCGAATCTTCCACGATTCTAATCCGTGTATCAGCTCAGCCTAACCTTTTACCCTTTGGATGGCTGCTCCCAGAGATTCGAGTTTTAATTCAAGGGATTCGTATCCCCTGTCCAGATGATAAACGCGATTTACCTCTGTTGTGTTTTCAGCTACCAGCCCGGCAAGCACCAGGCAAGCGCTGGCTCTCAAATCAGTTGCCATGACAGGCGCCCCGGATAGAGTTGATACGCCTTTAATGAGAGCAACATTTCCGGATACAGTGATATCAGCCCCCATGCGCCTTAGTTCGCTGACGTGGATAAAGCGATTCTCAAAAATTGTTTCCGATATCAGGCAGGAACCTTTGGCAACAGACATCAACACCATGAACTGTGCCTGCATATCCGTGGGAAAGCCCGGATAAGGAAGGGTTTTTAAATCCACACTTTTGATGATTTCGCGCCCCTGAATCCGAATTGTTTCATCATTATAAATATCAATTTGCGCGCCCGCCAAACGAAGTTTGTCAATGATGCTTTGGACATGCTCTGGCTGCGCCCCCAAAATGGTCACATCACCATTGGTCAACGCTGCAGCGGTCATAATCGTGCCAGTTTCAATTCTATCCGGTATAATATCCAAAGCTATGGGTTTAAGGCTTTCAACACCTTCAATGGAAATTTCCGATGTGCCGGCGCCAGTAATATTTGCGCCCATTTGATTAAGAGCGTTTGCCAAGGCAACAATCTCAGGTTCCCGGGCTGCATTGTGCAATACGGTTCTTCCCTCGGCTAAAACTGCAGCCATCATCAAATTTTCCGTACCGGTGACCGTAACCATATCAAAATAGATATCCGCGCCTTTTAATCTATCACAAGAAGCTTCGACATACCCGTGGTCTAACTTAATGTCGGCGCCTAAGCTTACTAATCCCTTCAGATGCAGATTAATGGGCCTTGCGCCAATAGCGCACCCGCCGGGCAGTGAAACCCTGGCTTTTTTTAACCGCGCAAGCAGTGGGCCCAACACCAGAATTGAAGCTCTCATTTTACGAACCAGATCATAAGGCGCATCATGGTTGTTAAGGGTAGAGGCGTCTACTTGGACGGCATGCTCTTGTTTTTCACATCGAACACCTAAATGGCTTAACAACTCGAGTGTACTTTTAATATCCCGCAGCATTGGAACATTGGTATAGGTGTTGGCTCCATCGCATAGCAGAGCTGACGCCAGAATCGGCAGGGCTGCATTTTTAGAGCCGCTCACCCGCACTTCTCCCTTTAGTTTACGTCCTCCCTGGACCAATATTTTATCCATCGTTTAGTTGCCCCCTGTATGCCTTTAACCTATCCGGAAATAACCAATTTACCTAATGCACATCCATAAATTGCCAATTCAACCGATATCTTACGTTGTGTGCGAAAAATTTTATCCTCGCAATATCAACCCTTGGGCGTATCAAGCAGATGCCTGCAACAAAATTTATCGCACACCTTGATATCGAATCAGCTTTTCAATTTCCGGACAGGCATTAGTTTGTTTGACAAAAAACTATCATGCTTGTTTAAAAAAAAACGTTTTTCACATGGAATCCGTGTGAAAAACGTTTATTATTACTATCTTTTAAGGCTTCCAAGATTAATGGAGGTGATTTCCTTTGCCGCCTTTAATCGTATCAATCACGGATTTAATAACACAGTAGGTCATACCCATACCGATGATGCTTAAGGCGTACCATAATCCACCGTGGAAAACAAAATGCCCCATATCATAAACCCATTCAAAACAAAATGGTAACATGCTTTTTCCTCCTTATATCTGTGCCGGTTGCAATGGTGAATCATCCCCTGCAGGCGTTTGACCAACTTGCTTATCAACAGATCCGGCAGATCCTTCAATGGGATTAAGTTCCTTTTCCTGTGGAAAAATCGGTAAATAACGGTATGAGATCATAACAAGAATCACTCCGTAAGCCACCGGCAAAATGGTGGTGGCGACTTCCTGCCAGCTTGGAATATACATAGCCCATGAATCAAAGCTCATTACCGGCACGGCCATTGTTTGCAGCACCATCACCCAACGGTTAATACAAACGCCTGCCATACCCAGGAAAAATGCCGTTGTCCTGGTTACAGAATTCTCACGGGTAGGCCGGAATATCAATAGCAGACCCGGAATCCAGCCCCCAAGGATAATTTCGGAAAAAAGCATGGTTTTTCCATAAAGGGGATTATTCTTAAAGAAAAATTCCCAATTAAAACCCAATGACGGTGCGGTATGTGTTGCCCAGTACCATGTATCAATGCTTTTAACGACCATGTACGTAACAATCATCCAGCCTGAAATTTTAGCCAGAAGAAGGATGGGCTTATCTTTGACAAGTTTCTTGCGGGTTATTTTTTCCGTCATCCAGGTAATAAACAACGTAAAACACGGACCAAAAGCAGCCGCTGACCATGTAAACAGAAAAAATGTATAAGGCCAGATCAGTATGTGATCCCGAAAGGCAAAAGGGCGGCCGAAAAGTACACCGGCAACGCCTCCCAAAGATCCCTGGTGAAAAAAAGACAGAAAAGCGCCTGTGGCGGCGAAAATGGCCATCACCCCGTGCATATTATGCGCGAGATGGTGGAAAAAGGGTACTTTATTTATCTGACGATTTTCCAAAATCAAAGGGATATATTCAATGGTAAGCACCGCAAAATAACACGAAAGGCAAAACGCCACCTCGGTAAGCATGGAGTGTATATTGGCATGCCAGAAAATAAACCAGCTCCGCATGGGCTGACCAACGTCAATCGCCAGAATCAACAAAGCTGAACTGTAACAGATAAAACCGATAAGAACGGCGTAATTGATCAGGTTCTTGAGTTCATCCTTGCCAATTATATATTTCAGCAAACCGGAAAAGAAAGCTCCACCCCCCAATGCAATCACCGCCAGGTCAGCCCAAATCCAAAGGGCGAATCCGTAATAGTCATTCATATTGGTCTGGTTAAGCCCCTTTATCCAGCATAGCAGCATAGCTATGACGCCCCATAGCAGAACACCGCTTGTAATGGATAGGGCCAAGAGAAATTTCCATAGCGAACAGCGTTTAACGCCCTCGGGTATCAATGCAGAGTCCATAAGGTATGTGCTCCTTGCTCCTTATGTAATGCCCATTCATAAAAGCCAATTTGCCCGATATCTTAAGTTGTGCTGAAGAATTTCTTTCCCGGAACATCACCCCTTGGGCATATCAATTACGATGTTTGCGGTAAAATTTTCGGCACACCTTAATCCCGGCCAAATTTTTCTATTTATGGATCGGCACTATGTAGAAATTCATTAACATATCGACGAGTTACTAATGTTTTTTTTGTTCGGCGAACATGTCTTCCGGTTTCTCATCAGCTATATAGTTGTCACCGGCTTTGCGAACCCATTCGCGGCTTGATAAATAATAAACCTTGGTATTCGTCCCCAAACGCTCCAACATTCTAAAAACATTAGGATTTTGGGATTTTCCGATAATGGATATACCTGCTTTATTTTTCACAACATGGTCATTGGGCTTTACAATCTGGTGCACGGCGTGACCCGGATTATTCAAATCACCAAAAGTGATGGCCCCTGCAGGGCAAGCCTGAGTGCAGGCGGTTTGGTAATCTGCTTCTTTCACGTCTTTTCGCCTGTTTGCATATGCCTTATCCCTGGCCAATTGGTAACGATGAAAGCAAAAACTGCATTTTTCGACGACACCGCGCATACGCGGCGAGACATTAGGACTAAGATATTTTTCCATTCCTTCCGGCCAAACCGGATCCCACCAATTAAAATAGCGCGCATGGTATGGGCAGGCTCCCATGCAGTAACGGCATCCAAAGCAGCGGGTATAAATCTGGCTAACTATCCCGGTTTCCCTGCTGTAGTCGGTAGCCGTGGCCGGACATACGGACACGCATGGTGAATGCCCTTCGTGCTGGCCTGCGCAGTGCTGACAAGGCCTTGGGATATAACACACTTGATTGTTCGGAAAGTCCCGGCCATTGTCAATTCTATATACTTTCATCCAGGTAATGCTTAAACGCTTATCAGTTTCATCTTTCTTGAAGGGCACGTTGTTTTCGGAAAAACATGCCACCATACAAGCGCCGCAGCCCGTACATTTATCCAAGTCGATGACCATACCGTAGCGTTTAGATCGGTGTTGTGTATGCTCTTGCTTCATCAGATCCTCATTTCAGCAGTTAGGCTTTGGCCAGTTTAGCCCGAATTCCCAAAGCCGTATCCAGACCGGAAGCCGGATCTTCCACAGGGCCGATGAGTTGGTTGATATTCACTCCTTTGCCAGCCAAATAATCGTCATAGGCTGTGTGTCCCAAGCCTCTGGGCATGGCAATGACACCGGGCGCCAATCCGCTGGAAAGATGCACCCGGACTCGAGCTTCACCTATAGGCGTAGTCACTATGACAGCTTGACCTTGCTTAAACCCCATTTCCGTTGCTTCCTTTTTGTTGATTTCAATGAACCCGTCCTGTCCTTTCAGAACTGTATCAGGAACAGTTTTCATCACAAATGGCGGCGCCCCGATTTGAAGACTGGTAATGCGAATGGTATCATACGGCATCAGTAACATGGAATAAGAGCGGGAGTCTCCTTCCAGCGGAGCATCCTGCGCCATATAGATGGTTTCAAGTGTGCCGTCCATCAGCACGTAACGGCCTGATTTACCGCCAGCTTTATTCTTTGAGTCAGCGTCAGCCTGAAGGGATTGCGATGGCATCCAGTAGCCTTTCTTTTCCAAATCCTTCCATTGATCCGCCAGGGTTTGCTTCAGACAGGTTTTGTAGTTTTTCCAGGGAAAAGCTGCGCCAACACTCCCGCCAATGCTTTGAGCAATTCGGATAAGCGCATCTCCCAGATCAAGAGTATCCCACTGCGGTTCAACTGCAGGCCGGCAGAGGCCGACGATTGGGGCTGTTAATCCAGCTTTGACCGGCACATCTTCATATCTTTCAAGAAATGTATGATTTGGAAGAATAAGGTCAGCCATCATAGCAGTTTCATCCATAAAAGAGGAAAAACTGACAATAAAAGGAATGGAATCGAATACTCGCTTTATTTTCGCTGTGTCCGGCATGCTGTAGCAGGGATTGGCCTCGGCAACCAGCAATGCCTGAATGGAAGTGTTTCCTGCGCTGAGTTTGTCAAAAAAGCGATTTGGGAGGGATTTGGCATGCGGAAAGGCATTGGTTCCGGCTCCATCAAGCCTTGACTCTTTGAGCCCCGCAGCAGCCACCGTATCAGTGACCACTTTCGGCCACCGGATATAGTCGTACGCAGACAGACCTGTGATCCCGCCCTTTTTGCCGATATTTCCCACCAGCGCGTTCAGTGCGTGAATAGCTAAGGTTTCTTTCAAGTTGCTCGGATTTTGCCCTTTTCCATACCCATTGATGGCCAGGGGTCTGGCGGCAGTAGCGAACCGATGGGCTAAATCAATAATAGTTTGCACATCGATACCAATTCGCCTGGCGGCATCTTCCGGCATATAGTTTTCATAAAGCATCTGCACAAAAGAGTTCAAACCATCGCAGTTATCGCTGACAAAGCTGCTGTTATACAGATTTTCCTTGATTATGATATTGGCCATGGCCAATGCCAGGTCAGCTTCTCCACCGGGATTAATGGGCAGCCATTGATCCGCTTTGGCAGCCGTATTTGACTGTCTCGGCTCGATTTGAATCAGCGTGGCGCTATTTTCTTTCCATCGGCTATTGGCGCGGAACATTCTTACCGGCGAACCATAACCATCTAAAACAGCACATCCAAAACTCAAAATAAAATCCGCATTCTCCACATCGGCGCCAACCATCCCATTTTGTATCCCCTGGGTCAAGAATAAGGCCTGTTCATCCGAATCCAGTTTGGACGCCATTTTCATATCGTTTGAAGAGCCATAGGCTTTCATGAACCTGCTGATTAATGCTGAAACAGTTCCGCTGCCATTTGGCCCAATGCTTGCCAGAGATTGTGGCTGATTTTTTTTCCGCAGCTCTTTTAGTTTTTCTGTAACTTCTTTAATGGCCTGTTTCCATGAAATTGCTTGCCACTGGCCGCCGCCCCGCTTACCTGTTCTTTTCAGTGGTGTTTTTACACGGGCCGGGCCATATAGCAGTTGGAGCCCTGATAATCCCAACAAACAAACACCACCGTCATTGACGGGATGCCCGGCAAGCCCTTCGATTTTAACGGCCCGCTTACCGGCCTTTCGTATACCGATACCACAACCGCCGGGACATAGCGTACAGGTAGAATTTACCTGAGTGTATTCACCATCGGGTGGAACCGGAGTCCAAGACCAATTCTGGGACCAAATGGACAGATCGTCGGTTAATTTCCACGGAAGTGGCGACAATGCCGTTCCCGCGGCGCCACCAACGACAAAGGATAAAAAGCATCTTCTGGAGAGTTTCATAAAATTTCCTCAACCTGGAGCTGGCATCGCCGGTCAAAAGTTATTAATCGTTTTGCCATTGCAACCGCCCCCAAAAATTTCCGAATACAGATACACGTTAACCGGTCAGCTCCGGTTATTTGTGACAAACAAAGCAGGCATCGCGGCCGGTTTGAACACTGGAGTCGTGAATGCCTGCTGTTTCATGACATTGCGCACAGTCATCCATTTTCATCCGGTCCCATGTGGCTTGCTTTAACCCGGCGATGTTACTGCCCCATATATTCTTGCTGTATCCGGTTATTCTGTTTTCCTCATAGGGTTTAAGGCTCTCCGAGTGACCGATATCACCATGACACGTCCTACATTCCAGGTTTGCACCATAAATATGGGCGGAATGGGAAAAGAAAACGCAATCGGGCTGGCGCGAGTAAACCAGCCAGGGAACTTGCCGGCCCTTATCAACGTATTGCTCGACAAAAAGGGTTTCTTCAACACTTTCGCCGAGTTTCTCATAGTGACAGTCTAAACATTGTTCAAGTGCCGGCACTCCTGAAAAAGTACCGTCTTCCCGGAAAAAATGACAGCTTGCGCAATCGCTATCCACCTCTTTCAGATGAAGCTTGTGGTTAAAATCTAACGGCTGTTTTTTCTGGGTATATAACAATTTTGGAAAAACCACCCATCCGGCAACCATGCTCAGGGCAAGACCCAAAAGAAAAAAAAGCAAAATGTACGATCCACTGCCGCTGGTTGTCATTGAGGTTTGATCGGCGGATGATGCCTCCTTGGCATCATGGTTCACATCATCGGACTTGTGTTCTACGTTACCGCTCATGGACACTCCGTCTTATTTTTTTAAAAAAGCCAAATCGCCTATTCAATCCGCCCGGCGGACCCGGAAGGCAGGTTAGACGATTTGTGTTAAATAATATACCATCTTGCATGTCTTTTTTCCCGTCTTCTGTGTTATGCCAAAGGTGCAGATACGTTAAGTGTGCAAACTTTGGCATGCCTTGAAGACGAAAAAAAATCCTGCCCAATACGGCATATTCTTTTCCGCCAATCGCCTTAATTAAATATAATTCCCGTTTCCGCCTGACACAATCGGGCTTTTGCCCGAAAATATTTTCATTTGGATTGACAACGACCCCTGCCGCTGCCGGCGGGTCTCCACGAAAAATTCGTTTCTAACTTTCCATCTTGTTTTTGTCAAGTTAATTCCTTAATAAAACTCGCCATGCATAACGCCTATTCAAAAGCGTGAAAAATTAAGCCAAGAGCGCCAACAGCGCAATCGTGCGAACAATTTAGTGTCTATCGGCAAAATAGGAAAATTTGTTCGAGATCAAACGTGCATAAATTTTTTCACAGGCAACGTAATTGATATGACCAAGGGGTGATATTCCTGGGATCAAATTTTTCAGCGCAACGAAGATATCGGACAAATTGGCCACGCATGGATGTTATGAATGCAACGAGGCAAGCTTCGGGAACGTCTCAGCGGCTACTGATAACTATGTAATCCGGGCAACAGATTTACTCCGAAATAGGTAAACAAAACGGCTACAAATCCTATAATGGACATCACGGCAATCCGTTTGCCCCGCCACCCGCGCATCATCCGCAAATGTAGCAAAGCGGCATAAATACACCAGGTAATAAGGGACCAGGTTTCCTTTGGATCCCAGCCCCAATAGCGCCCCCATGCCGAATAAGCCCACACTGCACCGGTAATGATACCCGATGTTAGAAAAAGAAATCCGAACATGATGAGTTGATGGGTCAACTCGTCCAGCAAACCGGTAGACAGCGCCCCGCTTTGATCCGGGACAGTAGCATCTTTACCCTCTTTCTCCTTGGATTTAAACAGGTAGACAATACTGACAGCAAAGGCTATGGCGAACGCTGCGTAACCGATAAAGCAGGTAAACACATGGGCAATCAGCCAATTGCTTTTCAGCGCGGGAATAAGGGGCTGTATTTGCTTGCCGGGAGATATGGAAGCATAGGCCATTACAAGAAACGCCAGCGGCATGGCCAATGCTCCGAGTATCCGGCTTTTATACTTCCACTCGACGAACAAATAGATAGAGCTAATAATAAAGGCAAAAAAGGTGAGCGACTCATAAAGATTGGTCAGGGGCGCATGTCCGTATGCGCTTCCTTTTTCATAAGATTCAAACCATCTTAAAAGAAGGCCGGCGCCATTGCCAATCAGACCGGCCCAGGCAACCCATGTAGCAGCCTTTGCAGGTAATTGTTTTTTAAATATCCAGGACGCCAGATATAATATGCCCGCAAAACAATAGATAAATGTAACGATGGAAAATATTAAGGAGTTTGAAATCATGTTTTCATTATTCCTGAATTACTCACCTTGTTGATATTAATTCTAAAATACGCCTGTGCTAATCTTTATTTTTTGACTTCGAGACCAAACCGGCCAATTGGTCTGCCAACCGCTGAACCCTCATATCGAAACCAATTTTACCTTTATTGCTTGTTCCGGAAACCATAACCTTGACTGCCCGCCCTTCATTTCGAACTTCTACCACCAACCGCTGGTGAGACATAAAAAAGGTAACGGCGCACCCGGCGATCATCATCACGAAACCAGCGTAAACCACCCAGACTCCGGGATCATAATTAACCTGAAGCCCTGTAGCATAAAGTGGCTCAACAGGAACAGGGTGCGGCAGATTCGCAACTACGGATATAATGACATCGCCTTTACGCATCTTGTCAAAGTTTGGAAACCTGAAGGGTACCCGGATGGTCTGTGTCTCGCCTTTCGGGTTGGTATATTCACCAATGATGACCGGTCCCAGTGACACGTTCTGAAAGGATGCATCCGGCAGATAGGACTTAAGCTCGAACAGTCCAAGTTTCTCCGGAATTTTTATAGTTTTTCCCAATGAACTGCTTTGAGCGTATATTATCCCTGATGCCGCACTTTGGAATTTCACCTCTATAATTTCCGGTACTTTTTGAGGCCCTTGCATCGCAGGGCCCTCTTTATTCAGACGCTCCCAACTAGATTGGTAAATGTTTATCCCTTTATAGCTTAACGGATCATTGACGATAATATCTTTTTCAAAAATTACGTTTTTGTCTTCCAGGATTGATAGACTGGACCGGAATTCCTTAGGGCGGTTTCCACCTTTATAGAATTCTATATTAAAATCATCACAGCGGATGGCGAACCCGAGTTTAAGCGATGTGCCCGAATTACGCAACCGAATGGCATCAACCGTTTGCCCCTCGGCAATCCTGACAAAGCCTTCGAACCCGAACTTAAGGCCAATCAATGCGCCGATGAGCAACACCACCACGCTCAGGTGCACACCATAGACGCCAAGCCTTGTCCAGCGTCCTTTTTCCGCAGTTAAGGCGAATCCTTTTTCAGTGGAGACGGTTTTGCAGTAACTGAACTTTTTGGCAAGCCGCTTTTCAAAAAGGCCTTTTAGTTCATCAACAGGCAGGCCAGCATTGAAATCGCGCCTTGATGAGCGGCTGCGAAACCTTTTTAAATTGAAATTCAGGGACTTGGGGAAAATAACAGACCACATTTTTTGCAGCCGGTCAATGGAACAGATCACGATATTGATTACCAAAATCAGTATCAGCAATTGAAACCACCATGAATGATACATGTCAAAAACATCCATTGTGGCCATCAACTGGTAATAAAAAGGACCAAAAGCCTTTAGATAATAATTGGGATTCTGGTTCTGGGGAATCACCGTCCCAATGACGGATAGCACCGCTATTGATAAAAGAACAACAACGCTCAGCCGAACAGAAACAAAAAAATTCCATAAACTATCAAGAAATCCGGCTCGTATTTCTTTTTTTTCAGTCATATACACTGCACTACCTCGTTGAAATCATAGCTTATACTGTCACGGACACGAATTTGGCGCCACAAATACGCCCTTATACCTGCCCACAAGTAGCAACCGCTAACTAATAGCAGATCATCCCTTTAGTTTCAATATACAGGTTATGCGCAATTAGACAAAAAAGCGGAATAAAAAAACAGGGACAATGAAAAAACAGGGACTTGCAAAGCTCCAGAGTTGTGCAAACAGTCAGCCATTCCTATAAGCCTATTTCCTAATGTGAAATCATAAGGGTTTATTTTATTGTATTTTTTTTGAACAAAAAATAAGCGGCGCATTCTCCATCCTCTAAGCGTAGCGTAGGGTGGCCCCTATGTCAGGATGGATGCCGCCATTTTGGTTTTCGATATATCGCTTAATTACCGATAATGAAGCGCCACCAGCCGATACAATGCAGTAGGATCGAGACCATAGAACAGGCT
>JAAERL010000429.1 GCA_024230435.1 Desulfobacteraceae bacterium
CCGATCTTCTGGTCCATCGAAGATTATCATCTGAATGAATGAATCTGTCAAAATATTTCATAACCTATCACACAAACATCAAATTTTAAATATTAATTATTAATAATTTTTGGTTTGGCGGTTCCTTCCTTAAAAATCTATTTAAGCCCTCACTCGTTTCAAATATAACCGTCTGTCTGTCGTTTTGGATCAAGGCATTATGAACCACACAAAATAAATTTCATTCTATTACGATGCGAAAACCATGCACAAAATAAGCAAAAACCATGCACAAGTAATTTTGTACGTGCGACACGGTACAAAAGCAAGCGTACGCCATATACCATACTTGCGGTAGATATAACATGCGCACCATACAAAAACTAGTGGTTAGGTTACTAGCCAAGGTGGGTTTGTGAAACATATCCACAGCACCGCAGCTATACTAACTATTTACAAGCATTCATTGAATTCACTAACTAATAGACGTTAGGCACTGAAGTTACTTACTAAATAGATTATATTTTGAAAAGGAACAAACTACTTGATTTACCACATCTAAACTCATATCTAATTGTGAGCAAAGCTATTGAATGTATGTATTTTATCATGTTAATTGCCAAAATCAAGCTCTGTATATCTATTACTGCAGCTTTAATGTGCTTGAAATGATATCATTCAGTTGCATAACGGATAGGTTATTCGCCTGTTTGCATGAAATCGCTAGATAAGCCAATTTAGCTAGAAACCATGCACAATGATTGTGCATGGTTTTTCCAAAATTTTGATTGTCTCGTACATTAGTGTTGGATTCAAGAACTAATTTCTGAGAAAACCATGCACAATCATTGTGCATGGTTTCACTAATAAGGCCTTTTTCATATGCATGGTTTTCTCAGTAATCGTACTTCTTGTACCCCGGTCCCGGCATCCCTTTGCTAGGGGATCAAAATCATCTAAAGATTACTTCCCTTTTTAAGCAGCTGTTTTTTATTCGAGCTTTACTTAGGGAAAACTGTGAAAAAAGCGAAGCTTTTTCTCC
>JAAERL010000430.1 GCA_024230435.1 Desulfobacteraceae bacterium
GCTTTGGTAAGTTTTGCGTCAAACAAAAAAAAGAGCGGCGCGGCCGGAACCCGGCAACGGATCAGCCCTTGATGTTGTCTGCCCGGAAGGTTGTCACGTTTAAGTGTTCAGGTAAGCTGAGGGAAAAGATCAAGAGAGGACTAAAGAAATAGGAGAGTTCCACTTTTTTAACATGAAATGAGGGGCCAACGTCATGGCCGAGGAGACTAAAAAAGAACTTAAGTTAGATCAAAAACAGCACAAAATGATAAAACGCTGCTCTGATAAAGAAGATATGACTGAATGGAATGAGTGGCGTAACGAAAACCAAAAAGTAGAAATATGGTTAGAAGGAGCCAAGCTTCAAGGGGCCAATCTCAATGACGCCGAGCTTCAAGGGGCCTATCTCATAGATGCCAAGCTTCAAGGGGCCTATCTCATAGACGCCAAGCTTCAAGGGGCCTATCTCTCTGGAGCCAAGCTTCAAGAGGCCAAGCTCAGCTTCGCCGAGCTTCAAGGGGCCTGGCTCAATGGCACCAACCTTCAAAAGGCCGATCTCTCTGGAGCCAAGCTTCAAGGGGCCGAGCTCATAGGAGCCAAGCTTCAAGGGGCCGATCTCTCTGGAGCCAAGCTTCAAGAGGCCAAGCTCAGCTTCGCCGAGCTTCAAGGGGCCTGGCTCAATGGCACCAACCTTCAAGAGGCCGATCTCTCTGGAGCCAAGCTTCAAGGGGCCGATCTCTCTGGAGCCAAGCTTCAAGAGGCCAAGCTCAGCTTCGCCGAGCTTCAAGGGGCCTGGCTCAATCGCACCAACCTTCAAGGGGCCAATCTCTGGAAAGCCAAGCTTCAAGGGGCCGATCTCTCTGGAGCCAACCTTCAAGGGGCCAATCTCAGGGACGCCAACCTTCAAAAGGCCAATCTCAGGGACGCCAACCTTCAAGGGGCCAATCTCAGGGACGCCAACCTTCAAGGGGCTAAATTTCCATTAGCCCATGTTGGTGGCAAGACAACAATTTCAGATTGTGAATTTGATAAAAAAACCGATTTTACCGGCGTTGGCCTGGATGCCGCCACTATTGATCCAGGACTCAAGGCAGCATTCAAAAACAATATCCGGCGCAAAAAGTGGCAAGAATGGGTTAAAAGTAAGCAAGAACAAAGTAAACGGTTAGAGCCTTTTTTTGTTAAATGGTTCTGGTTAATTTCTGATTATGGCAGTTCGACAAAACGAATTATAGGAACATTTTTTGGGTTAGCAATTGGATTCGGTATTGTTTACTATCTTTTTGCTCTTTTGCCTTTTTGGAAGGGTGTTATAGATAAACTATGGCAAGGGAATGGGTGGCTCGGCTACATTCAATCATTTGTGCGTGCAATTTATTTTTCCATCGTTACCATGACCACTTTAGGTTTTGGAGATATGGCGGCGGCAGAAAATGGTTTTTTTGCAAGTTTTTTCGGCAATATATTATTATCAATTCAAGTAATCATAGGCTATGTCCTTTTGGGCTCTCTGGTAACTCGATTAGGCATCTTGTTTACAAATGAAGCGCCAGCCGCGAAGCCAACACCACTTGAAATTGAAGAGGACTCTAAATCATGAGAATTACATCTATTTTTTACACCATACTTTTATCGCTGCTTCTGCCTGCTTTAGCCTTAGCATGGTCCGGGCAAGTGGTCGGCATCTCAGACGGTGACACAATCACCGTGCTTAAGGACAACAAAACCCAAGTTAAAATAAGGCTTTACGGTGTTGATACTCCGGAGAAAAAGCAGGCGTTTGGGAAAAAA
This sequence comes from Desulfobacteraceae bacterium, assembly GCA_024230435.1. Taxonomy (GTDB): domain Bacteria; phylum Desulfobacterota; class Desulfobacteria; order Desulfobacterales; family Desulfosarcinaceae; genus UBA2230. The sequence continues at coordinate 1,771 of JAAERL010000430.1, forward strand.
GCAAAACAGTTCACCGCAGAGCTGGCTTTCCGGCAACGCGCAGAAATCAAAACAGTTAACAAAGACCACTATGGCCGCACGGTCGCATGGCTGATAATCAACGGCAAAAATCTAAATGCCGAACTCATAAAGGCTGGCCTGGCGTGGCATTACACGCAATACTCAAATGATAAAAATTTGGCTGATTTGGAAAAAAAAGCCCGGCAAAACAAGACAGGGCTCTGGTCTGATCCGGATGCGGTAGCGCCATGGGAATTCCGGAAAGCTAAGAGAAGCAGGGCATCAGGGAGCAAGGCTGAAAACAGGCACAACAGCCCGGCTGGTGCATATCATGGCAATTCTAAAAGTCATGTGTTCCATGCCTCGACTTGTAGGTATTTTAACTGCAAGAATTGTACAGTTGTATTCCATTCTAAAAAAAATGCACTTGCCACAGGTTTTAAACCTTGCCAGTTATGCACTCCGTAGCGCGATTAAAATGGTAAAACAAAAGAAAAAATCCAGGTGATTGACTCTGAATCTATACAGATCGCTACTCCTGATCCCTAAACTAATGACTATAGTTTTGATTTTAAAAAATATTACAAAGTGGTAATTTTGCCGTCAGTTGCAGGTTAAGTGGGCATGTTAAGCTTGTATTTAGTTAGCAATATAAAACCAACTCCTTTCCAAAAGGGCCGCTCAAATCGAGCGGCCCTTTTTTTGTCGAGGATATGTTTTCCGGAACTTTTATATAGAAAAAACGCTCAAAAGCCTGACACCTTGTCTTAAGGTTGGGGAGGGGGCAGCGGATTCCGCTCACCCTACCCCAACCTCTTTTCGAAACCCAAAAATGCATGCACGTGCATCCTTTCTTCGAACCAAAAAAAGGCGTGCGCCAATCCTGGCGCTAACCAGATCCGGTTACCGATAACAAAACACTATTCGGCCAGAGCGCAGAGCTTGTCACCAACTTGCAACCAAACAGCTATTTGGTTGGGTGTGTCCCACTTTTTTTGCTAAAGGGGGTTTTTGGCACAATACCCCTAAAGTTAGCGGCCAGGAACAAAAAAACGCCCTCACTTATGCAGTTTCATTTCGATAAAAAAACAGACGGCGCAATCTCCATCCTCTGAACGCCGCCAGCCGAAAAAATGCATGCCTAACCAGCCAGTTAACATTTTTAGTGGGCCATAATTAGGCAAGTTTTTCGAAAATTGAACAAAAGCCTTGACTTTTATTCAAAAAAACATGTTATACATATTTTTAACATCACATTACCTATATATTGCAATTTTTTTTAGCATTATTTCAAATAATTATTATACACATTGCAGCAACATATAAACAAAAGGATAAATTTAATGGGCGTAATAATATCAATAGCAAATCATAAAGGAGGCGTTGGCAAAACGGCTACAAGTTGTAATTTAGGCCATGCGCTGGCACGATCAGGCAAAAAAACATTAGTTATCGATATGGATTTGCAATGCAACACAACATCCACCTTATTCGGTAATGATCAAGCGCGTTATGGACTTTGCGAGTTGTTGAATCCTGATGAAGATATAGACGTTCAGAAATGTATTTATGGCACTGCATACGAAGATCTGTATATTATTCCGAATTCGCGTGAAACAGCGGCCATGGAACAGCGATTGATTAAGAGTTATCCAGACGGATTAAATATCCTAAAAAAAAGACTGACCAAATACGCACTAAACAATTTTGATTTCACTATTATCGACTGTCCGCCTAACTTAGGGACATTTGTTATTTGCGCCATGATGTGTAGCAACTTTGTAATTGTTCCAAATGAGACCGGATCAAAATACGCGATGGAAGGACTAAACGAAGCCGTTAAATTTATTGAAGATATACGTGAGAATGGAAATGAAGAGCTTAGATTCTTAAAAGTATTGCTGACAAAAGCAGATGGTCGTGAACTCGTGCATAAAGCAAGCATCGCTCAAATCAGAAGTTTTTATCCACCGGAAAAAGTTTTCAATACAATAATTCCAGGAAACACGGCCGTACAACAAGCGGAAATGCTAGGAAAAACAATTTTCAAACATAGATCAAATGCTAGAGCTGCCGTAGCTTATAAAAATTTATCTGAAGAAATAATAAATACGTTGAAAAAGAAAGATTAAAACATGGCTAGAAGTAAAATTTTCAGTGCCTTAATGGAAGAAAGCGCTAAGGTCAGCAAAAAGGGGGGTGCCGTTTTAAAAGAAATTATTTCATCAGATAAAAAGCAGCAGACGGCACCACACACGACACAGCACACAGCAGAGCACACAGCAGAGCACACAGCAGAGCACACAGCAGAGCACACAGCAGAGCACACAGCAGAGCACACAGCAGAGCACACAGCAGAGCACACAGCAGAGCACACAGCACAGCAGACGGCACCACACACGACACAGCAGACGGCACCACACACGACACAGCAGACGGCACCACACACGACACAGCAGACGGCACCACACACGACACAGCAGACGGCACCACACACGACACAGCAGAC
>JAAERL010000431.1 GCA_024230435.1 Desulfobacteraceae bacterium
CTTAAACCAAGTTCAGTACATGCTCTTTCGAGACGTTTAGACCGTTTTATACCTGGTCTTTTTATTGTGCCCGCATAATCACTTAAAGTTTTGGCTGATATTTTAGATACTTTTGCAAGATTTGTCAGTGATCCTTGTGGTAACCTAATTTTCATAGTAACTCCTATTTTTTGTCACTATCCTATATATTTTAGGCCTTGTCAAGGGTGCGCGAATATTTTTCGTATTGTTTTTTTAAGTCCGAACTATTATAGGAAAATAATGTATAAAATTGCTGAAATATTTAGATCTACTTTAGTTGATTTCATAAAAAAAAGACCCAAAGGGATACAGAAAAAAATTGCCCAAGCGACCAATATCAGCCCAAAATATTTGAGTGATTTTGTCAATGGTCACAAAGTGTTATCTGAAGACTATCGAGAAAAAATAGCCAATTTTTTTGGGTACCAATACGAGGATTTTTTGGTATGCGGCCGACGATTACTTTATCCCGACAGCCCGGTCTCTGAAACTGAGTATGGCAATATTACCGAACAGAGTCTTATTCGATTAGTTTTTCTTATCGGCGTGCCATTAAAGGAAGGCCGTTATTGGCAAAACGGTTTAGCCGAATGGGCCGATATTGAAATTAGTTTGATTTTTGCTTGGATTAAGAATGATCACATTCCGAATGAATTTGTTACTCAAATAGCAGAGCAGGGATATGAATCAAAAGATTGGATAATAAAACAAAGTAAAATCAAATCGGCAGACGCTGATTTTAGAAATCTCGCTAAGCTGGCAAAAATTGATATCTCTACCGGATGGGTAGATACCTTAGCCGCGTTGCTTGATATTGACTCCGAAGAGATAACTCGCGCCATTTGCAAAAGATATATTCCTCCGGAATTAATAGACAAAATAGAAGCAGCCGGTTACCCTTCATCAATGTGGCTTCACACAAAAAATGCACCAAAGGCATCCATACAAACAAAAAATGCAGACAATAGTCTTGCCCAACGTATTTCGCAAATCGAAGCTGACCTTGAAAAAATAAAAAAAGATCTCTAAAACCTCTGTACACATAAGCAAAAAGGTTTGTATATAAGAGCGTTTCTTCAATTTTTAGCGTGGTTCAAAACTGGGTATCACTCTGCATCGGAGCACATTGAGCTACGGCCATATTTTAAAACTTTTTACTGTGATTGGAATGTAGAAATGAAATTCACCGATTTATTTACACAAAACGAGATTTTTTTTTAATAGCTTAGACGTACGGAAATATACTATAATTAAAGCAAAAACAGACAAACAACTCTGCTCTGCTTTTAAAATAAGAAATGCTGGGTATTCCATGTATTTCAAGAGCCAACCGGTTAAACAGATCGAAATAGCACCGAATGAAACAATTTTTTTAGCAATTGATCGGTGTAATCAACCCGTCGGCACCTTGCGCGTAC
>JAAERL010000432.1 GCA_024230435.1 Desulfobacteraceae bacterium
ATACCATCTTGTATGTCTTTTTTCCCGTCTTGTGCGTTATGCCAAAGGTGCGAATACGTTAAGTATGCAAACTGATCAGCAAAACTTTGGCGCGCCTTGAATACGAAAAAAAATCGAAGCTCAATCTGGTATATTCTTTTCCGCCAATCGTCTAAGTGATGCAAATAATCTCGACCCGCTAAAATCAAATGATTATCCATTGCACTTTGATTTATCCTGAAAATGCTGAAAAAATTATTTAGTAATTTCAGATAGTTTACCCCCTGAATAAGTACGTTCCTTTTATATTTTCAAGTTTATTAGCTAGGCTTGCTTGTTGGCATAATAACAGGGGTTATGCAGTTTGTATAAGCTTGAATTATCGTATTGACACCCTGTGGCAGAGGCAATTGTCCAGCATGGACCTTCACAGTATAATTAGCAGAGTTACTTTTTTGGTAATGGCTTTTGTCAGATGATGAAGAACTGCTTTTGTGACTTATGGAGCCCTTAATATCAGTTGACACAAACCACGCCTTGATTTTTGTTTCGAATGAGGCATTGGCATCGGTGGATTCTTGCTGTGAGTGGCTAACCTCATCGCTATAACTGGATTTTACTTCCATTTCAAATTCTACATCAGCAGTTTGAACAGCCAGGGAATTCAAAGGCAAGATCGTTAACAAGGGCAGCCGAAATGTTGTGGTTATGTTTGCGACTTTTGGAGCCGGCTGTGTTGTTGTTGAGGTTCCAGACTCGGGTTGGATAAGCGCGCGCGTGAGCGACAGATCAATTGTTATTGGTTCATACAGTTCTTGATCACCCTTTTTTTGTTTTTTAAAACATGTGTCCATTAAAAATTTAGTTTGGGTCATGGCCATCATACTGTTAGCCCGGGCCGCTGCTTGCAATGGTGCGCCAATTAAACTTCCCATGGGCAAACCGGTAAATTGTTGTGCCATTGATACTAATCCGGGGCCATCGTTTGCGGTTGTTGGTGTGTTGTCAGGCATACTTTTATCTCCTTTTGATTTTAGTTCCTCTCTTTTGTCTTGTTGCTGAGGTGTTCAATCGTTTCAAATTTTAACATTCACCATGGATATTATTTAGGTTAAAATAAGATGCGTTTAGATCATATCTGTATTCATTAAGATAAATCCGCAATTCGGGCTGGATTATGGTCTGTGGGCTTTGAGATGGGGATCAAACTGTACTGTTTTTTAAGAACGAAAAAGTGTTGTTCAATGCTGTTATCCTAATCTATCGGTTCTATAAATCATATCTTTAGGAATAAAATTATTAAATCATTTTATGGGTTAAGTCTTGCCTCCATCATTTCATACAAATCGAACTGTCCGATTCTTTGTGAAGTGGACCCCATGTCAAGACCGTTTCGACCTTTTTTTAAGCTACATATTGGCTTCATTTTTTAGCTGTTGTTTTCTTCGTTTGGTATAATGTTATCCTTGTCTTTGTGAAAGTATTTCTTGAAATTAGGTTGTCCCATGGTATTATTCCGCCGCCAGTTTGGAGGATAGGGCAATGCTGGAAAGCAACCTGAGCGCCAGACTGGTGACTGAAGCATGGGGCGGCGCCGCTTTTTGTTTTGCCTTATGCCTTAGGTTACTAACTATGCAAAGTGCCATTGAGCTGACGATAGTCTATATAAAAAGTCCAATTTTTGACGTGTTCATTCACATAATGTTATATCTTTGCGGTCAGTTTGAGCACGACTTGCCAAGTTACAAACGTCGGATTTAGTGTATTGCTGTGCAGCCGGATTATAGAATTGAATGAGGTTAGAAGAGCACGGCAGATTTACGGGATAGTTATTTTGATTTATGAATCAAATTTGTTTCTGTTTGAAGCATTTTTCGTGCCAACGCTTGGTTTTCTGGATAGCTGCGTAGGTCGGCTTAACGGTCCATCAAGCCGACAAAGGCCTAAAATGCTTGCAGTTTGAACTATGAAAAATAAGACTCTTAGTGTTTCCGTGGTACACGCTGTCAGAATTGATATCCTTTGGTGTCTTTCCTGCTCGCTTGGCTTTCCTGAACTCCCACGGAGGTAGCGTATTCGGATCGGCATTGACATTGCCAAAAATAAAAAAGGCAACCCCCCCCCCGCAAAATTACGGTTCAAACGGAATAAGGTCAGCCAATAGCCGGCCGGTTAGACAGGTAGAGCACATCGGCCGGCTTTTACCGTATCAGCCCCATCAAAAAATCTGTACATCATTGTTTGCGAACCTAAACCGCACCTTTTCAAACACCACCTGTTGTATAAGTCTGATACTCATAGCCCAAGCTATGGTATTGCAGGTTTGTTTTGCCAGGGCTGCCTCAAGAACCAGACAAAGCTGTTTTTTTTATCAAAAAAAGATATCAATTTGCGCAGATTGTTTTCATTTGCTACAAGACAGCAACCAAAAGCGCTTAGAGTCTGTTTGGGAAATAAAAAATGGAGGATCGTTAATTATGGCTGTTATTACAAGGTTTATTGTTGTTAGAAACGGTGTTGAACTTGACAAAATATTTGAGGTTAAAAAGGAGGCCGAAGCGTATGACAAAATGCTTGATGCGGCCGAGAATCTCGCCAAATTTATCCGGGAAAGTGATATTGAAGTTGATATTGATCAAAAGACCATTGACGAGCTTTCTGTTTTTCTTGCCAAAAACGCTCCCCAGGTCAATCATATCCTTAAAGGTGTAAAACCTTTATCACCGTCTCCTGAAAAAAGCGGCGCTCCAAAGAAACCGGAACCGGTTAAGGAACCGGTTAAAGAACAGGTAAGTGATAAAGGCAAAACTCAGAAAAAAAAACGCGAGTCCAGGCTTAAGGGAAAATAATCAGAAAAGATGCCTGGAATTTCAAAAAAAGAAGCCGATGCCTATGATAAAATGATGGATGCTGCATCTGAGCTTGCTGATTTAATTGAATCCGGTGATATCCATTTTGAAGTGGACAAATTGGAAGAGCTATCAATTTTTTTGGCAAGTAACGCGTGTGCAATTAAAAAAATCTTAGGTACGCTTAAACATAGCTGGCCATGACAACCGTTGAGTTTCCGGAAATAATGCCGGTACTTGACGCCCTCGTGAAAATGTATAAATCCAATCCCATAAGGCAGGGACAATTTATCGAAACCGCCTCGCAAGACCTCTTGCTTCAGCTGGAGTATGTAGCTACGCTTTTTGTTAACGATATTTTCTCATACCGCCGAGCAGATGGAAATTAACGCCTGTCAGATATGAGAATCTGAGAATCTGAGACCCGGGAGGGCATGGGTTGGTTCACCGGCGTAAAAGTTCTCACCCGGCGAATAAAGAGCGAAAACCAAGCCATCTCCTGGGCAGTCTCAGGGCAGGAAGCAGCTTCGAAACCGTGAGGAATTACCCCTTCCGGCTCTGCCGGGAATCTTTTTGCTTTAGGTAGTGTCCATCAGCTAAATTTTACCTATTCCCGGATAGACAAAAGGTAATACTTTTAATAGGGTAACCCCAACATTCATGTCATTAGCCGCAAATAAAGAATACAGTCCGTCTTGAATAAGAAGCCGCGTTTGCATGTTTAGTTCAAAGCGGTTATAGGATTGATATGTTGCGATTTTTTGCCATAAAAAGTCTGTGTATCATAAACGAAGAATTGTGATACTCGCGATAGAGCATATGCTTGATATAATTAAGCCAAGCAGCCTAAAACTCGATGATCAAGTTTTTTATGCTTGACATTGCAACTAATTGAATTTGTGGGGTTTTGCAAATTGTCAAATCACGGTTTGGCCAAAGCTGTTGTATGTAACCGTCTGAAAATACTGCATTTCAAAAAGTCAAATTAAAAAAACTTGATCATCGAGTAAAAACGTTTATTGGCAAGCTTCAAGGATTGACGGGCTAACAACCTGGAAATGTTCTCCTATTTTTATAATTTTATCCAATTGCGGCCCTAACTGCCACAAGTACAGGCAAGACAGGACTTGAGGGTACCCTTCTTATGTGCTACACAATCACTGCAAGTTGATAATGCCCTGCAAGTTTTAGAAATAAAAAAATTTTAAAGCAGGGGCAATTTAAAGGTGGCAAACTGAGCATTTCTTACCATTAAGCTCACCTAATGCAACCGGTAAAACAGTTCGGCTGGTTACGCTTGGAATCGATAATCGATAGTGAATACAGCACTATAGGATTATCTGTCGTTTCTCAAGACCGAGTACTATATGTAGCGGAAGTTAAACTTTGAAGCGATTTGAATTTTTATAAATCGCTTAGAGCATCAGACAAAGTAGTAAATTTTGATTTGCGAAAGCTGGATTCAGCAGTACCGTTCCGGTATAAAAACCGGGGCTCCCCTATGCGGTTCTTATTATCAGGTACTGATTACTATATGAGAAGGTGAGGTTTAATAATGAAAAAAACTATTCTGTCTGTTTATTTTTTTACTTTTTTGTTTCTCTCTACCCAAGCAATTGGAGATGTCAAGATAACCACCGACATCACGACAATTCCATCAGGCTTTACCTATATGCTGATTCCCAAAGGACATGGTATGATTACCGGAATATGGCCTTACGCTGCACGTTATCCTTGCGGAAACCATAACATGCAACTTATGGCATTTTATAACCCAAGCACCCAACAAATTTATTATGTCCAAACCAAAGATAGCGAAGGCAGGGTTATAGATTGGGAACTTTTTTTAGATGAAGATAACTCCTGGCAATTGGAATTGACCTTTTTTACTTTAGACGGACAGAACCCTGAAATTGACAAAGATACCAGCATGACTGCCGAGGATCTTGATGACTTCTACAAGGTAGTAGCTAGCAGGTATAAAGAATGGGCTTTAGAGCAAAGCTGGGCCAACAATACAAGCTCGATTATGGATGAGGCTAAGACCATTTCTGTGACCTATAGCCTGAATCCGGGAGATGGCAGCCAACTCAACACCGAGGTGTTGCCTTATATTGATTTATGGGGAGGCGATCTAACTCTGTGTTGGGTTACTGGTTGGCGGCGATGGGATTTTAGTTCTCATTGGCCGGATTACGCGTTTCCTGATGACGGATACAGTCGTGCTGAAGGTATAGCCTTGCTTAAAGAACATAATTCTTTGGCGCTTCCCTATATAAATGGTTGCCTTTGGGATTCGGACAATACCGAAGATACATTTAGTAATCCTTCAAATTCACTTGCGGTTTATGATGTAAATGATATGGCTCTCGATGAATCTGGAGATGTTTATCCCTATAAGGAAACTAATATTCATTTTGCCTGTCAAACCCGTGAGCGTTGGCGGCAAGTCATGAAGAACGCCTGGGACGACCTGAAAAAAGCTGGTGCTGCCGGAGTATATTACGATATGGCAGCGATTACTGAACCGAGATTGTGTTATAGTACCGATCATGATCATGAACCTGGCGATCCGTTGGAATATCAGAGGGGCATGAGAGAAATTATGTATTATATCAGGGAAAACGGCGGAACAATTTTTACAGAAGGTTTCGTTGAAACTTTAATTGACCGCGTAGATGCTTTCTTGGCTTATCCTTACACCACGTGGAATGAAGAAGATAATGGGGTTATTGTTGTACCCCTGACCAAGGAAGTATATGGAGACATTACCCGCCTGATAGGATGGTCGATTTTGAGCGCTGATCAAGATATAAATGATCTGACTCCGGAAATTTTTAAAAAAGAAATAGTAAGAAGTGGTGAATTCAAAACATTATATCATGGCAGCCCATATTTTATTGGTTGGGCGGCCACCTTTGGGGTTCAGAATTTACTGTTAAATGACGATAGCTATTCGCCAGTTTTAGATTATATTCTTACTGAAGATGAAAACAGCGGCGATTCGGATTCAGGTATCATTGGCGATGGTTGTTTTATAATTAATTCGAGTAGAAAGTAAGGGCGCTATTAAGCAGTGCCCATCCATAAATGACCTGTTTGCCCGGCATCTTCATTGTGCTCAACATTTTATCCTTGGAATATCAATCACATGCCTATGGTAAAATTTTTCGCACGCCTTGATCTCGATCAAATTTTGCTATTCGCCGATGAACACTAACTACCTGCTTTGCGAATCCAACGGGGAACAACAAATGCGTTGTTTTTGTATGGTTTTGTTGGCGGATCGGTAAAAATGGTTACCAGTTCGCCGTTTTGAACCTGGTAATGCCCAATCGGCACATCTGCTCCGGCTCGCATGACATTGTCCGTGTCCCATTTCCACCAGCCGGTTTCGCCTTTATAGCCTTTTTCCTTGATATAGGCGTTAATTTCGGCGTGCCTGGTTTCGTCCCCGACAGCCCTGACAGCCGCGGCCCAGGCATTTACGCCGCTATAGGCGGCCCAGGAACCAGCCTGGGGGCTGTGCTTGTACAGTTTGGAAAACCTGTCCACCCAGGCCTGGGCCTGAGGCGTAGGGGCTTGGGGGGTTGGCATGGCGGTAGGCACCTCGCCGATAAGCCCATCGGCTTGTTTTCCCATGGTTTCCACCACCTCGCGCGGCACCAGGCTGTAGCCGTAGCTGATGATGGTTCTGGTGGGGGCCTTGATGAATTGACGAAAAAAGGTGATCACTTCCTGGGCGCTGACGATTTCAAGGTGGAGCACAGCGGGTTTGATTCTGCGGATTTTGGTAAGCAATGGCCCCCATTCGCGGGTGCCATAGGGTACGGTTTCATGCATCGGCACTTTCCAGCCGTTTTTTTTGAATTTTTTTTTCAGCGTATCCCCGACCTCGGTACCCCAAGCGTCATCGGCATTGATAATGACCGCTTTTTTATTGGGATATTCATAGGGCAGGGCCATCAGTACGCGAAACACGCTTTGGGCCTGGTTGATACCCACATCCGTAAGCTGAAAGATATTGGAATATTTTTCCGGATTCAGCCTGAAGACATCCACGGCGCTTTGAGAACCGTCGTCGGCAAAAAAAGGCGCACTGTATTTGCCATATGCCCGGACATCTTGTCCCCATCCGGCCCAACCGGCATGCACTGAATGAACTTTTTGTTTGCCGCAAAGATAATCAGCACCCTGCATAACACGTTCGGGGGCAAAATCCATTGTATCAAAGCGGATCGTTTTCAATTTTTTTCCCAACAACCCGCCGCTGCCATTGATTTCATCAATGGCCATTTTGATTCCCTTCCAGTAGTTATCCCCCGTATCGGTATAGGGGCCTGTCATGGCTAAGGGGACACCCACTTTAATGGTATCGGCCGCCATAACAGGGGCGGTTGTAATGAGCCCTGCTAACAGGGTCAAAGCAATACGATAGATTTTATTCATCAACTGGCTCCTTGTCTGTGTTTTCTTTCTAATAAACCGGTTTTGTGGCTTTATCCGCTTTTGATGTAAATACCTTTTGCACTAGCCCGATGATTCCGTCTGGAAAAAGCAAAACCAGCAAGATTATAAGAATTCCTATAATCAAGGGCCGGTAGGTACCTAAAGGGGCCAGCAATTCGTTAAGCGTTACCGTGATAAAAGCGCCTATAATTGCTCCCGGATAGTGACCGATGCCGCCGATCGCCAGCATCACCATTAAGGTGACAAAAAGATCAACCCCTAACAGGCGATGGGACAACATGCCCACGTAATGACAGTAAAAACCGCCTGCCAGGCCTGTAATAAAAGAAGTCAGCGCAAAAACGGTAAGCTTATATTTAAAGGCGCTGATTCCTAAACTGGCGGCGAGATTTTCAGAGTCTTTCAGGGCCACAAAAGCAGTGCCCCAGTAAGACTTGATCACAAATAAAATAATGAGGGTGCAAATGATAAAAAATATCAGCGTAAGGTAAAAGAAGGGGACAGGATCAGCCGAACTGAACGTGACGCCGAAAAGCTTCAGGGGGGCAATTGCCATAATGCCCCTTGAACCGCCTGTGCCGATGGCGCGTCCGAAATCACCTTTCAAAAGAGGCTCAAGAGTCATATGCACGGCAAATGTAACTAAAGCGACATAGGCTCCCTTGAGTCTCAGGCATGGCAATCCTACAAGAATGCCTACGGCTGCGGTGAATCCTCCGGCCAGCAGTATGGCGCCTGCCGGGCTGACATGGTAAGTGTTAGACACGATAGCGGAAGCATAAGCGCCGATGACAAAAAAGGCCACCTGCCCGAAAGAAAAAATCCCGGCGAATCCCATAATCAGATCCCAGCAGGATGCTACTACCGCCCATATCAGACACATGATCAGGATATGCATTACAAAGTTTGTTTTGCCTAAAAAAAAAGGCAACATTGCCATGATACCGTAAATTGCGGCCATTATCGCCGCCATGTTTTTCCAATTCATAAATGTAATCCTATTTTCCGCACAACCTCTTATGCAGCTTTGGCATTACCCCCATTTGCCGAACAGGCCTTGCGGGCGAATGGCAAGGGTGGTCACCAATACGGCAAAATTGGCCACCAAAATCCAGCTCATTCCAAAAAGCCAGCCTACACAGGCTTCGAGCATACCCAAAATAAAAGCTGCGTAAAGGCTGCCGCGAATGGACCCCATACCGCCAAAGGCCGTAATTACCCAAGCTTTCACAAGAATATCCCAGCCATCTGCAGGCGAAATAAAATACTTCTGACTTAATAGAATTCCGCCAACGCCCACCATTGCCGTAGAAACAGCAAAAGTGGAAGCAAAAATTATATTTTGGGGAATGCCTACAATCTGCGCTCCGGCCGGATTTTGGGCTACAGCCCTTGCCGCCATGCCCAGCCGGGTGTTATTAAGCATCCAGCGAAAACAAAGAATGCTTGCAATCGATAGAATAAAAATAGCCATATCCTGGTAGGAAACGATAACGTCATTTATGGTCAGCGCACCTTCCATAATCGGCGGAAGAGATTTCATGCGGGCTCCAAAGACTACCTGAAAACTGTTGTCCAATAAAAGCGCTAAACCAAGGGTAACCATCATGACCTTGACTTCCCAGTCCTGTCTTTTGCGCAGCGGCGATACAATTATACGCTCGACGCCATAGCCGATGAGCAAAAGCAAGGGGACCGACAGGATAAAGACGAAAAAATAGCCTTTGGCCGTGCCAAAAACCGCCATAAGCATCCAGGCGATGTAGCCGCCCAGGCTGAAAAACGATCCATAGGCAAAGTTAAAGGCCTTGGATACACCATAGACAAGGGTTAGTCCCGCAGCCATAAGAGCGTAAACAGAACCGTTTGTAAGACCGCTGATCAGAACGTCGATTAACTCTAAATACATGTAACTGCTCCGGCAAATTACATCCCAAGGAAAATATCTTTTAATTGCGTATTGCCAAGGGCTTGATCCTTGTTTCCTTGGAAGGTAACCTGTCCTTCTTCCAGAACATAAAGCTGGTCCGCAAGTTCGGTTATCTTTGGAATGTTTTGCTCCACTAGCAAAATTGTGATTCCCTGCTGATTTATCTCTTTGATGATACGCAACACTTCCATACGCAAATTCGGTTGCAGGCCCAGGCAAGGCTCGTCTACGCAAAGAAAATTGGCGTTGGACATCAACCCGCGCGCAAGCGCCAGCATCCTGGCCTCGCCGCCGCTCAAGGTCGAAGCCAATTGCCGTTTGCGCTCTTTTAGCCTGGGAAACAACCGAAATACTTTTTTGAGGTTTTTCCTTTCATGAGGCCGGGCGTTTTTGGAATATGCGCCGAGTTTAAGGTTTTCCATAACCGTCATTTGAGGGAAAAGTTCCCTGTTTTCGGAAATATAGGTGATTCCCTGATTCACAAGTTTTTCAGCCGGCTGTACGGTGATCTCTTTTTCATTATAGATAATTTTACCTTCTACCTTTTCGGCAAGGCCGCATATAGCTTTTAACAACGTGCTCTTGCCATGCCCGTTGGGGCCGAGCATCACCACCACCTGTCCTTTTAGGACTTCAATGGAAACATTTTCCAAAACATGAAATTCGCCATAATAGGCATTAAGATTGGTTGCTCTGAGCATAAGCCTCCCCAAGATATGTTTCAATAACTATTGGATTACTCGTTACTTTTTCCGGATCGCCGCAACATATCTCAGTGCCTGCTTCGATAATCAAAAGAGTATCCGTCAACTCGGTAAGTACTTTCATAAAGTGCTCGATGATGATAATGCTAATCCCCATATCTTTATTGATTTTGCGTATTAACTCCATCAGCGCCATAATCTCCGTTGTGTTGGAACCTGCCATGGGCTCATCTAGAAGTAAAATTTTTGGCCGTGTGGCAAGAGCCGCGCCCATCATCAGCTTTTTTTTTCCGAGCAGATTTAGCTCCCCGGCGCCTTGATGACGAACCGTTTCCAGGTTAAGAATACTGATAATATTATTCACATATCCGGGTTCGTACCGGCCTCCGGCGCCGAAACGGTTGCCAACGCCAATGCTTTGCTCTACACTCATGCTTGGAAAAATATGGGGAATTTGAAACGTGCGGGAAATGCCGAGCCGGGCAATTTTATGGGGAGGCGCTCCGGTAATGTCATGGCCTTCAAACTCAATCCGGCCCAGACAAGAGTACATTCCGGTGATTAAGTTATAAACCGTGGATTTGCCTGCGCCATTGGGTCCGGCAATGCCGAAAATCCGCCCCTTTTCAACTTGAAAGCTAAGATTGTTGACTGCTATGAGTTCACCGAACTTTTTGGTGACGTTTTTAAGTTTTAACATTCTGCCTTATCTTTTTATTCGAAACTTTTTTCACAATACAAAGCAATCAGAAAAATCAGGACGTGACACCAACCATTTTGTATTCCAATGTATTGCGTTTTTACCATGCTATTTTTTTTCAGCCAAACAGTGTTGCAGCAAAGCATAATGATAACTGATGCATGAAAGCGTTTTGAGAGCTTCACAAGCAATGATTTGGCGTGCTGTTTCGCGCCAGTTTAAAGCCGCTTCAAAGCGGTAAACAGCATGTTCATAAAGAGTCTGATCCTGGGAGCTGAAACCAATCTGAATGGTGCGCATGATCATTTCAAATACAGGATTTTTAGTCATTTTCACGAATATTAAATTTAATTGACCGAGCATCTCCGCTACCGTCTCCATGTTCGGAGCCGGTTCATTGATCAGCTTTTCAAATGCAACCGTTTGTTCGAGCAAACAGTGTTTGTCTTTTTCTTCTCCGCGTGAAATTGCGAGCAATGCTATGGTGCGATCCATGGATTCACGAAATTCAATAATATTTTCATAAGAGACCTGTTGCTGCTTGAGAAAAAGGGCTAAAGGCTCGCTTGCATTCAGAACTTCAAGGGTTTTAACAAATGCTCCTCCATGTGCGCCCTTCCTAACTTCGATCAATCCCTTTTGCTTTAAAGCCCGCAGGGCCTCGCGAATAACACCCCGGCTGGTTGAAAAAAGAACCTGCAAGTTACGTTCACTAGGAAGACGCTCGCCCATCCGGACTTGGCCGCTCATAATTGCAGCCTCGATTTGCACCGCAACGTCCTCGCTTGCTCTGCCGATTTGGGCAGGTCTAAAAAGTGACTGGCTGGTTGTTGATTCCATTTGATTCAGCAATGGTCCGACCGTTGAGGGTTTGATTTTATTGAACCATCAAAACCAATAAACAAAAAATGCAAGCAGTTATTGTATGCATTTTATGAATTGAATTATTTTTTTGATCTATCCCGTCAGTATTGGTACGGCCATTAGAAAGCTTATCCGGTTAATTTTGTCAACATTTTTCATTGGCCGAAAACGCACGGGTATTGTTTTTTACGCAAAATTCAAAAGGGATAACTATTTGATAATATGATTATATCGGGCAGTTGAAGGGGCAAGCCCTTGAAATGAAAAAAAATTTTAAAGAAAGGCAGCCAGTCAAAAACGCAACGGATGCACAGCACATGCGGTCACCTGTGCGTTTTATAAAATTTAGGGTCAACACTTCAAGGTTGACTAAGCACGATATCAGGATATAGTTTTTTTATACAATCGGGACAGATTCCGTGACTGAATTTGACTTGAGAATGTTTTGATAAATAAGATTCGATGCGGTTCCAGTATCCCTGGTCGTCGCGGATTCTTTTGCACGCCGAGCAAATCGGAAGCATCCCCTGCAATTGTTTAACATGATCCAGGGCGGTCTTTAATTCGGTCATCAGGCGTTGGCGTTCAATGGCATAGCGAATGGTTCGGATTATTGCTGTCGAAGATGGTTCGCCCTTATAAAGATAATCCTGTGCGCCTTTACAGACGGCCTCAAATGCTAATTTTTTGTTTTTAGTGCCGGTTAAGATAATTGATGGTATCAGCGGATTTTTAGCATGAAAGCGAATAAAAGTATCAAGGCCAAAGCTGTCCGGCAGACTAAGATCGATGATCGCCACGTCGATGTGAGTGCTCTGGGCAATAGACATTGCGCTTTCAAGGCGTAGTTCATGAAGGATTGTGACGCTGATGTCTTCTGATGATTCAAGCACCTCTTTCAAAAGCAAAAAATCATCATAACGATCTTCAATGAGCAAGGCTGTAATTTGCTGTTTCATAATTATAAGCCTTTGTGTGGAAGTTTGACCAGTTGAAGCCAGAAGCCTTCAATTTGCTTGATTAATTCTGAAAATTTTATAAAATCAACCGGTTTTGTAACATAACAATTGGCGTGAAGCTCATACGCCTTGAGTATGTCTTCTTCGTCCTCGGATGTCGTCAACACCACGACCGGGATAGAGGCAAGATTTTGATCCGCCTTGATTTGCTTTAAGACTTCACGCCCGTCCATCAACGGAAGGTTCAGGTCTAAAAAAATCAGGTCCGGTCTCGGTTTGTCGCTGTGCTCACCGTCGCGGCGTAAAAACGCCATGGCGGATATGCCATCGGTAACCACATGGATTTTCATATGCAGTTTTGATTCTTTCAATGCCTCCAGGGTAAGTTCAATGTCGTCTTCATTGTCCTCAACCAACAGGACATTGGCTGGTTTAATACTATTTATGCCAGTCATGAGGTGTCACCTTTTTGCGGATAATGTAAAATAAAAGACCGATCCTTCTTGCGGCCGGGATTCTACCCATATGGTCCCTGCGTGCCGTTCGACAATCTTCTTGCATAAGGCCAGCCCCAGGCCTGTGCCCGGATACTCTTTGTTGGTATGCAATCTTTGGAAAATCAAAAAAATCCTCTTATGAAACATAGGCTCGATGCCAATGCCGTTGTCTTTGATAAAAAACCGGTAGTATTTTCCATCATCACGGGAACCAATTTCAATAACGGGTGTGTCACTTTCGTTGTATTTGATGGCATTTAAAATCAAATTTTGGAACAGGCTCCGGATCTGATCCGCATCAACATTCACAGTTGGCAGTTTGGCGCAGGTAATTCGCGGTTTTTTTTGATCTATTATGGAATGCAAATCGTCCAGGGTTTTTTGGATGATGATGTTTAGATCCGCGAGCTTAAACGTGCCTCCTTTCGTGTTCACCCTGGATAACGTCAGCATTTCTTGAATCATTTTTTGCATTCGATGTCCGGCCTTGACGGATCTGTTAATGTAGTGTTTACCTTTTTCGTCAAGCTGGTCCCCTAATCGCTTTTCAAGCAGCTGAAGAAAACCGACAATCGCCCGCAAGGGTTCCTGCAGATCATGGGATGCCACATAGGCAAAATGCTCAAGATCTTGATTGGACCGCTTCAGTTTTTCTTCCGCTTTTCTTTGATCTGTTATATCCCTTACCGTTTCTATGGCGCCCACGATATTTCCCTGGGCGTCGTAGAGTTTTGTCGCTGCACCGGCCAAATACCGGCCTTGCTCGCCCAAAAGCGGATGAAACGATACGCTGAGCATGGGAATATCTTCTTCTTCTTCGATGCTGATGTATTTTTTCTCCCATTGCTCATCGCGTTTCAAGATCAAGTCAATGAGGATGGGGCGGGCTTCGCCATAGAAAGGAACCGCATAAGCGTAATCGCCTTTTCCCAAAATCGCTTTTTTCTCCACACCGGTCAATCGCTCAACGGCTCTGTTCCAGGCGATTAAGCGGCTCTCGTTATCGATTGCCCAGGTTGGAAAAGGCAAAAACTCTATGATGTCAGTCAGCTGCCGTTGAGAATCGGCCAGGGCTTTTTCTACCTTTACGCGTTGCGTAATATCCGATGCCAGCGCTTCAATGATAAACTCTCCGGCTTTTTCAAAAATGCTAATGGAGCGATCCCTGAACCAATGCCAATTACCTTTTGCATCCTTGATCCGGTAACTAATATCAAAAAATCCTTCTTTTTTGGCTTTTGATAGTGCGCGTTCCACACTTTTTTTGTCTTCAGGATGAATGGACTCTTTCCAGGCAAAAGGATTTTCAGTTAAATATTGGGCGCGATAGCCAAGAATACGTTCGACTCTATTGGAAACGAAAAAGAAGCCTTTTTTTTCGCAAAACCGGTAAAGAATATCTGGTAAGTTATCGATAAGATTGTTATATCTTTGATCACTTTCATTAAATCCGCAAGTGCCGGCATGCAGTGGCCCAGCACGCTCTAAAACCGGATTTTCAGCCACATCACGCGGCAAATCAAACTGTTTTTCGATTTTTTTGCTTTTCAGATTGGCATACCCCAACTCTTCGATTATTTCAGCAAACCGGGATAAATAGTCCATAATTGAATCGAGCCGGTCTTCGGTAATGACCGGAATTTTTGAAATAGCTTCCAAATAGGCTTTTTTGTCAAAGCCGTACTTTTCGGTCTGCTCTTGAAAAAAATGCCATTCTTTCTCGTCAGGTTTGTGGAAAAAAAATTGTCCCGTTATAATATTGGCAACATGATTTCCGTCAATAATAATTGGAGCCGCTGCGCCTATCAGGCCATGGGGGCATGTGTATACCACCTGCTTTTTACCTTCCAATAGTCCATCCCTGACCAAAATATTACTTTTTTTGCAGGCTTGAAAAGCCTCCGGGTGATTTCTATGAAATTGGGTACAAGCAGCCCGCCATCCAGAGCGAGTCAACATCTCACCGTTAATGGCAACCATTGCAGATGCAATACCCGTTGCGGCGAAAAGCGCCTCACCCATCGACTGGATTTTGGGGATGTTGATTATTTCCCGCACGTCAATATCCATTGATTACCTGCAATTTACTGTTAAATTTTGGCGTTACGAATGCTTTTGATTTCGTGATAATGAAGATTGCCCACTTTAAGGGTCGCGCGGTTTCGATGACTCTATACACAAGTTTAGACATAAATTGCTACAGCGTTTAGATGGGATAATGACAAACAACAGGTGTCAGGCGAATTTTGTTTAAGAATATACCAGCTTGTTTGTCTTTTTTTTTGCATCCATCTAATTAAGTTGCGCCAAAGGGTGAAAATACATCAAGTATGCAAACTATGGCGCGTTTTGAAGATGAAAATCGATTCCAAAGACCCTAAATCAAGCCAAGCAAGAATAAGGTATTTGCACATTCCAGCACTCTAAACTTTAAATTGGCCAACGATAGTATTCAACGTATGTGATAAACCGGCCAGTTCACCTGCCTGGTTGTTGACCTGACTGCTGTTGCTGGCCATCTCACCGGTTGCTCGTGTAACTTCTAAAATTTCCTGGGCGATGGAGGACGAAAATTCCGAGTTCTCGGTCACCTTATTCGATACATCTCCAATGCCTTCAGAGGCTTGGGTAATGTTAATGGCAATCTCTTTTGTCGCAACCGATTGTTCTTCAACTGCCGCAGAAATAGTGGAAACGATCTCATCTACCTGATGCACCACTTCGGTGATGGCGCTGATCTGGGTAACGGTTCCTTTAGTCGAAGACTGGATATCTATCACTTTTTGTTTGATCTCTCCGGTCGCTTCAGCGGTTTGACGAGCTAAATCTTTAATTTCGTTGGCCACAACGGCAAAGCCTTTTCCCGCCTCGCCGGCCCTTGCCGCCTCAATGGTCGCATTTAAGGCTAACAGGTTGACTTGCTCGGAGATTTCCGTGATTGCCTCGACCACTTTACCGATTTTTTGAGCGGCTGCACCCAGCTCGCTCACTTGTTGACTGGCCTGACCTGCTTGATGAACCGCATCGCCGGTGATGGTGCTGGCTTTACCTGTGTTATGGGCTATCTCGTTTATCGTGGAGGTCATTTGCTCAACAGCAGCGGCTACCATGGTTATATTGCTAGATGCTTCCTGCATGGTTGCAGCCATGGAAGTAACATTGGCGCTCATAGTTCCTGCTGCTTCGGACACTTTATTGGCCTTGGCAGATGTTTGATCAGTACCTGTGGACATGTGCTCCGAAATGCCGGACAGGTCCTGGGATGATTCGTCCAAGTGCAAAGTCTTATCTTTGACCTCTGCAACCAAATCACGGATTTTTTTCACAAAAAGGTTGAACCATCCTGCCATCTCGCCCACTTCATCATTGGACTGAACTTTGAGTGTGCGGGTCAGATCCCCTTCTCCCTGCGCAATATCCTTAAGCATTATGCTTGCGGATGTGATGGAGGTTGCAATTCTACGGGTTGTTATCAGCACTACTGCACCGGTTACCAGCAAAATCGCCATCATAATACCAATGATCCAATTTCGCTGAACGGCCAACTGCGACCGGATCTGAGCCTGCTTTTCAGCTACGATCCGATCGACATCGTCCAAATAAATACCAGTGCCAACGATCCATCCCCACTCTTTGAAAAGCTTCACATAAGACAACTTGGCAACTGGGTTGTCAAAGCCCGGTTTGGGCCACATATAATCGACAAATCCTTCACCGTTATTTTGGCAGACCTTTAAAAATTCCCTGAAAATATATTTGCCTTCGGGGTCTTTGAAATCTGACATATTTTTGCCGTTGAGAGCA
>JAAERL010000433.1 GCA_024230435.1 Desulfobacteraceae bacterium
CTCCATGAGCAGCGGAAGCACTTCACCCCTCTTGTGTATACTGCCGACGGCATGGCAGGCCGTGAGGCAAAGGCGGCTGAGAAGCGCATCGCAGCGCTCCTCGCGGCCAAATGGCGGCGGCCATACTCCGCGATGGTGCACTACGTGCGCGTGAGGATGGCGCTGGCCATAGTGCGCTCCAACAGCCTCCTCATCCGCGGGAGCCGTGACCGCCAGCAGGCCCGCCGCCCTGCCATCTTCAACAGGGCCTCCATGGGGGATTGGTGGGCCCAGTCGGGCGACTAGGCGCCTTGGGCGCCCCGAGCGTGACGGGACACACGACACCACCACCACTGCCACCGCCACCAAGCAGCGCACACAATGACGCCTGGCCCCCGGCGCAGAAACCACGGCGAGGCACTGAAGCACCCTTGGCAGCACCTAACAGGTGACCGCCATCGCCACCCATCACCGGCGGCCTACCATACCCTCACTAACCTAAATTAAGTTGATATGTAAAAAAAATCTAATGGAAAAACAGGAATGATTAATTTCATAGAACTAAGGAATTAACGTACTTTTTGGAAATGTTTTAATGAAATAATTACTGATTTTGGATTTTTTGAAAAGTTTTATCTTTGGAATGCCAATGGTTTTAATTATAATAGTTTAATGGCGGACTATACTTTAAATCCTCTTTTCCTTGGGGTAATAGGGCTCACTACTTTTATTGTAGGCCTTAGTTTAGTCGCGTATATAATTAAATTGCAACAATGGATAACCATTTATTTGCATTCAAAATATTCAGCGAGTATTTTTCTTCTCGATACTAACGGTAAAATTCTATCTGCAAATAAGAATGCCTGCAAATTTCTGTGTC
>JAAERL010000434.1 GCA_024230435.1 Desulfobacteraceae bacterium
AAAACGGAAAATACCGTCTGTACGTCGTCCTGAAGTTCCTTACTATTTTACCTGTCTTACTTGCGTACCCACACCAGGCAGATAAGTAACACAGGTAGTGTCGCGTGCACACTAGCCTCTATAAACGTCCTTGAGCCGCATACGGAAGACTGACAGACCAAAAAACATTCGAGTCCGGAAAGTTTCCGGCATAAAAAAATAACCACTACTATCAGCCAGCGTTACAACCACAGATATCAATATCAGATAGGGTACTTGTTCATTACTTCAACTCAATGATTTTGAATCCAAATTTCATATTTGAATCATATTTCTTTCTCTTTTGTTTACATACAACCTTCATTTAAGTTCGTTTTTAATTTAATCAATTCAGATTTATTTTGATCGATTCTAGCGTTTCATTAGAATTCTACTGTAAAGCAACCGTAGGAATGATACCGGGAACACTGAAAAAAACCGAAGATGACTACAGTCAGGAAGTTGCCCAAATAAAGTAGGTTCCACACCTCAAAACAACATTTGATTGATATAGATATGACAATCGTGATCAGATTAAACAGATTATGTAATTAGATTTGGATTTTCTTGATTATTCAAAAAGCACTCTTGGCACACTGGGTTGAGGTGAAAACATGTAGAACCACGTAGAGCATGGTACAAACTACCAATGTTGAGGGACATTATTATCTCAGTGATTTTAAATCCAATTTTCATTTGCGATCCATATTCGATTATAGTTGGTTTTCATTGCAACACGAACTCAATTCAATTCTTCATTAGTTGCTTTTGTTTTAAGTGAATCAAATGAAAAGAAGACACACATTTTATCTAGTGTTTCATGAGAACTCTGCCGTAGAGGAACGGTAGAAAGATACTGGGCACCTGAAAAATCTTGCAAACGAGAGTCCATCTTTAGAACTGAATTGAATGGGTTCCAAACCTTCAAATCAAAAAGTTATTGTCGTGTCACTGAAGCATAATATGTGATAAAGTAGAATTTGTAATTAGATTTAGTTTTTTTTGAGATTTTTTCAATGCGTGTGTAGTATGGAGAAGAACCCCATAGTAGTCCGCCGCCGCGTACAGTGCTGCGTTGAATTTTGTTTTTTTGTTTTTACCGGACTCGATTTCTTATGCGGCTCAAGGACGTT
>JAAERL010000435.1 GCA_024230435.1 Desulfobacteraceae bacterium
CGGGTCTTTTTTGCGCTCATGGGGCTTGTCCGGGCAATCCACAAAGGACAGGTTATGCGGAACCGCGATTACCCTTTCCCAAAAGGCATAATCATCCGCAGGCGCATGGGGCTTATAGTTGGAAACTAAGAAAATGGTATGTGTTGGCTTGAACATGACTTCATATTTGTCGTGGGGATTTCTGCCGACTAGGTCATCACCGCCGGTATACCATTTGACTTTGGCTGCATTTACCCGGCAGTTATTGTTTGTCTCCTGAGATATTGCAATGCGCAGGCCCCGCAGCGCCATGACATCCGGGGTTGGTCCGCTGGAGCTGGCGGTGTTGTATTGTTCAAGGAGCATCTCCGGGCGGATCGGGCCGCTTAAACTGCCGAGCACATGGGAAATCACTTTGATCAGGGTGCCTTTTCCGTTGCGGCCGATGCCTGTTAAAACCGGGAATATATGCTCAATGGGTTCTCCGACAATGGCGCTTCCAAAAAGGCGTTGGATAAATTCGGTTTTAGGATGTGGCTCGTCTTTTTCAAGGTCATTTTCCTCATAAATCTGGTGAAGGAAGCTGATCCAGTTCGGGCATGGGGCATCGATGCCCTTGTATTCGGTGGGCGATGCCGACAACAGATAATCTTCAGGCTTTCCCGGCCGGTGCTCACCGGTCTTTAAATCGATAACGCCATTTTTACAGGCAAGCAGCCAGGGGTTTTGGTCTATTTCATCGCCCCGGATTGCAATCGGATCTGTGCAGGTGTGAGCCATTGTCAAACACGAGTGCCGTCTTCGCACGCTGCGCAAAGAGTTAACCCGGTTGCTAAGATTTCTCATAATAGATATCAGGTAAACTTTTCTTGGATCTTTATCGTCAAGCTCTTTGATTTGCGCCGCAATATCGAACTTAGCCTCGATATATTTTTCCACTACTCTTTCCACGGCGGCCTTTGCCTTGTCCATCTGATCGACCTGCCAGTGATGCTGGTTCCAGCTCAGCCAGCTATCCGAAGATTTATTGAAAACAAATTGGCCTTTGTTCAGGGTTTTATACAGGATGCCGTCTCCAAGCTCATTCATTTCAAGGCAATTGCGGATGAATTTATTGTTTATCTTGCCATCACCTAATTTTTTTTTCTCATTTTTTGCCGATTCTTCTTTTTTACGGGCTTCTACCTCCCTGCGGATATCATCCAATATCTGCAGCACGTCTGTGCTTTCAGATTCATTCGACATAAGCTTTATTTTCTCCCTTAATTTGGGGTTAAATTTTTTAATCCAAGGTAAATTGTCCTATGTTTTACATCTTGCTTTCCATTTTCCATTCCATTTTTCAGTTTTACCTGTGCCCACCTATCGGGCGACCACCTTACCCGCTCGGCACCCTTGACCCCGAAAGGACCCGCGATGTAA
>JAAERL010000436.1 GCA_024230435.1 Desulfobacteraceae bacterium
AGTATGTCCGTAGGGCATTCCGCCGGTCCGATTGTTGTGAACAATCCGACCGGCAAATACGGTCGCCGCCAAAGTCAGAGCGGAGGCATGCCATGACGAAAATCATCGTCAATCCTATTGTACGATAGGTTGTTGGTGCTTGGTTTTTGCTTTTTTGCGCTAATTACTGCTGCAAAATAAACCTCGCGGTACTTAATATTGCGTTCTCAAAAAAAAAGGCTCACGGGATTAGGTGGTGCGTGGTTCACCCAGGAAAAAAATTCTTCTATAGGTACATAAAATTAATTTCCTGCCTTTTCCGTCTCAACGCAAAATATCTATCGCGTAGAAAAAAGCAAATTGATATCAATTATTCAACAAATTTGTCGACCAATTGTTATCTCTTTCTCTGAGCCATAAGACATTATCGTACCATGCCCAACACGGCGGATATTAGTTCCGAAACGATTGTAGATCATTTTATCATTTGAGATCATGGTTGAACTCGCCATACATCAGTTTTTATGGCCAGCGCCACCAGCACCCTATTTACAATTTAGTTTTGGTCATTTGCGCGGTGAAAGCATGATGAAATTCATACAGTCCAAATTTATGAACAGTCCAAATTTATGTGACGTCTAGCAAGGGTCAAGATACTGACATGCATCCAAGGTCCATCCTTGCACATGTTACGCATTACTGATTGACACGTATGTCATACCTCTGGCTGCTTGCAATATGTACCCACCCTAACAAGGGTAATAGCATTCTTCCTAGCAAGGACCGTCTACCATGCACTCCCGGGTAGTAGGTAGCCACAGAGGTACCTAACTCCACACTC
>JAAERL010000437.1 GCA_024230435.1 Desulfobacteraceae bacterium
GACGCAAAAGACACAAAAGAATGCTGAGATGCTATTTATATCTTGGATTATATAGATACAAGTAATGATCCCTGATTTGTTCTGTGAACGGTGAAATGACTTTTTGAGCTTTTGGGGGTAGCTTAACTCTACTATCTACTCGTGAGAGAAATAAGTTTGTTGAACAACGACTTGACTCAAAAGACAAGAATGGGTTGATAGTAGATTCAGCGGAAATTTGGTAGATTTGGCGGCCTTCGGTCATCCCTTAAGTAATTTTGTACAAAATTGTGTCGATGACAAGGGGGTGTAGCTAAAAGAATATTTCAATCCACCGCTAAATCAAAATTTATCCCGCACGACTTCTGTGTTTTTACTCCAATTTTTGTCGTTGGAACACATTTTTCGATCATCCCAACTCCCAACGAACCTCCTTCCAATCTATGAAACACGAAACCACTCCCTTCGCGATCGATCCCTTGAATGTCAGAGCAGACAACCGAGCAGACAAGCGGTTATTAAGTCACAGGAGGGAAATTCATATCTAGATGATCATGGACATGATTTTTTACAAGGATACTAATTTATTACAGAGTCAATTCAGACAGAAGAGAATTGATTTATAAATACTACAGGCAGAGATAATAAGCTTTGATTATTAAAAAGCAAATGTGTGAGGGGGGTGAGCGGACATTAAGCAGAATTATGTTCAGATTTCCTGGAGAGATTACCGTATCGATGAGGAAAGTATCCAGAAAGAAAATCGCATACGGATATTCAACCATGACTGAACGTAGCTAAATTTCATCCATTTCTAATGCAATCGTGGAGAGAGATTATTAGCAAATTTAGTTGAGTGATAGGCTTTTAATTTTTTTACTCATAATTAAAATACTATAAAAACTGGCACACGCTATTTCTACTTTGACACGCTA
>JAAERL010000438.1 GCA_024230435.1 Desulfobacteraceae bacterium
AGGAGTCCCGCTGTTCAAACAAAACTGTTCCATTGCATCCACTTGCGATTTAAGGTCGTCTTTCTGGTTGGATAAAGAAACCCTGCAATAAACAATCGTTTTTCTCTCAATGTCTTTAATCCCCAAAATTTTTCTGACATCAGATTCATCGTAATAGCGCTGTCCTGTAGGTGTTCTTTTCGCAACCAACCGGCCTTCATTGTCCCAACGCCTTAAAGTCGAGGTTGATTTTCCTATCCTTTTAGCAAATTCATTTATCCTATAATACTTTTTCATAATCGATAGAAGTAGCCAATAATGAATAAGAAATCAACAACTATTTAAAGCTCCTTTTTATTAGAACCTGTTTGGTAAGTTTAGCCGTGACCGCTGCCGGCAATAAATTACCGGCAATTTTCGCTGGATAATCTTAAAATACATAGGTCGTGCCCACGCTGTTGAGCAAAAACCGGTCCGGCATCGCTTTAGCAATACTATTTGTTTCCCGCCAGCCGGTACAATGCATCGGCACAACCCAATCCGGTTTTAAATCTTGCATTGCACTGACCGTATGGTCAACAACACTCGGATTCGCACCGCTAAGGTGGAATCCTCCCAGCACGGCATAGACTTTGTCCGAATCGGTTACACGGCGGCAATGCTCAACTGTATTGATAATGCCCGCGTGTGCGCACCCGCTCATGACCACCAGGCCTTTATTTTTTAAACGCACGGCGATGGCCTGGTCATCATCAAAATTATCTTTGATCCATTGACCATCAATTTTGGCTTCCAGAGCAAAAGATCCTTTTTCGAAATCCGTTGTTCGCTCAATCCGGCCGGAAACCAAAATCGTATCCTTACCAATGCTCGAAGGCCCGCTGCGTTTGCTCAGGAGCGCACCGGCTGAAGTCATCAATTCTTCATTGATTAAAGGATAATCCATATATTGATCCGGCCCTATTTTCTTACGCCGCGGGACAAAAGCACCAGGATGCACGATAACGGGCAGTTTTCGTGCGATACGCTTTAAAAATCCGGGCAAACCGCAAACATGGTCAAAGTGCCCATGACTGAGAACAATTTGCCCGGTGTCTTGAACAGTATGAGAAACATCGCCTTTTACTGCCGCCATACTCAAAGGTAAAAGTTCGCAGTTATGATTCAAACAGGTTTCTGAAATACCCGTATCCATTAATACGCTATGTTTGTAATCCTGCGTATAGACAGTAACCAAAACGGCCAATCCATGTTCGGCCAACGGCGAAAGCGGCGGCTTGACACGCATGCGTTTAACCACTGCATCATCGTTTAACAATAGATTGACATAGTTATCCGCCAAAACGGTAATTTCTATTTTATCGGCTTCTTGAAGTGTAATAATAGTCATGTTAAACATCCCACTTGTCTAAGATTAATAAATAATTTCCAGATTTTAAATCAGGAAAATCAAATTTTATTTTTCAAGGAAGACTTTTCCCGGGCCAATAATGCTGCGTAAATAAAATTGTTAACAGGCGCAGGCACATCCGATTCTTTTCCAAGCCGAACCACAGCCCCATTCCATGATTCCAGTTCCGAAGGACGGCCCGCGGCAATATCCCGTTGTAAAGAGGTGGTGCTTGCCGGGTCCATTTTATCGATATACCCCATACACTGGTCCACCATATTTTCTGATAATTGAACATGCCGCGCTGCGGCCAGATCAAAAATTTCCTGCATGCTCTGGCGCAGCATACTTCGGGTTTCGGGTATGGCGCGAATCACTCCTGCCGCACAGCCGGTGACGGCCCCTACTCCTCCCCAACCGGCGACGAAAAGAAATTTTGCCCATAGGGCCTCAGGCAAGCCGGATGGAATTTCGGATTTAATACCCGCACGTTTAAAAACTTCGCAAACGGTCCTGACCCGCTGAATGTGACCACCGCCCGGGATTCCCAGGCCAATGTAGGGCTCAATTGAGGTATGTTGAATGTGTCCCGGCTCAGCGATATAGCTCAAAATCCTGGTTAAACCGCATAAAATAATACCTTCGTCCAGGCCGGCCTTAAGTTGATCATAAGCCTCAACGCCATTTAGCAAAGGCAAAACCAGGGTATTGCGGCCGATAAGAGGTTTCATAGCTTGCATAGCTTCATTTAATTGCCAGGTTTTCACACATACCATTACCAAATCTACGAGACCTGCCTGGCAAGGATCATCCGTGACAGTTACCGATGGCAGGTAAAAATCCCCCTTGATGCTTCCGACTTTCAATCCTTTGGTCTTCATGGCCTCCAAGTGTGCCCCGCGTGCTATAAACACCACTTGCTGATCCGCCCGCGCCAAGCGCCCGCCAAAATACCCGCCAACACCACCTGCGCCCATAATTGCAATTTTCATCTACTGCCCCCTATTATTTTTAGGCGATTGGCGGAAAAGAATATACCATATTGGGCTTAGATTTTTTTTCGTCTTCAAGGCATGCCAAAGTTTGCATACTTAACGTATTTGCTACCTTTGGCATAATGCACAAGACAGTAACAAACATGCAAGATGGTATTTTATTTAACCCAAATCGCCTTAGCGTCTTGGAAAATACCAATATACCGTTGTTGCGCTTAGATTTGGATTCGTTTTCAACAAGCTAAGATGGGTGCATAATAATTATATGCTATATATACTAATTGTCTGTGCACATTGACGCAACATAACGAAAACGAATTTAAGAACAAGCATAAATGGCATATTCGCATCTTCCACGAGCCTTAGTAGTGTCCATCTGCGAAATAGCAATTCGCAAACTCTAAGAAAAACAACGCTGCCGCACCTTGCCGGCAATCATCTAAAATCGCAAAGAAAGATTATCAGACTGGAAAATGCTGTAAATGAAAAAAACGGGGCCGCGCTATCTGTGCGACCCGGTTTTTGGCATTTTGACGGTTTGGCCGTTATTTAAAATGCCCATGGGGAGTGTAGAACGGATGTTTAGGATGGAGGGCGCCGATTAGGCGCCGGTGTTTTTAGTGCTGGGTACTTTTATTAACACCCAAATCTTACCTGAAAATGACGACAAAATTACCATTCTGTTATTTAGAGTCTTGATCAATAATCTGAAAAAAATTCTCAAGCTATCATCACATCTTTTTTACGGGGCTCTTGGTATGGCTTTAGCTTGCGGCTTGTAATTTGTTTGGGGTATATATCCGGCTTGTTACCGCAACAGCCTGATTTCAGCTCATTAGGGGGTCTTGCAACTTTCAAAGCCCTAAGAGGCTGTTGTGAGGGCATCATTTTGTTGTTGTTTTTCCATTCATCAATTGCCTTTTGTATGTGCATAAAAAAGAAAGACGGTCACCGTGCCAAAGCCAACTCATGTTCCGCCAAACCGATACGGTCAACGCTGGACAATTTTCGGAATCATCTTTTCAGTTTACTTTTTTGTTTATTTCCACAGGGTGTCTACCTCGGTTATTGCTGCTGAACTGCTGGAGGACTTTAATACAAACGCGGCGTCACTGGGCTTTATGTCCTCGATGTACTTTTACCTGTACGCCGCGGAACAGCCGCTGGTTGGATATCTTACGGATCGATGGGGACCGGGCCGCGTTATCGGCTATTGGTCCATACTGGCCGCTGCCGGCTGTTTTTTGTTCGGCCTTTCGCCCTCCATCGGCTGGGCCTCCGCCGCAAGGGGCCTCATCGGCATTGGGGTGGGCGGCGTTTATGTTCCCGCACTCAAGGCACTGTCTCTTTGGTTCCGGAAAAAAGAATTTGCCGCAATGATAGGCGTGCTGATGTCCATTGGCAATTTGGGAGCGGTTATTGCAACCGCCCCCCTGGCGTGGGCTTCGGACGCCTGGGGCTGGCGTTCGACTTTTTTCCTGATCGGTTTGATCACGTTAACCCTGTCCGTTGCTTGTCTCACATTAATAAAAGATAATCCCGGCGCTTTGAGCAATCCGGGCTCAAAACAGCCGGAAAAATCGAAAACCGGTCTGCGCTCAAATCTTATAAAGGTTTTAATGTCGGCCCGATTCTGGACGGCATCAATTCTTTTCTTTGGTATTTACGGCACGTTTGTAACATTGCAGGGGCTATGGTCAACGCCTTATCTAATCGTAGCGCTTAACATTGAACCGCTGAGCGCCAGTAAGCTGAATATGTTTATCCCCATTGGCGTTATTGTCGGCGCTCCCTTGCTGGGCTGGATTAGCGACCGCTTTCGAATCGCCAAAAACCGCTTTTTAATTTTTATATTGGTGTTTTATAATCTAACCTGGCTGCCGTTAATTTTCTTACCGACAATCTTAGGCTTCATGGGTTTTGCCATGTTACATATCGTCATGGGTATAATGGCGGGAGGTTTTATCAGCATATTGTGGGGATATGTCCGGGAAAATACGGCCTCCGGCGTTCTGGGCATGACGATCGGATTAATGAATCCGGCGCCAATAGCAGGAGTTGCCGTTTTTCAAATCCTTACAGGCGCAATTTTAGACAAAGCGGGTAAACTGGGCAATCATTATACAGCTGAAGGATTCAAGCAGGCATTTACTTTTTGCCTGCTGGTAAACCTGTTTTGCCTGGCGTTGTCTTTTTTCTTTCGAAAATCCAAAAAACCTAAGTGACTGCTCCCGGCAATAAATTGCCGGGCATCTAAACGCCTTGCGGCGTTAACGTATCGAAGCCCGATACGCAAAACATTTCTCGCTGCGTTATGATCACGATTTGCAACAAAGGTGCAAAAAGGGCAGCGATGAGTTCTTATAGAAAGAGACTTTTTTACGATTTTATGACACTTCGAAC
>JAAERL010000439.1 GCA_024230435.1 Desulfobacteraceae bacterium
CCGATCTTCCCCTGTGTGGAAGCAAGTGTGTCCGAAATTTTTTTCTGACATTCCTTAGATGAAGGCAACACCAAAATTCCTACAAGACCCACTCCACTGCAATTTTGTACCAACGCACACGCTTATCCCTTTTCTCGAATTAAAAGCTTGTTGCAGTTGCTTCGAATTCCTTGTTGGGAGTGTTGGGAGCTGTTGGGAGCAAGGTGATTGACAAGTATTTGCCACGGGGCTCGTAGAAGCAACCTTAATTTTTCAGCGGGCTTTCAGTTAAAAAAATATAGCGTTTTCAATTTTACCAAAAAGTGTCTGTTTTAGTGCATTTATGGACAGATTACATAAGTTCTGACAATTCTGTTGTTTTACTTTTTGAAAAATATTGATTTTTGACGGAGATATGAGCATTTTTAACTTTTTTCCCGGCGGGCCCCCCGAAAACTGTCTGAAATTATTTCGGCACTAACAAACTACTAGTAGTTGCCGAATTAAATATTTTAAAGGTATCCGGGCCAATTTAAAGGTATCCTAGGAGCCCTAGGTACTCGCGTCTCCTTCCAAACCTTGCAACAAAGGCATATCACACACAACACATCATTAAGATTGATTAGACTGTAAAAATCAAGCCCCTGCTATCCCCAGAATGCAACTTAACATAAAAATTGAGGTGAACCGCCCATGCCAGGAAGAGGCAAATTGAAGGGATCGTCCAAGTCGTCTCCAACGTTCGTTGATCCGCCCATAGATGCCTCATCTTTGACTCTCGTCTTGTCCCCTTCGTTGCTCATTGCCTCCCGGAGCGCCCTCTCTCGATGTCGACGCGGATAA
>JAAERL010000440.1 GCA_024230435.1 Desulfobacteraceae bacterium
GTGTTCAAAGTCGCTTTTTGATGTTTCGCTGCGGACCCCGTCGTCCGTAGTGACAGATGACACGGTGTATACGATAAATGGCAGAAAATAGTGATTCGTTACTTCACTGGATCGACGGTAAGTATAGGTTAGCTTTGATCCGCTGGGGCTGATGGCTTCTGTCATCAGATCGAAAGGAGCGTCGCCTTTGCTAAGATTAGTTATCACAGAGCCTTTAAAGCTATATGTTATGCTCCCACTTTCCAGCGATTCTGTTATAGTTGCTGCTTCAGTAATAGTACAGAACTCGGAAATACCATCACCATTCAAATCAGCCATATGGCCAGTTAAATCTATCCCATTAGTACGTGCTTTGGCACTTTGACTGCTAATAGAATCTTGATCGAAATTCTTTTTCCGGGTATCGTGTATATAATATTTTCCCATACCATCAGATATATATGTATAAATTTTATTTTTTGGGTTGTTGGGAGATTTCATGGATATAGATAGGATTAAATCCGCTCGATGGTCATTATTGACATCTTTAAAGCTAATACTACAGAATTGCCATTGATCGAATATTTTACAACCCGCGGGTTCCTCAAATATTTTAACGCCAACTTTACTGAACTGGCCATTTCCATTGCTCAAGTAGGTTGTAAATTCTCTAGTCCCTTCCCAATAGTTCTTTCTATTTTCGCAAAAATCGATAACATCCGGATAGCCATCACCATTTACATCGGCAAAATAACGGAAAATTCCTTTTCCAAAAATAGAAGAGGGTAGCCCGTTGGTTTTAACAGACGGGCCAAAATTTCCCTGGCCATCCCCGTAGCGTATATAGCTACGACTTATGTAGTAACCGGAACCCTCATTAGGACTGCTTAAATAATGACGATAGATATCGCTATATCCATCTTTGTTAAAATCAATAAAACCGATGTCGCCCTTCGTACTATCCTTATCAAAATAATACTCATATTCGCTATGGTCGTCTGAACTTTTTGTATAGGAAAAAGTACCATCACCGTTTGAGAAATAAAAATCGGCATAATCACTTTCCCTGTCATTAGAGGATATGCCTTTACGGCATACTATTAAGTCCGGCAGGGCATCTCCGTTTATGTCTGAAAGATAAGACCTAAACGCAATATTATTACTATGCAGGGATTTAAGCTGCGTTGTTATTTCATTTTCTGAGAATGATCCATCGCCTAATGAATAACGGACTTTAACAAAAAATTTGTGAACAACCACCAAATCATCCCGATTATCGCCGTTGACATCAACTAAATGGCCTTGTGTCGGCATCGATGAAGATACGTTAGAAGGTGAAATGATATCGATAGATTGTTTTCCGGCAATTGTGGCGCCGCTCGAGCCTTGACTGTATGAAAAACTGTAGCCAGGTAATCTCGTGTCGCTATCAGAGCCGAAGATATTAATTTTGGTCAATAAAGAGTGCCAGCTATCCCTGCTTTGTTCATGTTCTAAACGGTATTCCAAAGCCAGGGTGTCGCGCGGTGATTTGGTGTAAGCATATGTTTTAATAGAGGCTAAACGTTTTGCGGTTGTAACTGCAAATTTGGATTCATAACTGATTTGGGGATCGGGCCGGTCGCTGCTGTCATAGTTGAACATCACCCGATTTGACGGTTTCAGGCCGCTGTTCATGTTGCCTGTATAGTCAATATGACTTGGGTAAACCTGTCCTTGATCTTGAGTGTAGCTTATGCTCATGTAGTTGCCATTGGTGTCAATCACCTGAGATAAA
>JAAERL010000441.1 GCA_024230435.1 Desulfobacteraceae bacterium
TGCCTGTTAAGTGAGGCCCGTCAAATATTTAAGCAATATCGTTTAACAACACCACAGGTTTATCAAGCGGCTTGTTAGCCCTGGGCTTGGCTTCAAGCCATTCTTTCAAACGTGGCCGACCCTGAAAGGATTTGAGGCAATGAACATGATCAGAAAAGGACAAATTGAGGGCATAGAAAAAGGGGATAGTAAAAGTCAGGTTCAATTCATCGAAGACCTGTTTCCGATTACTGCATAAAAATTTCCGGGAAAAGCCATTTCCATACCCTCTGAATAATTTTTGCTACTCACCCTTAATTACCGTTATTTCTATACAGCCTACTATGGTGTCTTTTTTTTTTCGGGCGCTTTTGCCGCTATGCCGCGGAAGGAGCCGCCATCGGTGCGCAGCGTGATAAATTTCTTGGGCCCGCCTCTGGCTTTTTTAGCAGGAGGTGGTATACTGCCGCCCGCAATTGGCTATTGTGGACAAGTTTATACTTTCGCATCAGGCATTATCCTGACAGGCGTGCTTATGCTGTGCAGCCCTGTTTTGGCGGTTTTTCTCAAACTGGGGCAATACGATGACCTGTCAGGTTGTTAGAAAAATTATGTAGAAAGATGATGTAATGGCCCTGAATATTATTCGATTTGCAGTTGCATTGGTTCTTATCCAAGTTGCTGTCGCTCACTTTTTCAGCTTAAAGAATGCTGAGGCAGCCCAGGATTCAGAACGGGTCGTCATTTTTGCAGCTAAGTCAACGGTCAATGCCGTCACCGATATTTGCCGGTTATATAAAGAACAAAAAACGGGCAACCCTCAATTATCATTTGCCGCTTCCTCAACGCTGGCCAAACAGATCAGCAATGGAGCACCTGCTGATATTTTTCTGTCAGCCAATACAAAATGGATGGATTATCTTGAAAAACAAAAAATGATCGATCCGAATAGCCGCATTGACTTGTTAGGTAACCGAATCGTACTCATAGCGCCGCTGGAGAGCCCTATAGATAAAATTGAGATTGAACCATCATTCGCTTTGGTTGAACTGTTAGCGGATCAACGGTTAGCCATGGGGGACCCGGACCATGTGCCGTCCGGGATTTATGGCAAACAGGCTTTTGAGAATTTGAAAGTATGGAAGCATGTCAAAGACCGTCTGGCCAGGGGCAAAGATGTACGGTCCGCTTTGATGCTTGTCGAGCGTGCAGAAGCGCCCATTGGTCAGGTTTACGCCACGGATGCAGCCATTAGTAAAAAAGTCCGTGTGATTGGAACTTTCCCGCAATACTGCCATCCGCCCATTGCTTATCCCGTGGCTTTGACAGCCGGCAAACATAGCTCCGGGGCATTGCACTTCATGGATTTTCTTAAATCCGCCCAAGCGAAACATATTTTCCAACGTTATGGTTTTATAGTGTACTGATGCCCCTTGTTGAACTGACACCGGCTGAAATACAGGCGCTGAAGTTAAGTTTGTGGGTTTCGGGGTGGGCTGTGGCTTTCAGCCTGCCTTTTGGCATTCTGGTCGCATGGGTACTGGCTCGTTTGAATTTTCCAGGTAAATTCATTTTGGACGGAGTTGTCCATTTACCCCTTGTATTACCACCCGTGGTTACCGGTTATCTGCTATTGATTCTGATGGGCCGCAAAGGCGCCATTGGGTCCTTTTTGTACGAAAATTTTAGAATTACCCTGGCCTTCAACTGGAAAGGAGCTGCCCTGGCCGCCGCGGTGATGGCTTTTCCGCTTATGGTTCGTGCCGTCAGATTATCTATTCAAGGCGTAGACTGCGGCCTGGAAGAGGCTGCGCGGACGTTGGGGGCGGGGCCGGTACGTGTTTTTTTTACTATTACCTTGCCTCTTGTGACACCGGGCATCATTGCCGGGGCGATATTAGCTTTTGCCCGCAGCTTAGGTGAATTTGGAGCCACCATTACATTTGTCTCCAACATCCAGGGTGAAACCCAAACCCTGCCGCTGGCTCTTTACACATTTATCCAAATGCCCGGAGGTGAAACCGCCGCCATGCGATTATGTCTATTGTCGTTGGGTCTTGCCCTGGCGGCCCTTGTTTTTTCAGAGATGCTTGCAAGACGGTTTGCCTTGCGCTTGAAAAGATGAGACAGATGATTGATATAAACATACAACGTCA
The DNA here is from genome assembly GCA_024230435.1 of Desulfobacteraceae bacterium. Taxonomy (GTDB): domain Bacteria; phylum Desulfobacterota; class Desulfobacteria; order Desulfobacterales; family Desulfosarcinaceae; genus UBA2230. The sequence goes on from JAAERL010000441.1 coordinate 2,136, forward strand.
ACACGGTTCGTTTTGCATCCAGGCGGCTTTCAATCAGCAACAATCAGGTGTAACTGCTTTGTTTGGGCCTTCGGGAGCCGGTAAAACTTCCATTATAAACATGGTGGCCGGGTTGATAAAACCGGATAGCGGACACATTATCATCAACGGTGTTCCTTTATATGATTCTTCAAAGAGAATCAATTTGCCCCTTGAAAAGCGCCGCATTGGCTATGTTTTTCAAGATGCAAGATTGTTTCCGCATTTGCCGGTTCGTTCAAATCTTACCTATGGTATGCGCCTGACACCCGCCAGTGAACGATTTATCAGATTCGATGATGTGGTGGACCTGCTTGGCATCGGGAATTTATTGAATCGGGGGCCTTGCACGTTATCCGGCGGAGAAAAACAGCGGGTGGCTATAGGCAGGGCGCTGCTTACCAGCCCCGCCTTGCTGCTCATGGATGAACCTCTTGCATCGTTGGATAATTCCCGAAAACAGGAAGTACTTCCTTTTATTGAATGTCTTTGCAAGGCTTTTTCACTGCCGGTTCTTTATGTAAGTCACTGCCTTGATGAAATTCTCAATATGGCTCAATATCTTGTCTTGCTTGATCAGGGAAAGGTTAAGGCAAACGGTCCTATCGAGTCTTTGGTGAACAGCCTGGATATGGGCCGGCATATCAGTCCAAGCGATTTTGGATCGGTTATTAAGGCAGTGGTAAAAATCCAAAAAGACCAATTCGGATTAGCCCATTTGAAGTTTCCCGGCGGTGTGCTCAAAGTTCCCGACGTTCATGTAAATTCGGGAGATACACTCCGCGTGCGCATTCCTGCAAGAGCAGTTGCCGTTGCCTTTGAAAAACCGCGGAAAAGCAGCTTTAGAAATATCTATCCGGCGTCAATCCTTGAAATTGCAGATGAAGGCAACGGATTTCATGGTGTTTGCATGAATGCCGGTTTTCCTCTTCTGGCTAGAATTACATCACACTCTGTTGAAAAGTTGGGTTTAAAGCCGGGACTCAAAGTATTTGCTTTGATCAAAAGTGTGAATATAAGCAGTGGAGGCTCTGGAAACGGTTTTAAATAAAAATGATTGAATTCTTGACTAATCCAACCTGGTTAGCCAATATTCTATTGGACTATAAAACGGCAATGGCGTGATTTATCCCCATTGCTAACAGTCGGTCATACCTGGTGTCCACTGCCGAAACAGGACAAGTTGTTCGAGACCAAGGCGTGCGGAAATTTTACCTAAGGCATATAGCTGGTATTGCAATGATAAAGTTTTGAGCACTACTAAGATACCTGGCAAATTGACCATTTATTGACTATTTATGGATGGACACTACCTATCGTTTTAGGAGGAGCAACGTGGACTTAAAAAGCCATTGCCCTAAAAAAGTCGTTACGGCTAAAGAGGCAATTGCGGAAATTAAAAATGGCAGCCGGATATTAATTGGCACAGGTTGCGGTGAACCTCAACACTTGATTCGAACCATGGTTAAAAATACAAAGATTCAGGATGTTATGGTTTACCAGATGCTGTCTTGGACCATGGCGGACTATGTGAACGACCCTAATTTTCTGAGAAGATTTGCACTCAAACTTTTTTTTATCAGTTCCAGAATGCGCCGGGCGGCTTTCGAGGGAAAAATTGATTATATACCGGCCTATTTGTCCCAAATTCCAAAATTATTTGAATCACAGCGCATCGGCCTGGATGTGGCCCTGGTGCAGGTAAGCCCTCCGGATCGCCATGGGTTTTGCAGCCTTGGGGTTTCTGTGGATATCACGCGTTCAGGGATGAATGCGGCCCGCTTGGTGATTGCACAGGTTAATCCGAAAATGCCGCATACCTGGGGAGATAGTATTGTCCATCTGGATGAGATTGATTATTTTGTAGAGTACGAAGAGCCTCTTGTGGAATCCGTTACCGTAATAAAGAATCAGGAAGTGGCATTACGAATCGGGTATTATGTAAACCAGCTCATAGAAGACGGCGCGACGTTGCAAATCGGTTTTGGCTACATGCCGAACGCAATTTTGCCCCATCTGACCGATAAAAAGGACTTGGGAATTCATACCCAGCTTATTACCGATGCGTTTATTCCGCTGTTGGAAAACAAGATAATCACAAACAAGCGTAAAACCCTGCTGGAAGGAAAAGTGGTAGCTTCTTTGTGCATGGGAACCGAAAAACTGTATAAATACGTAGACAATAATCCCCAGTTTTATTTCCGTTCTTCGGAATTTGTGAATGATCCAACGGTAATTGCCAGGAATGATAATTTTATTTCCATTTCATCGGCATTAGAGGTCGATTTGACCGGGCAGGTTTGCACCGACTCAATGAACCATATTTTTTATAGCGGTATCGGTGATCAAGTTGATTTTTTGCGGGGCAGCGCCATGTCCAAGGGTGGATTTTCAATTATTGCAATGCCTTCTACAGCTCAAGGCGATAATGTGTCTCGTATTGTGTCCAGCTTGAACGAAGGAGCTGGAGTGGCAACGACCCGAGGTGATGTAAATTTTGTGGTCACAGAATACGGTATTGCCGAACTTGAAGGCAAAAGCATCTTTCAGCGGGTAATGGAACTTTCCCAGATCGCCCATCCAAAATTCAGAAAAGATTTGATCGAGGCGGCCAAAAAGCACCATTATATTTTTCCGGATCAATTGCCTCCGCTGCAAGACGATCTTATCTTTCTTGAAAAATATAAAAAACGTCATGCCATCACTAATGGCAAAGTTGTGGAATTCAGGCCTCTGCTGCCTTCGGATGAATTTGAATTTCGAAATTTTTACTACTCCCTAAAAGCAGAAACGATCTACATGCGTTTTTTTCACAAAATGAAACTTTTTTCCCACGAAGTCGCCCAACAGCAGTGGGCCAGTGTTGATTATCGTCAAAACATGTCTATGATCGGATTGTGCCAAAAAGGCGGTCATCGAGAGATTGTCGCCATTGGCTCTTATGCCGATGACGGTACAAAACGCGCTGAAATAGCATTTGTGGTCCGCGAAGATTTTCAGGGATTGGGAGTGGCTTCCATTCTGCTGGCTCAATTGGAAACAATTGCCAGGGAAAATGGGTTCAAAGGTTTTACAGCAATGGTCTTGGAAGAAAACAAGGCTATGGTACGAGTGTTTAAGAATCAGTACCCGCATGCAAAGGTGACATACGCCGGAGTCGGTGAGATGCAGATCGTTATGGACTTTGATCCACCGGAAGTTGAATAAGAAGAAAAGAAAAAGTTCAGCTAAGGCGATTGGCGGAAAAAAAGGAGTTATATTAGCTCAAATGGATGTGAATTCGGATCGTTGGATGCAGTTGTTGATCGATGCCGGTGCTCAAATGCAAGTGACCGTCGAGGAACACCAGGCCCGTATGATGGCTCAGCATGCTCAAATGTTACTTGCATGGAACAAAAAAACCAATTTGACGGCAATTGTTGACCCAATAGAAATAGCGGTTAAGCATTATTTGGATTCCCTGGCGGGCTTAAGTTACATCAAATCAGGCAATCGCGTGCTGGATATGGGCACTGGCGCCGGATTTCCCGGATTGCCCTTGAAAATTATGCTCCCCGGGCTTTCACTGGTCCTGGCGGACAGCTCCCGTAAAAAAATCAGTTTTATAAAGCACGCTGTACGAACCATCGGCTTAAAAGATGTTGAGCCATTGCAAGCGCGTGTTGAGCAACTTGCCCAAAATGAACGTTTCAGATCAGGCTTTGACGTAGTCACCTGCCGTGCACTTAAAGGTATTGATCAAATTATAAAGTGGGCCCTGCCTTTTTTAAGTCCTAATGGCCGCATTGTGGCTTACAAAGCAGCCAAAGAAATAATTGAGACGACCGCCAGTAAAGAAAATAGTACTTTTGGCGCCTATGCCCGGCAATTCAAAATTCAGAGTGTTGAGTACCATCTTCCCATCAATAAAGCCTTCAGACGGATTCTGATCATCCAACCAAAAGCAAAAGAATGAGGGCTATTTTTAATTTTTCCGCGACCCTCATACCGCAGATTGCAGGTCGGATTTCGTGAAATTAAAATCCAGCATTGCACCAGAGTAAAGCACCTCCAATCAAGCATTTGCGGTCAGCCTTTTACCGGATTTGCGGAACGTAATCCGGTAAAAGGCCGCTACCGAATAAAACTTGCGAAATTTAACATGAGCCGAATGCTTTACTTTGCCGCATAATCCTGAAGAGCCTTGAGTGAAGGAAAACCTTTTTTTCGAGCGGCAATACCTTTGGCTACTGCTACCGCGCTGGCCGGGGTGGTGATGTTGGCGATGCGGTAGCGAATTGCGGCTTTGCGGATATAGCTGTCGTCAATTTGGCTTTGGCCTGCGCTGGAGGTGTTGATCACCAATTGAACCCGGCCGTTTTTAATCTCGTCAAGCAGATCGGGCCTTGCGAAACCTAACTTGCGGACCATTTTTGAGTTGATTCCGTGGTTGGCTAACAAAGCCTGGGTTCCTTTGGTAGACATGAGTTTAAAACCCATTTCCTGGAAAACCCGTGCAGGCTCGATCATGCTTTGTTTGTCTTCATCGGTTACCGTTATCAGTACTGCGCCGTCAGTAGGCAGGCGGTAACCGGCCGCGTCCAGGGCTTTATAGTACGCCATGCCATATGAATCACCGAAGGCTGCTACTTCACCGGTGGCGCGGGTATCAGCCCCTAACAAGGGATCTGTTTCCGGGAAAACGTGGAACGCAAATACAGCCGAGCGTATAAAAAAATAGGGCAAAGCAGCTGTAGAGATTTTAAGATCGGCCAAACAGTGGCCCAGGATTAATTGGGTGGCCATCCTGGCAATGGGGATATGAGCCGATCTGGTGACCAAACCGAGATTTCGGCAGATACCGTATTCGGCATCCAATACATAGACCGAATCTCTGTAAATGGCGAAACGTACATTCAAAAGTCCTGTAATACCCGTTGAAACGGCAATTTTTTCTGCATATTCCGACATGGTTTCAATATGCCGTGGCGAGAGGCTGTAAGGCGGTATGACCAAGGCGGAATCCGTTGCATTTACGCCGGCAAGTTCAATATGCTCTAAGATAGCGGCAACCCTGGCATGTTTTCCGTCACAAAGAACTTCGGCTTGGGCTTCAATGGCGTACTCCAGAAATTGTTCCAGTATCAGAGGTTCATCAGCATTGATACGAATAGTTAATAGAAGCTCTTTGAACCGGGTTGCGTCCGTAACTAGGTTAATGCTGTTTTCACGGGGTTGACACGAGCGCAGGATAAGAGGGAATCCAATCTCTTGCGCTTTTTTCATCGCCTCTTCGGTTGATTGAACCTTAACGGCGGTAGGCTGGACAATGCCAAGATCACGGATACAATCCCACAATGCCACCCGGTTCGCGAGCAGTTTTCGGGATTCGGCGGGAGAACCCAAAATTTGAACACCGTGTTCTTCTAATGTATTTATAAGGTGTTGATTCAACGGACCGGAGAACTGAGGCAAAACACCTGAAGGTTTTTCATGATCGATGATCTCTAAGATGTCTTGAATGCATAACGGATCGATAAACACGTTGCCTTTAATTGCCATGCCGGTTGTGACGCTGGTTAGGTTGTCGTTAACAACCAGGGCCTTGTGGCCCAGCTGCTCGCAAACGGCTGCGGCTTCAAAAACGCCAAAATCACACTCGGATCCCTGGCCGATCCGGTGGGGCCCGCTGCCCAGAATGAGAATTTTTGAGCCGTTGGGCTCAGGTTTTTTCGGGGCTTGCTTTGCATCAACGCCATAGACTATTTTGCCATCTGGTATGTTTGAGGTTTTCAGGGGCTTCCAATTGCGGCAACAATCAATGGTATCAAAAATGTGTTTCAGTTTCCGGACTGATTCGCCGGTGAGTTGAGCAAGCCGGAAAATGGTGAAACCTGCCGATTTTGCCCTGACCAGCAATTCAGTATCCGGTTGCTTGGGATCATGCGATTGCAGAAGTTTTTCTATATCGGCAAGCTCTTGGACCTGTTTTATAAACCAGGAGTGCATTCTCGCTGTTTTCGAGACCGTATCGGTATCTATATTTTGCCTGAATGCTTCCAGAATATAGAGCATTCTTTTGCTGTTCGCACTGCTGATAAGGTTCAAAAGCTTGCCCTTTGATTGATCCGCGGGCCGGTAAGCCAGTCCTGCGCCTTTTAGATGCGGTGTGGCCGAACGGGCGGCCTTTTGCAGTGCCTGCGCAAAGTTGGCCCCGATACCGAATGCATGGCCGCTGGCCTGCATTTTCGGTCCAAGGCGGTCTTGCACTTGAGCCAGGCTGGTAAAATCCCAGACGGGCCATTTTACACCAATTGGAGCATCCTGGGACAAAACTCCTGTTTTGTCCAAGTTGGGTTTGCATGCCTGTGAAACAGATTGCCCCGCAGACAGCTTGCAAATGATGTCCTCTATAACTATCCCCATCATGCGGCCTGCAAAGGCGGAAGTTCTCGTGTAACGGGGGTGAACGGCAAGGATCAGGATGTTGTCCTGTCTGTGGCAATAGGCAAGGCGGATGGTGGCATTGCCTATAATATTGAGAAACTCTGCAACGGTTTTGGCCTTTTCGAATAATTGATCTAAAAATTTTGCGGTCAGCGTTTGGGCAGGACATACAGCGATGCTGTCGCCGGGATGGATACCGGCGCTGTCCATATATTCGACCGCTGCTGCGAGTTTTATTTGGCCTTTACAGTCTCTGAGGATTTCAAGCTCAATCTGGCGCCAGTCTCTCAGGCAAAGCTCCATGGTCAGGTTGCAGGAAGGTTCGCCTTTGATGGGAGTGATCGTTTTTATCAGTTCTTCCTGGTTGAAAACCAGAATTCCGTCCGGTATCAGGTCAGGATCATCACAACGCAGCACCACGGGATATCCAAGGGTCTTGGCGTGATCCAATGCCTCTTTGTCCGAAGTAATTTGCAGTTGCGCAGGAGCTGATATATCAATTTTAGCCAGAGCAGCCTGCAAAGCATCACGATCCAATAGGCAGGCAAGGTTTTCGGCGGGTGTTCCCCACAAGGCCACCTGATGTTTTGCCAGCACAAAGTTGTGATGCAGTTTTACAGCCAGGTCCAGCCCTGCGCGGCCCCCAAAACCGGCAAGCAACCCTTGCGGTCTTTCCTTGGAGATGATTTCCGACACAATTTCTTGTGTAAGTGGTTCCAGGTAGGTTTTTGCGGCCCAGTCCGCGCCGGATGAAATCCCATCGGGATTTGAGGACACAACTACTACGCGGTAGCCTGATTGTGTTAACGCCTGGCATGCCCTTGCTGCGCCCTGGTCGCATTCACCAGATTGACCTATCGATGTTGGGCCTGAGCCGATCAATAAAACCGTCTTATTTTCTGAGGCTGACATTTGCTCTCCTTTATTACAACTGTTTGGAATATTGTATAAAGTTCGAAATTAGCTCCTGTCACGCTGAAAATCAAGAAATTTGATTGACACAGTGAGGGTGATAAGAATTCTGAATTCAAACATGTTTTTCTATCAAAAGGATAGTACCGCAACATGGGTGTCGATCACGTTCACTTTTTTAAGGAATTTACTGCCAAGATGGTAACCGGTTACCCAGAATGTGGTACTTTTTTTCCATATATTTTTTTGAAAAATTAAAAACAATTTTCAGAAAATCATGATTGGAAAGTTTCAGGGCCTAAAAAAAAGAAGGCTTGTGAGTTTAAGCCGAGGAGAAGGCTGAGCCATATCATAGCTAAAAATAGCTATTAATAATGGATTGTTGAAAAGTTCTTATGAAATTATGAATCCGCTGCTGGCCACATTTTCATTCCAGCAGTTTAATGAATAACCGGACAAAAGCTATGTTGGCAGTAAATGTGGCATCGGCCTTGCAGTAGTCTTGCTCATTCTTGATTACCATTTTTGTCTTTTTAAAAAAGGAGGTGATGTCTTTTAGGGGGGTGTTTTTAATGCCAATAGGGATAATTGTTTGTAACCAAAAAAAAGGAGAAAAAAATGAAAAAATTAATTGCTTTATTTAAAGATGAAGAAGGTGCAAGTGCTGTTGAATATGGAATTATGGTGGCGCTTATTGCCGGAGTAATCATCGCTACCGTTGGTTTTCTAGGCGGAGACGTAAATGACGCATTCACTACTGTTGAAACCAATATCGATGGTGTTGCAGGGGGTTGATTGCCTTTCGGCCAGTTTGTAATGGAGTTCATTTTGCCTTAATTTGTATAAATAAAGCTGCTGATAATAGCGCTATCAAACTATACTTTGTTGAAAAAACTAATCTTGTTTCTGCTTCACTTACTGCTTCTCTTACTGCTTTAGTTTCTATTTTTTTTTAGAACTCAATTCAATCCGGCAAAAGGTATTGCCTGCAGGTAATCAGGCGAATACTCTATACTGAGGGTGGTGGAAGATGCGAATATACCACTTTTGTTTGTCCTTGAATTCGTTTGCGTTATGTTGTGTCAATGTATACAGACAATACGTCTGTACCCACTGGCGCGCCTTGAAAACGAATCCAAATCCGGTGCAATAACTGTATATTGGCATTTTCCAAAACCCTAAAAATTAGCGATGACGGGCCAATCGTCTGCAAATGATAATTTTTCTGGTGTTGGCAGTTTAAAAAAGCAATAAGGGGGCCGGATTATGAATCCGTTTCAGGACATTGTTTTCTTAAAAGCGTTATTAGTTGTTCTATTGGCGGCTGCAATAATTGATTTGCATACTTATAAAATACCCAACCTAATTACGCTGCCTGCTGTCTCAGGGGCGCTAATCTACTATTATGGTCAGCATGGATTGGCCGGATTGCTTTTCAGTTTATCCGGCCTGGGCATCGGATTATTGCTTTTGATAATTCCTTACATGATGGGAGGGCTTGGCGGAGGCGATGTCAAACTTTTGGGCGTGGCCGGTGCATTTCTAGGGGCCAGGGCTGTGGTTGCCGCTTTTTTGTATATCGCCATTATCGGCGGAATTTATGCCGTTTTTTTTGTTCTGCTGCATCGTAATCAGTTTCAAGGTTTTTTTAAAAATATGAAAGTTTCGTTCTACGAATTTGTTCTCACGCGTAAAATTCCACCCGGCGCTGGCGCACTATGCACAGGTCAGCCTAAACTCAAGTATGGCCTGGCCATTTCATTGGGTACCGGGTTGTATATAATTGTCCAGGCAAATGGCTTAAAAATTTTATAAAGCAAGGAGACATCTCATGAAAAAATGGAAGACGATATTGCCAGTTGTGCTTTCTCTTGCCATTGCAGCATCGGGCAGTCTTTTTCTCTACCGATATATTAAAGAGAAAACCGCACCGCCTCAAGTTATTAAAGTACAATCAAATGCGGTGCCTATTGCGGTGGCGGCTGTGGATTTGGCCTGGGGCACAAAGCTTACTGCCGGTATGATGAAAACGGCGCCCTTTTTCCAAGAGAGCCTTCCTGAAGGTTTTAGCACCGATATTGCGGCTCTGAAGGATCGTGTATTGATTGTTCCTTTAAAAAGGGGCGAACCTATTGTCGAGCATCGTCTGGCGCCTTTGGATATCAAGACCGGCGGTGTGTCGGCAATCCTGACGCCCGGTAAACGCGCTATCGCAGTCAAGGGGGATAAGGTGATCGGCATCTCGGGCTTTATCAATCCGGGTAATCGTGTGGATGTGCTTGTTACGATGAAAGATCCTCGCAGCAAAATAGATAAGACAAAAACCGTGCTGGGCAATGTTCTTGTGTTGGCCACCGGCACCCAGTTCGTGAAAAATGAAAAGGGTGAACCTGCTCCTGTGGATGTCTACACACTGGAAGTAACACCGGACGAAGGAGAAAAGCTGGCTTTGGCTGCCAGCGAGGGCAAATTGCAGTTCGCTTTGCGGAATCTGATAGACTCTGAAAAGGTTTTGACCCAAGGGGCAACCGTGGCCAAGACGCTGGCTTCATTGACAGCTAAGCCAAAACCGGTGAAAAGGGGCGGTCCAGTAAAAGTTACCGTTGAGGTTATAAGGGGAAGTACTACTCAGCGGACAAGGGTCAAATACTAACATTTCCCAGTCAGGAAGGATATGTTATGGGTTCAAGCAATTACATTAAATTAAGCAATACCGCTATTATTTTGTCTATCGTTTTGTCCCTGACGATTCTAGCCTCCAATTCGTCCGCAGGGCAGACAGTAACTCCTAAAAAAGTAAAACTCGTTGTGGGTAAATCCATGGTGTTGCAAAGTCCGGTTGCAGTTAAGCGGATTTCCGTAGCTGCGCCGGAAATTGCCGATATTGTGCTTTTATCCCGGAGCGAAGTCTATGTCACAGGAAAAGCGGCCGGCAGCACCAACTTGACGTTATGGAAAAACGGTTCGGTCTCGGCAATTTACGATCTTGAAGTGGCCTATGATATCTCCGGCTTAAAACAACAGGTGTACGAGTTGCTGCCTGACGAGCGCGAACTGCAAATTATCGGTACCCACGATAGCATTACATTATCGGGCAAAATTTCAAATACGGCCAGCATGACCAATTTATTGTCCCTGGCCCGCGCCTATGCGCCCGAAGGCAAGATCAATAATTTGGTGACAGTGGGCGGTGTTCACCAGGTCATGTTGGAGGTTCGTGTGGCGGAAATGGATCGATCTACAACCAAAGAACTCGGAATCAATTTCAACTATTTTATTGACGAAGGCCGTTTTGGAGCAAGTGTGCTGGCAGGGCTCAGTTCCTTTGTTTTTCCTGAATTTAACAGCGATACCGGTAATTGGATTTTCGATTTGCCTGCTTCTTCATCAGTTAACGCCCTTTTTCGTTTCCAGCAAAACGGTACTACCTGGACAGGTCTTCTCGATGCTCTCAAGCAGGACGGTCTGGTGAAAATTTTGGCCGAACCTAACCTGATTGCCATGAGCGGGCAGGAAGCCGATTTTCTTGCAGGAGGTGAGTTTCCAGTGCCGGTGCCCCAGCAAGATGGCGCGGTCACAATCGCCTATAAGCGCTTTGGGGTTGGATTGACATTCAAACCCACAGTGTTGAGCAATAAAAAGATAAGTATCCGGGTGGAGCCGGAAGTTTCGGAACTTGATTTTTCTACCGCTGTGCAGTTCTCCGGTTATGTGGTTCCAGGGCTTTCCACCCGAAAGGCTGAGACCACAATTGAACTGGGCGATGGTCAGAGTTTTGCCATTGCCGGTCTTTTAAAAGAGACGGTTCGTGATGCCGTGCAAAAATTTCCCTTATTGGGTGATATCCCAATTATTGGAATGCTTTTCAGAAGCAGTTCATTTCAGAAAAATGAAACCGAGCTTGTGATCATCGTTACGCCTCGCTTAGTTCAGCCTGTGGACGGTTCCAAGTTAACTGTGCCGACTGATGGCTATATTGAGCCAAATGATGCCGAGTTCTACCTCATGGGATTCATGGAAGGCATCCGAAAAAAACAAGAGGATACACCTGTGGGGCAAATGGAAGGGCCACTTGGCCATTCTTTAGCGTTAATCAACGAATCGACCGGGCCGGAAGCAATGCCATGATATGGGTTTTTTCGCCAGTGGCGGGTTTTGATGCCAACGCCACGCTGATTTTTTAATGAAAATATGGCTTTGGGTCCGTCATTTGAAAGTCGATCCGGCCAAGGAGGATACCATGCTCAAAAAATTGTTTGCTCTGGCAAGTATAACAGCCTTTGTCATTATGGCGACCGGTTGCACCGGCACCCCAAAGCTTAAGCGGCAGTGGGGAAAATCCGTAAAGACAGCCAAACAGCTCCAGATTATCAACCCAGAGGCGCAAAAGGCAACGATACAGCCGCCGGAGATGGAAGGCCGCGCCGCCGGTTATGCCGGTGAAAGCTATCAGCAGAGCTTTAAACAAGTTACGGCAAAATAACGTGATTATTTGATCGGGACTTGCGGCAAGACCAAAAGTGGTTCTCAGGAGTAATTATGAAAGCGATTGTCAAGAAGATAAAAACAAACAATACCGAGCAAGGCGGAGCGGCCGTTGAATTCGCCCTTGTTTTGCCGTTGCTGGTAGTCCTGGTTTTCGGCATCGTAGAATTCAGCATCTTGTTTTACAATAAGGCCATTATCACTAACGCCGGCCGGGAAGGCGCACGGGCGGGAATTGTTTACGATTTTCCGGACAGACCCAATGATGCGGCTATCACAAATGTTGTAACCGCGTATTGCAATAGTCAGCTGATTACTTTCGGTGATATCACCCAAACACCATCTGTCACTGTCGCGAGGTCCGGTGCGGGAACCGGCTCGGATTTGAGCGTAACGGTTGGCTATGACTATGACTTTCTGGTAATGCCAAATTTTCTGCGGGTGTTTTTCTCGAATACGGACATCTCTGACAGGATCAGGATCGAAGCTACGGCAGTGATGCGTTTAGAGTAATTAAGGAATAATGAATATGGAAAACAATCGTAGAAGAGACAATTTTAAGGTCTTGGAAGATGCCAATATGCCGTTATTGCGCCTGATTTGGATTCATTTTCAACAAGCTAAGATGGGTGCATACTCATTGCCTGTGCATATTGACGCAACACAGAAAATGAATTTAAGGACAAGCATGAGTGGTATATTGGCATTTTCCAAGACCCTTAAGGAACAAAAAGGAGTTACTGCGGTTGTATTTGCCTTAATGCTGTTTGTCTTTATCGGTATGGCTGCCCTGGCTATTGATTTGAATCATTTATATGTTGTCAGAAACGAGCTGCAAACTGCAGCAGATGCCGGAGCCTTGGCCGGGGCCCGCGTGTTGTACAATAACGACGGGACTAACGTTAACACCGGGGCCAACCAGGCCGGCCATGACGCAGCCGAGAACAACACCAGTGAAAATGTCTCAGCCGAAGTTCAATGGAACGGCAGCAATGCTTCGGATGATGTCCAGCGCGGGCACTGGCAGTTTTCCACCGGAACATTTACACCAAATGACGCCACGGCTCCCGTTGATCTTTGGAACGTTTCAACCGGAGAACTGGACGCTAATGTTAACTTTATCAATGCGGTACGGGTGACGGCAAGACGCAATGCCACCCCAGCCACATCGTTTTTCGCAAGAATATTCGGTTTTGACAACTTTCAAATGCAGGCCAGTGCGGTGGCTTATATCGGTTTTGCGGGTTCATTGACAGATGATGAGGTGGATCAGCCTATTGCCATCTGCATGGAGAGTCTTCTTAATGCAGGAAAGTATAATTGCAACATCGGGCGTATGATCAATTCAGGTCAAAATCAAGCCACTAATGAAACCGGAGGCTGGACCAGTTTTAATCAGGACAATGATCCTTGCTCAGGCGGAACAAACGCCCAGGAAGTTAGAAGTTTAGTCTGCGCCGGCGGAAATTCGCAAATGATTCAGCTTGGTCAGCCCATGGCCACCAACGGCGGCCAGATCCAGAGTGCGTTCAACCAACTGCTCAGTTGTTGGCAAACTGAAAGCGAAGGCGGCGCCGAACCCTGGAATCTAACCCTTCCGGTTGTTACCTGTCCAGGTAATAATGTGGGTACTTGTGAGGAGGTGGTTGGGGCCGTCAATTTAAATGTCATCTGGATAACCGGGGCGGGCGAAGATCCTGGTTATAACAATGCTCCCACACAAATGGGTGGATTGAACGATATAGAAGCATGGAGCAACAGCAGCCTCGACGGTTCGGTGCGCTGGGCTAGTTTTGTAAGCCATTTCAGTCTTAAAAACCAGGACGGGTCGGATGCCCCCTACGCCAAAAAATCGATCTATTTTCTACCAGACTGCAAAGTGCATATTCCTACAGGTATCAGCGGTGGGAGAAACTTCGGTATATTGGCCAAGATACCGGTCCTTGTGAACTAACCGGTGTGAGCGATGAACCGGGGACGGGAGAACCATCATGGAAGAACAAAATTTAAAAGTGAGAGTAGAGCTTGCCGAGTCTTCTTTAAAAGAAGAGATGACGCGTTTGGTAAAAGCGTCCGGCGGCTTCACAGTTCTCGAAGCACAGGCCCGGGAAAAACCGGATTTGATAGTCGCTCAGATCAATTCAGACCTGGAAGCATCAAAACATCGAATTCAGGCTTGCTTGTCCTCCCCATCTGTTAGTGAAGTATTTTTGATCGCGCCTGATACCAACTCTCAAATACTGTTGTGGGCCATGCGTAACGGAATCCAGGAGGTATTTACACCTGCGTTCAAGGCCGGGGAGCTACAGCAGGCCCTGGAAAGATTTAAGGGCCGGGCCAAAAAAAACGCCGTTGGCAAAATAAACGCTTACGGGCAAATAATCAGCATTGCCGGCGGCAAGGGCGGTGTGGGAGCCACCACTGTGGCCGTCAATCTGGCGGTCGCGTTGGGCCGGGCTCATAAAAATGCTTCCGTAGCTTTGCTGGATATGAACACCCTTTTTGGGGAAATTCCTCTTTTTCTGGAGATCAAACCGCAATTTCACTGGGGGGATCTTACCAAAGATATCAATCGGCTCGATGAGACATTTTTGATGAATATCCTTTCACAGCACAGCTCCGGTGTGCATGTGCTGTCATCGCCCGGACACCTTAACGGCCATCGACGCCCGACTCCGGAAATTATGCACCAGCTTCTGGAATTAATGAAGAGAATCTTTGATTATGTGGTCATCGATTTTGGCCAAACAGCCAACGATACCGCTTTGAAAACCTTTGCACTGTCGACCCATTTGCTGCTCGTTGCTACTGCCAGCCTTCCCTGTCTGGCAAACGCCAATAAATTACTGCACTCGCTGGTAGATCTGGGCTTTGTAGAAAATGAGCGAACAAAAATTATCCTCAACCGTTACACCAAAAGCGGGGACATATCTGTCAAGGATGCCCGGGTTGGCCTGGGCCGCGAAATTTTCTGGATGATTCCCAACGATTACACTACGACAATGGCTGCCATCAACCAGGGCAAACCGCTGGCCATGGTAGCCCCGAAGTCTAAAGTGGCCCGCAATTTTAACGAGCTTGCCGTTACGTTAATGCCGGTTGAAGAAAAACCGGTGAAAAAGTCCTGGCGTCTTTTTGGTTCCTGAAACAGGTGCAATCCCTGCGCTTTGCCAATCATTGCGCCGGACGGTGTTGATCATTAAATAAGGAGCAAACAATGAATCGAATTTTGTCTTTTCCGGATCTGCCGGATGAAAACGAACAAAAATACATGCCCGATGAATATTTTGAGTTTAAATCAAAGATCCACGGCCGTCTGCTGGACATCATCGATCTTTCCCTGATCGATACCCTGGATAAAGGAACACTGTCAGTGCATATCCGCCAGGCCGTAGATAAGATTTTGCGGGAAGACAAATTGGCTTTGCCGTTGAATATGAGCGAGCGTGAAAAGATTTTTTCCGAGATTCTTGACGAAGTATTGGGTCTGGGACCGCTGGAGCCTTTTTTAAAAGATCCCACGGTTTCAGACATTCTGGTCAACACCTATCGTCAAGTTTACGTAGAGCGGTTCGGTAAGCTCGAACCCACCGATGCGCGCTTTAAGGATGATGCTCATCTGATGAAAATTATCGATAAGATCGTATCTTCAGTGGGACGCCGCATCGATGAGTCTGTGCCCATGATGGATGCCCGGCTATCTGACGGTTCGCGGGTCAATGCCATCATAGCGCCTCTGGCTCTGGACGGGCCGATTCTGTCCATCCGGCGCTTTTCCGCCTTTGGCTTGGAGATGGCGGACTTGATTGAAAACCAGACGCTTATTCCCCAAATTGAACAGGTGTTGTCCGGTATTATCAAGGGGCGGCTCAATGTGATTATCTCCGGTGGAACGGGCAGCGGTAAAACCACTTTGCTCAATGTATTGTCCAGGTTCATTCCGGAGGCTGAACGTATTGTCACCATAGAAGATGCCGCCGAGCTGCAACTCAAACAGACTCATCTTGTGCGCTTAGAGACCCGGCCGGCAAACATTGAAGGCAAGGGCCGGATCGTGCCCCGCGACCTAGTGCGAAACAGCCTGCGCATGCGTCCGGACCGTATCATTGTTGGAGAAGTCCGCGGCGCAGAGGCCTTTGATATGTTGCAAGCCATGAACACCGGCCATGACGGCTCGTTGACCACCATTCACGCTAATTCCGCCCGTGACGCCCTGATGCGGCTCGAGACCATGGTAGCCATGGCCGGTTTTGACATCCCAAATGAATTTTTACGCCGTTATATTGCCTCGGCTGTCGATGTGGTCATTCAGGTCTGCCGGCAGGCCGACGGACACCGGAAACTGGTCAGCATGCAGGAAATTACCGGCATGGAGGGCAACGTCATCACCATGCAGGAGATTTTCTCCTTTGATCAAAGCCACATCGATCCCCAGGGCAATGTCAAAGGCCGGTTCCGTTTCCACGGAATAAGGCCAAAATTTTGGAGTCGGCTTCAAGCAGCCGGTGTAATGCTCAAACCGGAGTTGTTTGACCCTGCCCAAGGTATAGAGGTTTAAGACCCTGGGCATTGTTTGGGGCAGACGCGTTTTTATTTGCTGTTATTTGCAGGAGGTACACTATGGAATTATTAAGTGCGGGCATCATCATTTTTCTTGCTTCAGTAGTAATAATCGAGCTTTTAAAAATCGCCTGGAAGAATATGCATTCGGTTCAGCGGATTAAAATTCGAAAACGCCTGCAAAAATACGCGGCATTAGAGCAAAACAACAGTGGACTGGATATTGTGCGCAAGCAATTGATGAGCAAAACGCCCGCTGTTCATGCCGTGCTGCGGCAAATTCCGGGGATGCGCCGCCTGGATCGTCTGATTCTGCAGGCAAACGGTGCTCATCTATTGGATTTTTATCTTTTATGGGCAGTTATTCTGACAGGCGCCGGGTTTGTGCCGGCTAAAATTTTTCTTCATAAAACTTTTCTCGCGGTGGTTATTGCGTTGGCTTTTGGCCTGTTGCCCTTTTTACATCTGATCCAGCTCAAGCAAAAACGTATGGAAAAATTCAAAAATCAGTTGCCGGAAGGGCTGGAAATGATCAGCCGTGCGCTTAAAGCAGGTCATGCCTTTACCAGTGGTATGAAACTGGCTGCCGATCAGTTCAAGGACCCGCTGGGGCCTGAATTCGCGGAGACCTTAGATGAGATCAACTTTGGTGTAAGCGTACCCGATGCCCTGCGAAGCCTGGCCAAGCGCATTGATTGTCAAGAAATCAAATACTTTGTTGTGGCGGTGATCCTGCAACGCGAAACCGGCGGTAATCTTGCCGAGATCATTGAGAGTCTGGCCCACTTAATCCGTGAAAAATTCAAGCTGATGGGCAAAGTTCAGGCCCTTTCGGCTGAGGGTAAATTATCTGCGGTAATTTTGGTAATGCTGCCGTTTTTTATTGTTTTTTATTTGCGCATGGTCAACGCCGAGTACCTCGGTTTGCTGTTTACCGATCCTATGGGGCGGATGATGCTGGCCGGGGCCGGTATCATGATGGCGGCCGGTATTTTTGTAATCCGCACAATGATTAAAATCAAATTTTAATGGAGGAGACAAACCATGGCAGCCCATCACACCGACACCCTACTGGTTCTTTCATTTGCTGCGTTTTGCGGCCTGTTTCTTCTGTGTGTGGGGATTTGGCAATTTGTGCGTGAAAATTCGAAACGGCGCAAGATGATACGGAAAATCAAACACTACGCCCATGACTCCCGCACAACGTTTGCGTATTCTAACGTAAGCGAAATTAAATCTTCCAAACTGTATAATCTCTTCAGTGTGTGGGGCAGCAAGGTGGTAACGCCCGGAACCCATGATTATTCCCACATGCGTTTGCGGTTTCTCAAGGCAGGTATCCGGTATTCCAAGGCGGCTGAAATCTGCTGGGGCGTAAAATGCTTTTTGGCTTTGATAATACCGGTTGTATTTATTATGACGCGTTTGGCGCTGTTTAAGCTGACCAACAACATGGCCACATTGGTCATTTGCGTTTTGGGGGCATTGGCGGGCTATTATCTTCCTGATCTGTGGTTGCGGCTCAAGGTTCAGGCCAGAAAAAAGAAACTTTTGGCAGCGCTGCCGGATGCATTGGATCTTATGGTGGTGTGCGTGGAAGCAGGCATGGGATTGGACGGCGCTTTTTCCCGGGTGGCTGAAGAAATTCATCTCAACAGCCCCGAAATGAGCGAAGAACTGAAAATGATGAACCTGGAAATGCGGGCGGGCAAATCCCGCCAGAATGCCCTGCAGGATCTTGCAGTACGATCCGATTTGGATGAGATGAACTCTCTGGTCACCTTGTTGATCCAAACCGATAAGTTCGGCACCAGTATGGCCGCTTCTTTGCGCGTGTTTTCAGACGCTTATCGAACCAAGCGTTATCAAAGGGCCGAAGAGCTGGCCGCGAAAATTCCAGTCAAGCTGGTCTTTCCCCTGGTTCTGTTTATCTTCCCTTCGCTATTTGCTGTCATTTTGGGGCCTGCGGCGATTCGTATTTGGCAAAACATTATCAGTAAATAGCAATTAATTTTAGTTAGGAGAAACATATGAAAAGGCAACCGAAGAATAATCTAAAACGTATTTTATTTTTGATTTGGCTCCCGTGTCTGCTTCTTCCGGTGTTTCTTGGAGGATGCGCCGGATCCGGGGCAAAAAGCCGTGAAGACATTGAATACGGCAATCCTTTTTACGGCCATGTAAGGTATTTGCCTGAAAACCAGGCTGAAAAACGGCTATCTGAGCAAGACGATAAGCTCACTGCCGAGAAAATGAGCGCCCAGCAGTTAGAACGGCTTGGTGACGGATTATTGCGCAAAGCCAATGCGGCCGGTGCTTATGCCAAGTATGAGCAATCATTGGCCAAAGAGCCCGGCAATACGAGGGTTCAAGTCAAAATGGCCCGTGCTATGATCCTGGGGCGCTTTTATGAAGATGCTTGCAAACTGCTCAAAACGTTAATCGACCATAAACCGGATTCGGCGCTGGCATGGGAAGTTATGGGCATCGCTTATTTTGAAAAAGGCGATTACTCTCAGGCGCGGTCGCACTTTAACAAAGCGTCGTCCTTAGACGCTAACCGGTGGCAGGTCTATAACTATCAAGGGCAAATCCATGACATTGAAAACGAGCATGGCCTTGCGGCTCAAGCCTACCGCAAGGCCATATCTGTTAAGCCTCGATACGGGATTTTACACAATAACCTGGGAGTGTCTTACGCTCTGGCCGGACGGCATGAGCAGGCCGTGAAGGCGTTCAAGCGGGCCGTTCGATTTAACTATACACAGGTTAAAGTGTTTAACAACCTGGGAGCTTCCTTGGCGGCGCTGGGGCGTTATAACCAGGCATTTGAGGCCTTTATCTCCGGTGTGGGCGAAGCCCGAGCCTATAACAATATCGGCTGTATGTACATGATCGGGGGTAACTATGAGGCCGCCATTCAAAGCTTTGAAAAGGCGATAGCCATTACGCCGAAATTTTATACCGTTGCATACTCTAACCTTAAAAAAGCACAGAGGGCGATTCGATAAGCATAGGATAAGCCTATAGAGGATGTTTCAATCAATTCGCAGTATTTTTTTGCTCGCGCTTGTACTGGTCAAAAATACGGTGCAACCGTATTTTCTATGAGAGTATTATATAAAGATAATTGCTATCAAAATGATAGTTCTGGCGGATTGTGTACATTGTTTACACTTTTATCATATACATTTTTCAGTAGTTGTAAAAAATTACCCAAAATATAGTACTTTTATTACATGATTTAACATGAATGTGAAAAATTCATGCCTGAAAAATCGTTATTGCAAAGTATCGCACAGCGAAAAATAAAGGGATGCGAGTTTAAATTAATACGTGCGAACATGCCGGAACAAGACGAATAATAGTTTTTAATAACAAAGATTTGATAAATTATGGCGTAATTGCTGACTTTGCCGTTGTGAAAATTTTAGTTCCAATTTTCAAGTGAACAGCGGGACAAAAGTCAAGTCAAATGTAAAAATGGCATCGGCCTTGCACTAAGTTCCACGTCTTGTTTGTTTTTGTCGATTCTTGACAAGGGGGGGGTAATGTGACGGTTTTGCCTCAAGCGGACACCGTTGCAAAGATCCCGGCTTCATTGACTGCCAAACCAAAGCGGTAACCGTATAAAAGTGACGTTGTCTGTTCTGCTGAAGCTATTGTTGATGCTATCTGATGCAGTACTGCCAGGCGAAATCGGGTCAAATTCTGAAATTCTACAGCTTAGAAGGATACCTCATGGGTAAACACAATTGTCTACAGCTGATCGCTATTGCTTTCATCCTGTCTGCTTTCCTGCCCCTTCCGGTTTTAGCTTCCAATTTAGCTTCCAATTTAGCTGCCGGAAAAATCATTTCCGTTAAAAAATTAAAGCTCGTTGCTGGTAAATCCATGGTGTTGCAAAGTCCGGTTGCAGTTAAGCGGATTTCCGTAGCTGCGCCGGAAATTGCCGATATTGTGCTTTTATCCCAAAGCCAAGTCTATATCAACGGAAAAGCGGCCGGCAGCACCAACCTGACGTTATGGAAAAACGGCTCGGTCTCGGCCATTTACGATCTGGAAGTGGTCTATGATATTTTCGGCTTAAAACAACAGGTGCACGAGTTGCTGCCCGGCGAGCACGAACTGCAAATTATCGGTACCCACGATAGCATTACTTTATCGGGCAAAATTTCAAATGCAGCGAATATGGCAAATTTATTAGCATTGTCCCGCGCTTATGCACCCGAAGGCAAAATCAATAACCTAGTGACAGTAGGCGGTGTTCATCAGGTGATGCTGGAAGTACATGTGGCGGAAATGGATCGTTCAACAACCAAGCGGCTGGGCATCAATTTTAACTACTTCGAAGACGGCCGTTTTGGAGCAAGTGTGCTGGCGGGGCTCAGTTCCTTTGTATTTCCTGAATTTGATAGTGATTCGGGAAATTGGCTTTTTGATTTACCCGTTTCTTCTTCTGTTGGCGCCCTTTTCCGGTTCAACCAGAACGGTGCTACTTGGACGGGACTGATCGATGCTCTCAGGCAGGACGGTTTGGTGAAAATTCTGGCCGAACCTAACCTGATCGCCATGAGCGGGCAGGAGGCCAACTTCTTGGCTGGTGGTGAGTTTCCAGTGCCGGTGCCCCAAAAAGATGGTGCGGTCACAATCGCCTATAAACGCTTTGGGGTGGGGTTGACCTTCACACCCACAGTGTTGAGTAATAAAAAGATCAGTGTCCGGGTGGAACCGGAGGTTTCGGAAGTTGATTTTTCTACCGCTGTGAGGTTTTCCGGCTATGTGGCGCCTGGACTTTCCACCCGAAAGGCCAGCACTACCATTGAATTAGGCGACGGCCAGAGTTTTGCCATCGCCGGTCTTTTAAAAGAGTCGGTGCGTGATGCAGTGAGAAAATTTCCCTTGTTGGGTGACATCCCTGTTCTTGGAATGCTTTTTAGAAGCAGTTCATTTCAAAAAAATGAAACCGAACTGGTGATTATTGTCACGCCGCATCTGGTTCAGCCTGTGGACGGTTCCAATTTGACTCTGCCAACCGATGCCTATATCGAGCCAAATGATGTTGAGTTCTACCTCATGGGATTCACGCAAGGCCGCAGAATACAAAAAAAACAGGATACGTTTATCGGCCGAATGGAAGGCGATATGGGTCATTCATTAGAGGGAGTCGAGTATCCGTCAAAGCCCGAAGCATTGCCATGATAACTATTTTTAGGCCTTGAGCACGTTGATAAGGATGAAATTTTTAAGGTGATTGGTGAAAAAAAAGACAACCAAAATAGGACATGCAAAATAGTAAATTTTTTGACACAAATCGCCTAAAAACGGTCTATCCAAAGAGGAGACTATGTTTAAAAAAATGTTAGCTCTGACTACCATAACAGCCTTTGTCACTATGGCGGTCGGTTGTACCGGCGCCCCCGATCTTAATCAACAGTGGGGAAAATCCGTAAAGACAGCCAAAGATCTCCAGATTATCAAGCCTGAGGCAGAAAGAACAAAGATACAGCCGCCTGAGATGGATGGCCAGAGTGCCGGTCATGCGGTTGAAAGCTACCGGCAAAGTTTTAAACAGATGACGGCTGAATAATGTGTTCAATGGAGCATGTGATAGACATGCTCAAAGATCAAAGCGGCTTTGTCTAAGCTATGAGGCGTATATGAAAAATCAACTGAAGACTACTTTAAAGCGTATCGCATTTTTGACTTGGTTTCCGTGCCTGTTTCTTGCGGTGATTCTTGAAGGATGCGTCGGCTTCGGGGTAAAGAGCAGCGAAGGCATTGAATATGGCAATCCTTTTTATGAGCATATGAAGTATTTGCCAAAAAATCAGCTTGTAGATCGGATATCTGAACAAGATGAAGAGTTGATTTGGGAAGAAATGAATGCCCTGGAGCTTGAACAGCTTGGTGATAATTTGTTGCAGAAAAAAAAGGCGGCTGATGCTTATGTTAAATATGAAAAATTGCTGGCCAAAGATCCCGGCAATACGCTTATTCAAGTCAAAATGGCCCGTGCCTTGATCATAGGGGGCTTTTATGAGGATGCTTGGAAATTGCTTAAAACCTTAATTGAACATAAGCCTGATTTGGCTCGGGCATGGGAAGTCATGGGAATCGTTTATTTTGAAAAAAACGATTACGTCCAGGCTCAGTCGCATTTTAACAAAGCGTTGTCCTTAGACACCAGCCGGTGGCAGGTCTATAACTATCAAGGGCAAATCCATGACATCCAAAAAGAGTATGCCATGGCGGCTCAGGCCTACGAGAAGGCCATTTGCCTTAAGCCTCGAAAGGGGTTTTTGTACAACAATTTTGGGGTGTCTTGCGCTCTGGCGGGCCTGCATGAGCAGGCAGTCAACGCATTCAAGCGGGCTGTTCGATTAAACTATACCCAGGTTAAAGTGTTTAACAATATGGGGACTTGTTTGGCGGCGCTGGGGCGTTATCACCAAGCTTTTGAAGCCTTTAGCTCCGGTGTTGGCGAAGCCCGGGCGTATAACAATATTGGCTGTATATATATGCTGGAAGGCAACTATGAAGCCGCCATTGAAAGTTTTGAAAGGGCGATAGCCATTACGCCGAAATTTTATACCGTTGCATACACTAACCTTAAAAAAACACGAAGGGCGATTCGGTAAGCATAGGATAAGCCTATAGAGAGGATGTTTCAATCAATTCGTAGTGTTTTTTTTGCACGCGGTTGTACTGGCCAAAAATACAGTGCAACCGTTTTTTTTTGTCTTCAAGGCGCGCCAAAATTTGCATACTTTACGTATTCACACCTTTGGCACAACGCATAAGACGGAAAAAAAGATATGCAAGATGGCAGATTCTTTGACACAAATCGCCTTAGCCGATGGACATCGATAGACATTATTTTGCTGATTCCCGCTAACTGGTGGTTTCAACTTGCAAACTCAATGGACCAGGCGCATAGTGTTTGCTAACTTTTTCTATCAATTCGTCAGGATCAACCGGTTTTGACAGATAGTCATCCATACCGGCTTCGATGCATTTTTCCTGGTCACCTTTAATTGCGTTAGCGGTAAGTGCGATGATAGGAATATGACTGCCGTTTTTTTCTTCTTTTTCCCGGATAGCGGCGGTTGCTTCAAAGCCGTTTAAACGCGGCATTTGAACATCCATAAGAATTAAATCAAAGGTGTTGGTTTCCATTATTTCCAGCACTTCCTGACCATCGTTGGCCACTTGTACCTTTATACCCGCTGTTTTAAGAAAGCTAAGGGCCACTTTTTGATTGATCACGTTGTCTTCGGCCAGCAAGACATGGCATGCTTCAAGATTTTTCTTTTTAGCTTTCAGGTCACGGCGTGTGATGAGCCGTTCTGAATCCGCGGGGCTGCCCTTGAATAAAACTTTGATAATAGCCTCTTGCAAAAGTGAAGGTTTTATTGGTTTGGCCAGATACGCCCCTACACCAATGTTTGTATATTTCGCTGTATCGCCGCGTTGGCCGGTCGCAGCCGACATGATGATTGCCGGAGTATTTTTGCCCATAAAATCATATATTTGCTTTGTCAGGTCAGAACCACTCATATCCGGTAGAGAGTTGTCCATAATAATCAAAGCCGGCTTGTTTTCGGAATTTTGAGCTTTTTTCAAATACTTTAGCGCTTGTCCGCCTGTTTTTGCTGCTGCGGGTTTCATTCCCCAACTCGATAGGTTTTTCATTAACGCTGACTTGCTGGCAATGTTTTCTTCAACCACAAGCGCCTGTATGGTTTTCAATTTATCGGTAAATGAGATCCAATCAGTCATTTCTTTTGGTTTTTCACCAATTTCCAACCAGAGATTAAACCAAAAGGTTGCACCTTCACCCACTTTGCTTTTGACGCCGATTTGACCGCCCATCATATCGATTAATTGTTTGGTTATGGCCAGGCCGAGACCAGTTCCTCCGAATTTTCGGCTGGTAGATCCGTCGGCTTGCTCGAAAGCCTGGAAAATGTTCGCAATTTTATTTTCAGGTATTCCGATTCCGGTGTCCTTTACCTCAAAATGCGCATGGACAGCGTTTTTGTCTTTTTTTTCAGCGATTTTTTCAGCTTTAATGATAACTTCACCTTGGGATGTAAATTTAAGAGCATTACCGATCAAGTTGCTCATGATTTGCCGCAGCCTTCCCGAGTCGCCAATTATATGTTTGGGCAAGTTTTCTGAATAGTTGAAAATCATCTCGACATCGTTCTGGCGCGCCTGCAGCCACAAAGCCCTCAAGGTGTCATGCAGGCAATCTTCAAGGTTGAAAAGCATATAATCAAGTTCAAGTTTTCCGGCTTCGATTTTTGAGAAATCAAGAATGTCATTGATAATTCGCAGCAGCGTATTCGCAGACTGATTGACATTGTTTAGATAATCACGTTGTTCGGAATTCAGCTTGGTGTCCAATAAAAGCTTGGACATGCCGATAATGCCGTTCATGGGGGTGCGGATTTCATGTGACATATTAGCCATGAATTGCGACTTGTATTCGCTTGCCTTTTCAAGCTGGGTGGTTTGCTCCTGGGTTTGCTCCAGCAATTTGGTTGCATGCATATGAGTGCGGCAAGCTGTGATTTCCGTGGTGATTGGTTCCGCGGCCAGTTCCAGAAAATTTTTCTGATGGCTGGCAAATGGTTTAAAAGAACCCAGCTCGAGTATGCCAATGACTTCATCATCCCGAATAAACGGATAAATCGTGAGATAGGTGGCTGACGCATATCCAGTTGAAGAATCTATTTTTATATAATTGTCAGGTACTTGAATGGAGAACAAGGGTTTTTTGCCCAAAGCGGCTTGTCCAACCAATCCTTTTCCAAATTCTATCTTTTTATACTCTTTCATCGTGCTCGAATGGGCATGGCTCGCCGTAGAGATTAGGTAAGGTTTACCATCACCTTCCAAGTTTTCGGTGATGAACAGTGTTGCCACCAAACAGTTCAAATGGCCTGTCAGAAAATCTAATATGTTTTGTCCCAGTTTTTCAATTTTGCGTTCACCGCGCATGCGATCGGATAACTTTCCAATACCCGCATTGAGCCAGTCTTGGTTTTCGCGGTCTTGCCGAAAAGCCCGAATGGCACTGAACATCAGGATTCCGACCATGGTGGAGAAAATTATCAACACCACTTTAATACCTATAATCAACAGCAGCATTCTGCCTAGTTCGGACCGGATTCGTTCACGGGGTTCGGCAAAATCATCCTCATAGACACTGGCGCCAATAACCCAATCCCAGGGTTCAAAGTAAGTGACCGCGGCAATTTTCCAGCGCGTTTTTTGTTCGTCGATATTTTTCCAGGGATAACGTTCGTAATTGATTTTACCTTGCTCAGCAGATATCGCCTTGTTGATCATGGATTGAATAAATGGATGGCCGCTTTCATCCCGGCTTTCCCAAATATTTTCGCCATCACGCAAGCTGTTCTTGGAAACGATGTATTTTCCCTGGTGAGGCCCCCGGGCTCCGATGATCCATACGTAACCTGTTTGGCCCACCGGCATTTTTGTGATGGTTTTACGGATTGAATTGATATGGTTGTTCAAATCGATGCTCACTTGAAGCATGCCGATGATTTTTTCGCTGGTTTTGTCTCTCAGCGGTTTGGACATCTGGGTGTGCCAGTCACCTCTAGAATAGAAACGCTTAACATAATGACTGCCGGAAACAATCATATCGATCATCGGATTAGTCGTCAGATCGGGGTTGTTGCGGGGGATATATTCTCCTAAGTTACGCACACCTTCGCTGGTAATTTCACTGGTGGAAACACACACCATATCACCGATGTCGTTGACCCTTTGATAGATGCTGAAAGATGAGCCGCTTAGCGAGTGGATTGTATCCACAATAGGAGAGGTATTTTTTGGGCTGCTGTTAGGTTCAAGCCAATTATGGCCTAATAGCATCATGGGAAGTTCTATTGTTTTATCGGCGCCGGTGACAATATTATGGGTCTGCCAGGGGATAGTATCATCAGCCAGGCTAAAGAAGCCATCCGTCTTGATCAGGTGGTCGGCCTTTTTCAGGTCCCTTTCCAGCAAAGGCAGAGCCTGCTGCTCTTTGATACGGCATATTTCGAAAATGGAGCGCACCACATGGGATGCCAGGCGGCGGATTTCACCATCCATTTCCACAAACTGCTGTTTTGACAACTTGTTTTTTTCATATGCCACCGTTGAAATGATAACAGCCCCAGCCACGAGAATAACCGACATGTATATCACAAACAATTTGAGTTCTAATTTTGATTTCATTTCTTTACCCGATTCTTCTTTAACTAGCTTAATGGCCAAAACAATGGCGCGTGTGCTTTACTGATGCGCTCGAAGCTGTTGCTGATATATTTTCAGGGTATTAGTTTTTTATTATTCTCCCAGTAGCTTTTCCAATCGGTTCGGCATATCGGCCCTTAAACGTATCTGCTGCCATTCTTTTTCAGTTCGTACCACCTCGGCGCCGGAAAAATGATCAATATTATCGAAATAATCCTGCTGACCATAACTGCCTTTTACTTCGTTGCTGTTTTTGCAGCGCACCAGATAAACGGTTTGTACATTCTGGTGATCGAAGCTCCGCCATTTTTGTTTGTCTTTTAGAAGAGTAAAGCTATGGCCTTCCAAGCTTTTGATAACATTTTTAGGTTTAAGGCTTTGAGCTCGTCTGACGGCATTACAATATTCCCACAATGCGGTATAGGCGGTGGCAGCTCCCCAGCACGGATAACGTCCGTATCGGCTTCTGAATTTTTCAACGAATTTTATTCCTCTGGCATAGTTAAAGTTATGCGGGACCCGCCAGTTCCAATCGCTGGTTCCAATAATCCCTTCCATGGCTTCAGGCCCGGCGGTTTCGCACATGCTCAGCTCAAGAATGGGGACGACTATTTGCATTTTTTTCTTTAATCCCAGTTCTGTGGCAAGGCGCACCGCCCGTGTCATGTCATTTCCAAAATGTGCAAGCACGAGTACATCTGCCTGACGGGTTTCGGCTAATTTTATTTTATTGCGGAATTGAGAATCCGTGGCCCCCGGAAAAACGGTATAGGCGGACTTATGTTTATTGCGATCTTCGGTATTGCTGAATTTTCTTATGGATGTTTCGGCACTGCGGCCCCAGCTATAATCGGCTACGACATAAAAGAATCGCTTTCCTGAAAAATTCTGTTGTAAGTATTTTCCTAGTGCTTTAGCCCCCATCCAGGCATTGTAACAGGCGCGAAACGTATGCCGGTGTCCTTTAATGCCAGTGGTTTCATTGGCGGCTGTTACCGTGGCCATAAAAACAGTACCTTTTTCCTGGCATATTTCACCGACTTTTATGGCAACACCGCTGGAAGCGCCTCCAAAGATCATACTGACATTTTGGTTTTCTATTAAATCAATGACATTAGTTTTTGAAATACCCGGTCTGGACCTGCTATCGCGCATGATTATCTCTATTGGGCGGGACAATAAGCCGCCTGATGCATTTATTTCCTCTGCAGCCAGTGTGGCTGCGCGTTCCTGGTCCAAGCCGATTCGTATATAAGGGCCGGTTTCGGGCCGGTTGAGACCTATTTTAACGGGTTCGGATGCACAGATTGTCTCAGCGGAAAAAAATGTTGAAATTGATAAAGTAAGTAGTGTTAGGATGAATCGTATTTTTTTGAATTTGTTTTTACATGAACCCATCGGTTAGTTTTACCTTTAATTTAGCTATGATGAAAAGGATCGTTGAGCCTTACATAGCGGCCCTTTGCTATATTACAGCCTTTGCAGGTCTGAACTGGCCTAATCACAGTATCGGCAGAGTGTGTTTGAATAATAAGTTTTTTTTGAGATCGGGCAAAAATTGCTTGGCAGGGGCAGGAAAATAACAATTAAATCGTAAACAGAATAATTAGGCCTAAATGAGCATTAATCATTATTTTTTTCTGATCCGATTCAGTCCTGCTTTTTTTGGAGTTGATCCAGTTCTTTTTGGAGTTTTTGAATTAAGTTGTCTTTCATCCCTTGTGAAAAAGTAGGGCTTAAGGCTCTGTTTTCAATTTTTTTGATTTCTTTTTTAATTATAGATGTTTGAGCATCTATTTCGGCTTGGCGTTTTTTTTCTGCGAGTTGTTTTAGTTTTTTTTGGCGCTCTAACTCTTTGAGCTTTCTTTCTTGGTCGAGTTTCAAAAATTCCTCTTGTGCTTGATCTGCCATATGCTCAAAGGACTCTCGGTGGATGCTGGTATCCCGGCGCTGTTGTGTTTCCGGAGTGTCTTGTGTTTTTTTTTCCAGAAGTTTTGCCCCTTCGGGGGGGGGATGGTTTGTATAATGCTTTACGCCTGCATCATCAACCCACAGATAAAGCGTTTCAGAAAGTGCTGACGAATAAATGAATAAAACGGCGGCTATGGTGAAAACAATGGATTTATTCATGTCCAATCCCTCCAATTTTTTTCTTAAATATCAATAATTTTCCTCCACAGCACTGCCGCAAAATTCTGTGAAGGAAACATTTTATACTGTGGCAAGCCCTTATACGCTCATGCCAAACAAATTTATTATATGCTTTTATGGCGTAAAAACTGCTGAACACAATTTTTGCCGACGCCAGCCAATTTCATCATTCTTTTATTCTAAAGCATGTTTTCGCATATTTAAAGAGGGAGATGTTTTTTTAGTCGATTGTCATCTCAATATATTTGGTCCTTTCCGGAGTTAGAGGTTGGATTTGAATAATTTAAATTGATTTGTATATGCGGCTTAATTTTGTTATTATACTTGTTTACGTGTAGAGCTTTCAGGCGGTTAGCTAAATTTAATTCCAAAAAACTCGCACATTTGGTACAAACAATACGAATAGCAATAGAATTGCAGGCTTATGGATCCAAGTTATGGCATCACCGGAAAATTGCTAATATGGTTTTTTGCTATCGTTACAATTTTTTATAGTACGATTTTACTACTATACCTTAATTTTCAGCAGGTTGTTACTATTTCCGAACGGTTGGTTAACAAAAACTACGCAATTTCGGATAATTCCAAAAAAATGCTTGAGAGTCTTCTCAGTATGGAGGAAAATGAAAAGAAATACCGCCTGCTTCGCAAACCGGATTATTTGGATTTTTTTACAGATGCCCGCCGGGAATTTGAAATCAGCCTGCGAAAAATTATGGCTTTGGAAAAACAGGGACAAATTCTTTCTCCGCATTGGCAAAACATATACAAAACCTATCAAGGCTTTGCAGATCAAAAGGCTGCACAGGTTAAGGGGCAAAACTCCAACCAAAAAACCGGAGAAATCTGGATTCCGGAAAATGTTTTGAATGAATGGATAGGTAGTATATCCGGAGCCATCAGGGAAAACCAGATGCAGGTTAAGGAGGCCACCCGCGAATTGAATCAGCGTGGGCGGATGTCTGCAAAGAATGCTCTGATCGGATTGGCTATATCAAGTTTTGTAGGCCTTTTAGGTGTTATATACCTGGCCTACTCAATTATTCGGCCATTACGGGAACTGATGCGCGGAATTCGTTCCATATCCAAGGATCGTAAGAGTATACCGCTTAAGATTCATTCAAAGGATGAGCTTGGTGAACTGGCTACCGCATTTAATGAGATGGCTGAAAGGTTGCGCCAGGAAGAGCGATTGAGATCAGATTTTATCTCTATGCTGAGCCATGAAATCAGAACTCCGCTGACTTCCATTCGCGAATCCGTTAATATGGTTGGCGAGGAGGTTATGGGGCCTATAACTGCGCGACAGCATAAGTTTTTGGAAATCGCCGGTTCTGAAATAGGTCGTATTTGTGACCTGTTGAACCACTTGATGCAGGCTTCCCGTCTAGAACCGGGAGCATTGAAACTTAACCGTGAACCGGTTGACAGCTATTCTCTGGTATCCACTTGTATTGATAGCCTAAAACCGCTGGCCGCCGCTAAGAAAATTTCCCTGCTTTCCGAGATCCCGGCAAGCACACCCGATGTACTGGGGGATCCGCAGTATATTCAGCAGGTATTTTTGAATTTAATTGGCAATGCAATAAAGTTTTCCGACTTTCAGGCGAACGTATGGATTCGTGTTGGCGGTCAAAATTCGAATATGTTAATTTTTCATGTGATTGATAACGGACCGGGTATTCTGGACAAGGATCAGACCAAGCTGTTTAACAAATTTTATCGGGCCCCTGCTGTCAGAGATCATTTGGACGGCGTGGGATTGGGATTAAGCATTACTAAAAATATTGTAGAGGCTCATGGTGGGACAATAGGGGTTCAAAGTGAAGTGGGTAAAGGAAGTACCTTCATTTTTAGCCTTCCTGTTGCGACAGTGGCCGGTTCAGGTGAGCAACAGAGCAATTGATATGCGCCATTTACTAATACCCGGTTATGGTTCGCAAATATGAATTTACAATCAAAAAATCAAGGATGGGGGGTTCGCGCAACTTTTAATCATGATAGGCTGCTTTGAGTTGCCGCAAACTTTATGAACTTTAGACCCGGGGCCAGGATGATATTTTCGGAAGGACACCAGGAATTTTATCTTGTTGCGAAGAATAGTCAAAGTGGTATACAACTTGATGCAAAAAAGAGCTGATCACTAAAAGATGATAACTAATGACAAGTTATAAATTAAAAATTATTAAAATACTTGGGGTATTGACCTGTTTCGGAGTTTTTTTGACAACCGGATGCATAACGGGCATGGAATCAGATGGATATAACAGCCATTCAAAAAAGGCCCATTTCGATATAACAAAAAAACACGAGAAGGCTATTAAATTTTATTTTACGGGGGATTATCGTTCCGCAATATCCTTGTTTGATATTTTAGCTGAACAAACAAAGGATTTGCACATTGCACGAAAAGCGCTATTTGGATTGGCTTGTTCAAAATTTATGATAGCCGATTCACCTGAAAGCTATGCGGATGCCATTAAATTATGGGAAAAATGGACAAAATTCGCTCCTCGTAGCTGGGAAAATGAAAATCCGATCTTAGTGGCGCCGCTTGTAAGAGAAAAAATGTTATTTTCAAATATACCCCCTTTGCCTATCACTGGTAACGATAGTTTTAAAATTAAAAAGATGACATCCAAGCAGTTATTAATCAGGACGACTCAGGAATTAGACATCCATAAAAGAAAATTAAAGGATTCTGAGGCAAAATCCAGAGGGCAGACTGTTAAAATAAATAATCTAAAAAACGAAATCGTTAAGTTGAAACGACAGATAAAGGCTTTGGAAACCATTGACCAGAAGATTCAGAAAAAAAAGAATGCCATTCCTCAAAGGATTGATGATTAATTACAACGGTGTATACTATGGCTGAAAATTGTCAAGATAGTGCCAAAATTCTTATAGTCGACGATGATCTGCATGTGCTGGAAGTGCTCGAGGCACGGCTTCAATCTTCTGGGTTTCGTATCTTCAGGGCTGAAAATGGGCATACCGCCCTTAAATTGCTCAAAGATCAAAAAATGGATTTAATGATTTCCGATATGAAAATGCCAGATTTAAGCGGAATGGGGGTATTGGAAAAAGCACGTACCATCCAACCTGGACTGCCCATTATTTTTCTAACCGCTTACGGCACCATTCCGGATGCCGTCAAGGCTGTCAAAGCCGGTGCTGTGGATTATCTTGCCAAGCCGTTTGATGGGCGTGATTTGGTTCAAAAAATGCGGAATGTTCTTGATAGGGGACCCCATACTACAGTCGCCGATGATGAGGATTCCGTGTTTAATGATTCAAAGAATGTAATCAGCCCTAAAATGAAAGAGCTGTTTCGTTTGGTCGAACGTGTGGCTCAGAGTGAAGTCAATGTTTTGATTCTCGGTGAGAGTGGAGCGGGTAAAGAACGCATCGCCCGGCTGGTGCATAAACTTAGTGCGAGGGCAAAGAATCCCTATGTTGTAGTGGACTGCGGGAGCACACCGTCCGGTTTATTGGAAAGCGAATTGTTTGGTCATGTGAAAGGCGCTTTCACACATGCCGTTCAAGATAAAAAAGGATTAATTGAAACAGCCGATAAGGGGACTTTGTTTTTAGACGAGATTGGTAATATTTCCCATGAGATGCAAATTCGGCTTTTGCGTTTCCTTGAAGACCGCAAAATCCGTCGGGTTGGTGATCTCAAGGAAAACACTGTGGATTGCCGTGTAATTGCTGCGACAAATGCGGATTTGGTAGAGTATATCCGCAACGGCGATTTCCGGGAGGATCTTTATTATAGATTACGAGTTGTTACCATAAGCATACCTCGCCTGAATGAACGCAAAGAAGATATACCCGTATTGGCGAAACTGTTCGCGAATAATTTTGTAAAACATCATGGGACCCAGCCGATTCAAATCCCCTCACAAACATTATCCTACCTGTCCGGGTATCCGTGGCCCGGTAATGTAAGAGAGTTGAAAAATGCCATTGAAGCCGGAATAGTGCTCTGTGAGGGCAATGTCCTGAAACCACAGGATATGCAGCTTCCTTGTGCCCCCATGCCTGATCAAGGGGATATGCAAAGCGAGGATTCGTTTTCCTTGGAGCAAACTGAGCGTAATACAATTATAAGGGCGTTGAAGCAAGTGGGCGGTGTGCAAAAGGAAGCAGCTAAACTTTTAGGAATCAGCCGCCGGGCCATTCATTACAAGATCAAGAAATATGAAATTGATTCAGGCAGTATCCGGGCCAAAGGGGGCTAATTCCAAAAATCCTATTCAGATAATGCAGCCTTAGGCTATTTAACACAAATCGCCTAAACCATGAAGATAAGTGTTTTGTAATTTTGGACCGGACAAGGAGTCATATATGAAGTTAATTCTTATTTTTACTGCGATAATAGGCGTTTGGTTCCTATTGCAAATCTATATTTTGCCAAAACTCGGTATCTCTACATGAATGCGGGATGCTTGCCAGGTGGCAGGCAAGAGCAAACATGACGAATCAGAAAAAAGCACCCAAAAAAATTGATCATGACACCGGACTGGCGCCGGCGATTCAAGGCGGCCGTAAAGATATTTTTCAGGAACTGGTAAAGCGATATGAGCAGGTGCTTTATAATTTTGTTTTTCGGATATATGGGCATGTTTGCGATGCCGAAAACGTTACTCAAAATGAGCTGGATGTAAATACTCGTAAGCTCAGTAAAAAATATCCTGACCACTGCCGGTCTTGCTGGAGCTGTCCGGTCACCCTGCAGCGCACGGCCGCCCTTTATGCGCTGTCCTGAAAAATTTTATCCTTGCTTTAGGCGATTTCTGTTAAAGAATATACCATCTTGTATGTCTTTTTTCCCGTCTTCTGCGTTATGCCAAAGCCCGAATACGTAAAGTATGCAAACTGATCAGCAAAACTTTGGCGCGCCTTGAATACGAAAAAAAATTCTGCTCAATCTGGTATATTCTTTTCCGCCAATCGCCTTATATCAAACCTTGAGCACATCAATTACGATGCCGGCGGCAAGGCGATTTGTGTCAAATAATATGGTATCTGTTAAGATGCTATATTTTTTCCGTCAATCGCCTAAAGTTTTTCGCACGCTTTGATCCGGAACAAATTTTTTTATCTCGCCGATAGACACAAAATAGTATCATATCTGTCCAAGCTTAAACTTTTTACTCCCTGTTTGTGTATTTGCCTCAACCAGTCGATTTTCATCCGCTATAACCGCAACACCGCTATTTGCATCAGCCTTATGAAAATAGTGCCGGCCAACTTCAAACATCCGTTTTTTATCCACATGCAGTAGTTGTTCCTTAAATGTCTGCCGAACGTCATCGTCCAGGCCGATAATGAGTCTTGTGAATGCCTTTTGGGCTGAAATGGCTGGTGTATCAGGCTTATCGATTTCAGAGCAAACCTGTAAGACGGCTTCCTTGATGTCGTCATCATTGGCAGGTTGATTTTTCATGTAATCCAGAATAGTCGAATAAACATCCAAAGTTCTTAGTATATGCGGGTCTCTATAGGATGCCATGCTGAATAATCCCGTCTCGGGATTGTAAAGGGCGAAACCGCCGTATGCGCCGCCTTTTTCACGAATTTCACGATGCAGGTATTTCGATCTCAATACTCTGGCCAATACCGCCAGAACAGGCGCGTCAGGATGACCTATGCAAACAGTAGGCAGCGTTTTGGCGACAAAGGCTACTGAACTGGAGGTGCTCCAACCTTCATGAGATAGAGTAGTGTCTAAATCGATTTGCATTTGGGGCATTTGCGGAACGGTTCTGCCGCCATTGAACGAGGACAATGTGTTGCCTGATTGTATGATGTTCAGTGCTGTTGAGGTTTGATCCTGATCCCCCACACTTGCAATACAAACATTGTTTGGTTCAAACAGGATTTTTGATAGTGAGGATAAATCTTTCGCCAATTGATTTAACGTATTGTCATTTAAATGTTTTATCGTATCGCCAATGGTTTTGATTTGCCGGATGCCGCTCCAGATTTCAGCCATTGCATTAACCTGGTTAAATGTGTGAGCTGAGCGCGAGATCGCCAGCCGATGGCCGTTATGCACGATGGCGCTTACCAGGCCGGCGTGGTATTCCCCCAATAATTGTTTAAGTCTTTCCTGGTCCATAAAATTGGCTTCGGCGATCAATTCTTCGAGAATATCTAACATAGGGGCCATGTTTCGTGTTAAACATTTGCAATTGATTGAAACCATCGGAATACAATCATCCTTGCTCCTATAAAAAGTGCGCACTTGAGGATTCATCCTGAATCCGCCTGTGGCCGCGTCAATTCGCCGCGCCATGGTTGGATAATCATGGCGCTTGGTGCCGATTTGGTTAAAGACATAACAATAAAAAGGTATCCAATCCAACAGGCGCCGGGGTACAGACCCCACACCAGCAACGCCTTTAAAATAATAAATACCTGATGTGGGCTGAATAAATGTCCATACTGGTAAACCTGATTCAATCCGGGAATAGGAGCATGTCTGAATCTCTGGTGGGATATCCGACAGGGCCAGGGTGGGCAAACACGAAATATCCTCTTGGCTTTCCTGAAGAGCTTTCAATCGCTGTGTATCTTGTTTTATTTTTTTTATGTCATCGGGGGTCAGTTTTTTACGTAAAGATTGAAGTTTTTCATGGACGCGTTTTTCATCTTTTTCGCTTTTGTGCTGATCCGGTTCAAGAATTATTTTTAGACGATGGGGGTTATCAAGGAAATAGTGTCTAATGCGCTGTTCGAGAAAAGGCCCTTTTTGCAGCTTTTGCTGTAAGCGGATCAAATCGGCGTCAAGTTTTAGAATTCTTCCGGGATCGCCGCCATGGAGCCAGTTTCCGGTAATAGTCAGATTCAACCGGATGCCGTAGGGGTAGGGAGTATTGGTAATCTCTTTTCTATGGAATTCTATTTGATGGATCGCAGATTGGATAAGTTCGGTGTCAATGCCCTGCTCGGCAAGCTTTGACAGGCAATCGATAATTAGCGCTTCTATTTCATCAGCACGGGAAGAATCAGTGTCTTTTAACCCGCAGGCAAACATGGTGTCACGGTTATCGGCAACATAGCCTGTGGCGTCGCTTAACGCGCTTCCCATGCCCGAATCCATTAATGCCTTGCGCAGCGGGGAGCCAGCGTTTCCTAAAAGGATTTGTTCCAAAACAGCGAGAGTCAAAACTTCAAAGGTGTCCTGCACATCGCAGGCCAACCAGGCCAGAGCCACCTGGGATTTGCTGGAAGTACTATCCTTGGTAGAAACCGGATAAGTAAACCGGGCCGTTTTGGGTTCTTTCCACCTGGGATGAACCGGAACTTTGGTTTTAGGATCAATGCGTTGAAACCGGCTGAGCACTTTTTGGTTGATAAACTCCAAGTGCTCTTCGAGGCCAAATGAACCGTAGGAAAAAAAGTATGCGTTGCTTGGATGGTAATGGCGCCTGTGGAAGGCTTTAAGCTGTTCGCGGGTAAGATCAGGGATATGGTTTGGATCACCGCCGGAGTTGTTTGCGTAGGTTGTTTCCGGGTAAATGGCTTTTAACAGGGAGCGCGACATGATTTGATCAGCCGAAGACATGGCGCCTTTCATTTCGTTGTAGACCACGCCTTTAAATGTTAAGCCTTTGTCTGTATCATCCTCGGGTTCAAACTCAAGCCGATGCCCTTCCTGTTTGAAGCTTAATTCGTCAAGTATGGGGAAAAAAGCCGCGTCCAGATAGACGTCCATAAGCTGATAAAAGTCTTTTTTGTTCTGGGTGGCAAAAGGGTACATGGTCCAATCAGAAGAGGTAAACGCATTCATGAACGTACTGAGGCTTCTTTTGATCATGGAGAAAAAAGGATCACGTACAGGGTATTTGGCTGAACCGCAAAGAGCAGTGTGTTCCAGAATATGCGCAACACCGGTTGAATCGGCGGGAACGGTTTTAAACGTTACTGCAAATACGTTTTCCTGGTCCTGACAACTGATATGCAAGTGGCGTGAGCCTGTTGGTAGATGCTCTAATTGATAGAGCACCGCACGAATATCGTCTAAAGGGCTAATTTTCTGAAGTTGATATCCGTGGATCTGATCACCAAGGCACAACTGTTTATTTAACGGATCTATAGTGGTCGTCATAAGGTGCTCCTAAAATTAGGTTTATTTTACTTGCCGCTTAATATCTGTATTATCAAGAAAGGATATAAATGCCACGGCTTTTTCGCCTGATTTTTTTTAACTTGTTAAGTCTGAAGATAATATTCCGCAGTTTTTTATCGGCCATTCCGGTTTGCATTTGGATTTCGTAAAATCCAATACCGTCCTTTTTACGCCGGATAATTTCAAGCACAATTTCTGTTGCAGATAAGTCGCCTTTTCCAGAAGATCTGTTTCGGTTTTTTCCAGCTTTCGTAGTGTTTATGATAAGCTGCTCGATACGTTCCAAGCGCGCATTGAGTTGTTCAATGTCGCGTTTCGTCGGGATATCATAGGTATTCATGAAAAATTTGACCATAGCGTCAAAGCTGACGGATTTTCCTTTTCCTTTTTTTTTGGCCATTACCTTTTTTACGCTCCCATGGGTTTTACAGTTTCAGATGTGGTGCATGTTTCATCAGAATTAATGTATCCGATTATAAATGTCAAGCAAAGACAAGGCCTTGCGTCTTTTGAACAAAAAAAGAGGCTATGTTTTACGCTCAACTAAGCCTGCCACGGGGAAATCTACCGTGTCATTTACGATTTTCAATATGGCGCTTAATTTCTATTTATGATACCTAAAACAGGATTTTAAATAAGGAACCGGCAATGACATCACCATCTACTCTAATGAAGGCTTGGAACCTCAAGGCGCGAAAATCCCTTGGGCAAAATTTTCTGAAAGACTCAAGAATCGCGGAACAGATCGCATCTATTGCAGGGATTCAAACCGATGATGTTGTTGTTGATCTTGGGGCCGGTCTGGGAGCCATGACCCTGGCAGCGGCAAAATTTGCCGGAAAGGTGATTGCCGTTGAAACAGATGGTAATCTGGTTCCGTTGCTACGGGCTCAGATTCTATCTAAAGGCCTGTCCCGCACGCAACTCATCGAGCAGAACATGCTCACTCTTGAGTTCGGCCAACTACTCAAAAACAAGGAGAAACGTTTAATTGTTGTTGGCAATTTACCCTACAATATTTCTTCCCAGGTTGTGGTTCGCCTGATACATCATCGCAGGTATATCAAAAGGGCCGTTCTAATGTTTCAAAAAGAAGTTGCGGACAGGCTATGTGCGCCACCCGGAACAAAAACGTATGGCAGACTCTCCGTTATTTTACAATACTGTGCGAATATCCAGCCGGTTCGCGAGATTTGCGCCAATCAGTTTTATCCCCAGCCCAAAGTTGATTCCAGTGTCATAAAGATTGAATTTAAAAAGGATATTGAACAGGCAGTTTACGATGAAAAACTTTTTGAACGTGTCGTTCAAGCAGCTTTTGGGCAGCGGCGCAAAACGCTGCGCAACGCCCTGATGGCCGGTTTGCAGATTAGAAATTCCCAAGCCGTTTCAGATTTGTTTGTTTGTATTGGCATAGATCCTAAACGGCGGGCTGAAACATTGTCCGTTTCAGAATTCGTAAAACTCACCAATGAGATTTTTAATATGAATACCGGGTAGTCAGTCATCTGTAAATTGGTATTTTGATAATTTTTTTAGGTGGAAATCGATTCGGCCTGCTGCAAAATATTTCCGTATTTTGAGTTTTATCCGCATCTGCTATTTATTTTGCCCTTTTATTGTGTTACGAGGCCGCATAATAATTTGAGTTGCAGATGTTGTTGGTGTTAGCTGATGAGGATCTGCCATTGGTATTTGTTTTTATAATTTTAATATAGAGCTAAGGATTTATATGAAGAACCTAGATGCAATTTTTGCCCCACGGTCTGTAGCGGTTGTGGGTGCTTCCACAACTGCCGGGAAGGTAGGGCACGATATCTTTGTAAACATTCTCAAAGGCGGTTACAAAGGCGTGCTCTATCCTGTTAACCCCTCAGC
This sequence comes from Desulfobacteraceae bacterium, assembly GCA_024230435.1. GTDB lineage: Bacteria > Desulfobacterota > Desulfobacteria > Desulfobacterales > Desulfosarcinaceae > UBA2230. Next base: position 40,984 of record JAAERL010000441.1, read on the forward strand.
CGATGCCGTAGCAAGTGTACGCGCGTATCCGAGTTTATCTGATATTCCAGATGATTTGGATCTAGCGATGATTATTTTACCTCCAAAGCATGCCATTTCAGCTGTTAAGGATGCCATTGCCAAGGGAGTTAAAGGCATAGTCATTGTCTCAGCAGGTTTTAAGGAAATTGGCGGTCAGGGGCTGGAAATTGAAAACAAAATCGTTGAAATATGCCGCGAGGCCAACGTCAGGTTAGTGGGGCCCAACTGTTTAGGCGTGATCAATCCCTTGGAAGATGTTCGGCTCAATGCGAGTTTTTCAAATCGCATGCCTAGGGCCGGCAATGTTTCCTTTATTTCGCAAAGCGGAGCTTTATGCACTGCCGTTTTGGATTTCGCCACTGATCGTGAGTTCGGATTTTCCAAATTTATTTCCATCGGAAACAAGGCTGACGTGGACGAGGTCGATCTGCTGCACTACTTCCATGATGATCCGGACACCGAAGTTATTATGATCTATGTCGAAGAGCTGCCGCGTGGCCAGGCTTTTATCAATGCCGCCAAGGAAATCACAGGTGGTGACCGCCCCAAACCCATCGTGGTCATTAAATCAGGCCGCACCAGCGCAGGAGCTGAGGCTGCTGCAAGTCATACCGGTTCTCTTGCCGGGTCAGAAGCGGTTTATGACGCTATTTTCGCCCAATCCGGCGTAATTCGGGCCGATGGTATTGATGAGCTTTTTGATTACGCTACGGCGTTTGCCTATAAAAATGAAAACGCCTTGGGCAAGATGCGGCGCAAGGTTCCTCTGAGCAATAGAGTCGCAATTGTAACTAACGCAGGAGGTCCGGGCATTGTGGCCACCGATATGACCGTTGTATCGGGTCTTCAGCTGGCTAAATTTTCCAATGAAACCATAGAGGTTCTCAAAAGTCATCTGCCGATAACCGCCAATGTAAATAATCCAGTGGATGTTATCGGAGACGCTGCTCAGGATCGCTATGAAAATGCGCTGACGGCAGTTGTCAGGGATGAAAATGTTGATGGAGTCATGGTTATTCTTACCCCCCAGTCCATGACCAATGCTATGGGAACTGCTGAAGCCGTGGTGCGCATTGCAAGGAGATCTCACAAACCCATTTTGTGCTGTTTTATGGGTATTATTGATGTGTCGGCGGGTGTTAAGTATTTACAATCCAACGGTGTGCCTGTTTATCGATTTCCTGAAAACGCGGCGAGAGCTTTAGGAGCTTTGTACCGCTATTCAAAATGGCTCAACCGCCAGGAAATGGCGCCTCATAAACTTACCCATGATAAACAAAAAGCCAAACAAATAATTGAAGACACTTTGGCCAAGGGCGAAACCTATATTAGCGAATTAGAGGGTACTCAACTGCTTAAATCGTACGGTTTTCCGGTTTTGCCTACTGAATTGGCTCAAGATGCTTCCCAGGCCGTTAAGGCTGCCGATAAAATAGGGTACCCGGTGGTCATGAAGATTTATTCACCGCAAATTATACATAAATCAGACGCCGGAGGCGTTAAAATAAACCTCAAGGATGCCAAGGCAGCCGAAGAAGCTTTCCATCAAATTGTGTCGAACGCAAAAGAGTATGACAAGGATGCTGAAATTCGCGGTGTTTTAGTACAAAAAATGGCCCGGACAGGCCAGGAGGTTATTTTAGGCGCAACCCGTTACCCGGGTTTTGGGCATTTGTTGATGTTCGGCACGGGCGGGGTTTCAGTTGAAGTGTTTAAAGATGTAAACTTCCGGCTGGCTCCCATTAACCGCAATAGCGCCCGGTTCATGGTTCGTGGAATTAAAGGCTTTACCCTGCTAAACGGGTTTCGCGGAGCGCCTAAGGCCGATGTAGAGGCGATTGAAAAACTGCTCGTATGCCTTTCGAACCTGGTTGAGGATAATCCCGAAATTGCTGAACTGGACATCAATCCTTTATTTGTTTACCCCGAAGGCGAAGGGACCCTTGTAGCTGATTGCCGGTTCATTTTGAATCCCGAGGAAAATACATAGCCAATAAGTCCTTAATAGGACAGATTTGCTAAAAAAAGCCGGAATGAATTTTTTCCGGCTTTTTTTGTTTTAAGGTATCTTGACCTAAATTTATGTAGACCGATAAGGTATCTTGGCCTAAAATAGTATCAAAATGACGGCAATACTTTTAAATTTGTGTTGCACATGACGCTATTATAGGAATTTGATTCTCTGAACATTCCTAAGAGCCCGGTTGGTAACTGATTTCCAAACAGGCTCTAACCGTCAAAAAGCTTACCAATAAAGCCAATGATGGAGGAAAAAATGACGAAAATACCATACTGGGCTGACAGCTATGTTGAAAAAAAACAGGATGCCGATAGTGCCATAAGAAAAATAAATCCGGGGCAAAGGGTCTTTATTGGCTCGGCTTGTGGAGAACCGCAACGGCTGGTGCGTGCTTTATCGCAAAACTCTTCTCATTTTTCAGGAGTAGAGATTGTTCGCATGATGAGCCAGGAAAGCACTTCTCTTACAGAAATTGCTAACAAAACCCATGAATTGAATCTGAGTATTCGTCAATTCTATCTGGGAGCTGCTTGTTCCCAGGGATTTGAACGCCACATGCGCTATATTACGCCAATGAACATGTCGGATGTACCGGCGCTTTTCCTTCGCAGAAAAATGCCGATTAATGTAGCCTTAATTCAGGTTTGCCCTCCGGATGATTTTGGCTGGATGAGCCTTGGCATTTCTGTGGATATCGCCCATGCGGCGGCATATTCGGCGGATTTGGTTATTGCCCAGGTAAATCAGTTCATGCCGCGAATCATGGGTCAAAGCTTTATTCACGTAAATGATGTGGATTTTATTGTCGAACATGATGAAGAGCTAATTACCATAGATTTGCCAATGCAGACCCAACAGGCCATAAAAATCGGGCAAAATATTTCCAGGCTGATTGATGATGGCAGTACCCTGCAAATTGGCCTGGACGCCGCTTCCCAGGCAACTATTGGGACGATGTCCGAAAAAAATGACCTTGGATTTCACTCTCAGTATTTAACAAATGATATCATGCACCTTTATGCAATGGGTGTTATCAATAATCGCAAAAAAGGATTCAACAATGGCAAAATGGTGGCGTCGGCCGCATTAGGCAGCAAAGAGTTATACGAGTTTTTGCATGACAACCCGGCCATTGAATTTCATCCTTCAGACTATGTGAACAACCCGTATATCATTTCAAAAAACAACCGTATGGTTTCTTTGAATGTGGCCAAACATATTGATCTGACGGGCCAGGTTACCTCCGAAGCCTTAGCCCAAACCCATTTTGCCGGTGTCAGCGGAATTGCGGATTTTGTCCGTGGCGCTAGGCGTTCACCAAGCGGCAAGTCCATTCTGATGTTGCCTTCAACCACAAAGGACGGCAAAAAAAGCAAGATTATTCCAATGATGTCTAACCACGCGGTTGTAGTTCCCAGGGGTGATGTTCACTATGTGGCCACCGAATTCGGAATCATGAATCTTTTTGGCAAAAGCCTGCAAGAGCGCGCTATGGCGATAATCAGCATTGCCCATCCGGATTTTCGTGATGAATTATTTGAAGCCGCTAAAGAACTGGGCTTGATCGAGGCTAATCGAACCCTGGGTGAAGCGGCTCATGCTGTGTATCCGGTCAATTTGGAAGAGACACTTACTATCAGGGAACAGAAGGTTACCATTCGTCCGGCTAAAACAGTTGATGAGCGCCGTATCAAGGAGCATTATTACAACCTTGATAAAACAGATGTTTTCAGGCGGTTTTTTCATGAAAAGAACAGTTTCGGCCGTTTGGACGTGGAAGAAAAATCGCATATTGATTACATTAAGGATCTTACGATTATTGCAGTGGTTGGTGAGGCGGGTTTTGGGCGCGTTGTCGGATTAGGCGAATATCTTTTATTATCGAAAAAAAATATGGCGGAGGTGGCTTTTTCGATAAGTAAAGATTTTCAAGGAAAAGGACTGGGCAAGATTTTATTGAAAAAGCTGGCTCAAGCAGCGCGTGCACATGGTATTGCTGGTTTGATGGCCTATACTTCGGCTGATAATAAAGGGATGATCAGGTTATTTAGAAGTCTGCCTTACAAAGTTAAAACTTCATTTGACGGGGATGCTTTGTTTTTAAATTGTAAATTCGATACTTTAAAAGATGAATAAACTATAAAAAACGCGAATTGCGCATCGGAGGCCAGCCGGTTGGTTTTTGATTTTGCAAAGCCTTTTGCGGATTTATCAACGGCCTTTTTTTCTTGTAAAGGTTTGCTGAATATGATTTATGACAACCTTTTTGATTAAATAAATCGAAAGGCAGAGTTGCGCCTATCCAACGGGGCAGGGTTTTTGTACGCAACCTGGTGAATATATATTAATATATCCTACCGCGAGAAACCGCATCGCAGTAGGATAAAATTATAAACTATGCAGCGGGATAAAATTAAAAACAATAAGGAGCACAGTAATGTCGAAAACGATGAAGACGGTAGACGGCAACACAGCTGCGGCCCATGTGGCGTATGCTCTTAGCGATGCAGCAGCGATTTATCCGATCACACCCTCGTCACCTATAGGCGAAATTTGCGATGAATGGGCCGCCAGCGGCCGTAAGAATATTTTTGGACAAGAGGTTTTGATTCGCCAGATGCAGAGTGAAGCCGGCGCAGCGGCCGCAGTTCACGGATCTTTGGCTGCTGGGGCGCTGACCAGCACATTTACTGCGTCTCAGGGATTGCTGTTGATGATTCCAAATATGTACAAAATGAGTGGCGAACTTCTGCCGGGGGTTTTGCATGTAACCGCACGGGCAGTGGCAGCCCACGCGTTAAGCATTTTCGGAGATCATCAGGACGTGATGGCAGTCCGTCAAACCGGATTCGGCATGATTGCATCAGCATCTGTTCAGGAATCCATGGACCTGGCCTTGGTATCCCATTTGGCCTCCCTTGAAGGCAGTTTGCCCTTTTTACACTTCTTTGACGGTTTCCGCACCAGCCATGAGATCCAGAAAATCGAATTTATTGATTACGCTGATATGGCTAAACTGGTGAACAAGGATGCCCTTGCCAAGTTTAGAGCCCGTGCAACAAATCCGGAAACCCCCAAATTGCGCGGAACAGCTCAAAATCCCGATATTTATTATCAGGGCCGTGAAGCTGCGAATTCATACTATTTAAAATTGTCTGCAATTGTTGAAGATTATATGCGCAAAGTCGGGGATCTCACAGGCCGCCAATACAAACTCTTTGATTATGCCGGCGCACCGGATGCCGAACATGTCATTGTTTCAATGGGATCATCTTGTGAAACCATTGAGGAGGTGTCTACTCACCTGAACAAGCACGGCAAAAAAGCCGGACTGGTCAAGGTTCGCCTGTATCGCCCGTTTTCTCCTGAACACCTGGTCAAGGTTATTCCTCAAAGCGCCAAGACGATTACGGTGCTGGAGCGCACCAAAGAACCCGGCGCCATCGGCGATCCGCTCTATCTGGATGTCTGTACTGCTTTCATGGAACAGGGGCGTACCGGCAAAATCTTAAACGGCCGATATGGTTTAGGCTCCAAGGAATTTAATCCCTCCATGGTTAAAGCTGTTTACGATAATATGGCCTCTTCGAGCCCAAAGAATCATTTTAATGTTGGTATCGTGGATGATGTAACCCACAGCTCTCTTGATGTTGAAGAAGGATTTGATGTCAGTCCCGAGGGTACTGTGCAATGTAAATTCTGGGGATTGGGAGCCGATGGAACCGTAGGCGCAAACAAGAGCGCTATCAAAATCATCGGCGATAAAACAGATATGTATGCCCAGGCCTATTTTGCTTATGACTCGAAAAAGTCCGGCGGCGTGACCATCAGCCATTTGCGTTTTGGAAAAAGTCCCATCCAGGCCACCTATTTGATCGATGCAGCAGATTATATTGCTTGTCACAATCCTGCTTATGTCAATATCTATGATGTACTTGAAGGTATTAAGCCTGGCGGAACCTTCATGCTCAACAGTCCGTGGTCTGTTAAAGATATGGAAGGCAAATTACCGGCCGCCATGCGCCGCACCATCGCTGAGAAAAAGTTAAAATTCTTTACAATAGACGCAGTAAAGATTGCTTCAGAGGTCGGCCTTGGCGGACGCATCAACATGATTATGCAAACGGCGTTTTTCAAGGCTGCCAATGTAATTGCTGTGGATGACGCCATTAAATATCTCAAAGATCAAATTAAGGACATGTTCAGCCGCAAAGGTGAAAAAATCGTAAAGATGAATTGCGATGCTGTAGACGGTACCCTGGCCAATCTTGTGGAAATCAAGTATCCGGAAAGCTGGGCCAAAGTATCCGTAAAAAAACAAGCCCCGGCGAAGGAACCGGAATGGGTGACTAACGTAATGCGTCCTATTTTGGCTCAACAGGGCGATAAATTACCGGTCAGTGCTTTTGAGCCGGATGGTCTGTTTCCCATGTCTACAACCATGCATGAAAAACGCGGTGTGGCTATTAATGTTCCTGAATGGGTAATGGACAATTGTATTCAATGTAACCAATGTGCTTATGTTTGCCCTCACGCGGCGATTCGCCCTTTCCTGGTAACAGACGAAGAGCTTGAAAAAGCACCGGCCGGTTTTGAAGCCAAAGCTGCAGTGGGCAAGGACCTGAAGGGCTATAAATTCCGCATACAGGTTTATTGCGAAGATTGCTTGGGTTGCGGTAACTGTGCCGATATCTGCCCCTCGAAAAAACCCGCTCTGGTTATGAAGCCTTTGGCCTCTGAAATGGAAACCCAGGTTCCCAATCAACGATATGCGCAGACTCTGCCTTTGCGCGACACGCTATCTAAGCGTGAAACAGTTAAGGGCAGCCAGTTTTATCAGCCCCTGCTTGAGTTCTCGGGCGCTTGCTCCGGTTGTGGCGAAACTCCCTATGCCAAACTGATCACCCAATTGTTCGGTGAACGTATGATCATCGGCAACGCCACCGGATGCAGCTCTATTTGGGGTGGCAGCGCGCCTTCGGTGCCTTACTGTGTAAACAAAGATGGGCATGGACCGGCCTGGGGTAACTCTTTATTTGAAGATCCCGCAGAGTTCACATATGGCCTCATGATAGGTCAATTGCAGCAGCGGGCGAAGTTGGCTCAATTGGCTGAACAAGCAATTGCCGGGGACATCCCCGCACAAGTCAAACAAGCGCTTTCCAACTGGCTGGCCAATATAAAGGATGCCGCCGGTTCAAGAAAGTACGGCGATGAGCTTAAAGCCTTGCTGCCCAAGCATAAAAACAATCCGTTGCTGGCGCAAATCAATAGCATGGCCGGCTTATTCACCAAAAAATCTTACTGGGTTTTTTGTGGTGATGGCGCTGCCTATGATATCGCCTATGGTGGAATAGACCATGTGCTTGCTTCCGGAGAAGATATCAACATCATGGTCTATGATACGGAAGTTTATTCGAATACCGGCGGACAGAGTTCGAAAGCAACACCCACAGGCTCCATTGCTAAATTTGCCGCTTCCGGTAAAAAGACAGCCAAAAAAGATCTTGGAGCCATGGCCATAACTTACGGCTATGTCTATGTTGCAAGCATCGGCATGGGCGCAAACAAACAGCAGACCCTGAAAGCCATTGCTGAAGCAGAAGCATACGATGGGCCGTCCCTTATTCTGGCTTACTCGCCTTGTATTAACCACGGTATCAAGAAAGGCATGGGTAAAACCCAGGAAGAGACCAAATTGGCCGTTGCAAGCGGATATTGGCCTCTGTACCGCTACAATCCCCTGTTGACAAAAGAAGGGAAAAATCCCTTCGTATTTGAGTCTAAAGAGCCGGATGGAACATTGAAAAACTTTTTGGGCGGTGAAGTTCGTTATGCAGCGCTGGAAAAATTATTCCCGAAGGAAGCCGAGCGGTTGCATTCCCAACTCGAAACTGAATTCACGCAGCGTTATGAGCGCTTCAAACAAATGGCTGCCGCCCCTGGGCTAAGCATCGCTGGCGGGACCGATAAAACTGAGGTGTGTGCCACGTCTGACACAGCCGAACATTCTCGTGGGGCCAATGCCGGTGAACCTTGCGACAATGGGCGTTCTGGTGGAAAATAATTCATTCTGAAAAACTTAACCTATAATTGAAAAGGGCCGCTTTCAAAGTGGCCCTTTTTTGTTTTGCGTTGATCACATTGCTTAGGTTGAACTTTAGTGATATCTAAATATGATCAAACAGGAGCGTTTGTATCAAGGCAATATTTGGCATCGCCGTTTGACTATGAGGTCTTAATGCGCTTAGAAGTTGCAAAATTCTCACTCTTGTTCGTATTGATATGCATTACCTTTGAAAGCGTTTTCACCTGTTGCGCCAATGAGTATTCACGCATCCATTGAAAACAAATTCGAATTTTTGCTGTGCAGAATGATTTGCAGTTTCCACGATTTTCTAAGCCTGAACGGCGCGTTCCACCATTGCCAGAAAATTTAAAGTGCCAGGAGGATAAGATGAAGAAAACAAGCTGGATTATTCCGATGATATCAGTTTTTTTAATTATAGCTTTTAGCTGTCTGGGCTGGAGTGATGACCAAGTCATCAGGCGAAAGATTCCCACGGCTTCAAGCCAGGATGCTCAACAGCCTGTTCAGCAGGATGATCAGCAATCCGTACAAGAAGATGATCAGCAATCCGTACAAGAAGATGATCAGCAACCTGCCCAACAGGATACCATCGAAAAAACAGTTGAACCAAATATGGCCAATAAGGATTTAACAATTCAAGGAGCGGTTGTATGTGAGAAAGTTATGAACCGCAATCCGGTTGGGTCCAGCGATATTTTTTCAGCAAAAAATGAAAAACTATTTTGTTTTACACAAGTCGTTGGCGCAATTACCGACACGTATATTACACATAACTGGTATTATCAGGGCAGTTTGCAATCCTCTGTTGAATTACCTGTAAGATCGAGCAATTGGCGAACCTGGAGCAGTAAAATCATTACCCCGGAATTAACAGGTGAATGGATGGTGGAAATACTTTCCGAAGAAGGTTCTCCTTTGGAAAATATCGTTTTCTTTGTTCAATAATCTTAATCATTTTTGCCGCTTTTTATAAAGCGGCCTGGTGGCTGTAAAAAATACCGCATTATTGCGCCGAATTTGGATTTGTTTTTAATTTCAAGGTGCGCCGATGAGTGCATATTCATTGCCCGTGCCTATCGGCGCAACATAACGAAAACGAATTCAAAAAGCCATATAGATCAAGACAAGCAAAAGTGGGATATTACAGCTTCCAAGATGTTAAGGATCGCCTTGCTTTAAATCGCTATCATTCTGAATTTTATCCAAATTCATTTTTTTGTATAGTTCGGGTCTTCTATTGGGGAAAAAATAGCGCATAAAATTGTCCCGCACATTATTCAAGTGGGATAATTTTAGATCCGCGATTAAAAGGGATTCAATACCTTTTGTGTTTTTAGCTGATACCTGTCCGGAGGGTTCTAAAATCACCGCGTTTCCCGGGAAATTCAGACCGGCGCGATTATTTCCGGTTTGATTGCATGCCACAATGAAAATGCCATTATCAAAGGCTCTTGCGGTAAGGTGCCGCATCCAGGATTTGTGTTTTTTGGGAGCATCTCCCTTAGGGGAGGCGTGTGGCATGAAAATGATGTCAGCGCCCTTGGCTGTCATAATGGTTGAAAGTTCTGGAAAATGGGCATCATAGCACAACTGTATGCCAAAGGTGAATCTATTGCCGCAAAAAACCGGCACGTCATCACCGGCCGAATAATAGTTCTTTTCCTGGGGCGCTAAATGGGTTTTCCGATAGCTGTCAATACGGCCGTTGGGCCAATAGACACAATGGCAGATGAATGGTTTTCCATTGGGATTATGTTGGGCAAAGCCAACGAGCAGAATAAGGCCTGTGCTTTCGGACAGAACTGAAATTTGTTTTGATTCAGGACCCGACAAGGATAAAGCCATGGTTTTATTATTCGGCTTATTCGTATAGCCTGTCAAATTCATTTCAGGAAAGCAGACCAATTCAGCTTTTTCTTTTTGGGCACAGCGGGTCCAATAAGTTATTTTATTCAGGTTGTATCGGATATCGTTTACCAGGGATTGGCAAATTACAGCGGCGATTCGTAAATTTCGCATTAAATTCAAATAATTGATCAGACTTTAAATTCGGCTTTAATTTTAAAAACCTTAGTTGCAGGTAAATTTAATATGGTTTTAATTCCGGTTTCGTTTTTGATTTTATTCAAGGCTGCTTCAATCTCTTTCATGGATTTGCCAATAAATGTAAACCATATGTTGAATTCATTTTCACGTTGATAGTTATGGGTTACACCCTCAAAGCGGTTAACGGTTTTGGCAAAAGCGTCAATTTGATCTTCGGGAACCTTGGCTGCGCAAAGGGTGCTTACAAATCCCAGTTTATGCGGAACAAAATTTGCGCCAATGCGCCGGATAATGCCCGATTGCCTTAGTCTCAAAGTATGTTCAAGAATCTGTTCTTCCGAATACCCCAATTCGTCTGCAATGGCGCCAAACGGATTTGAATCGATAGGAAAGTCCGATTGAATACGGTTTAAAATGGCTTTGTCTATATCATTTAATTTCATTTTTATTATTATCAGTTTATCAAATTTAGTGGTGCAAAATTGATCCTTCGTTGGATAGCAGTTTTAAATGGGCTTTGCGAGTTCGTGGACCATCAAATTCGCAGAAAAAGATGCCTTGCCATGTTCCTAGCAGCAACCGTCCTTTTTCTACAGCAAGCATCACCGAGGCTCCCATAAGCGAGGCTTTGATATGGGCCGGTGAGTTGCCTTCAATATGCCGGTAATCTGCTTGCCAAGGGACAACTTTATTTAAAATCATAAGGATATCCCTGGTTACATTGGGGTCAGCGCTTTCATTGATGGTAACGGCTGCGGTTGTATGAGGGACATAAACCATACAAATGCCGTTGTGAAAATGTTCAAGGTCCAAGGCCTCTTGCACTTGCCCAGTGATATTAATCATTTCTGTTTTTGCACTGGTTTTTATCGTCAATTGCATGGTCATTTTACCTTATTATTACTGTAAATAGCCGGTCTTTTTTTTTATCCTTTTAAAAGTTTATCAAATCATTAATGCTATTATTTGGCAAGTCCTGGCTTTTTGGGCTATTGTAAGGAATTGGAATCGCCTAAAGCAATCAACGTGCTATTTATTAAATTGTAATTTCTCATACAAAAAAAAGGCCCTGCGGTGAAAATGCAGAGCCTTTTTTGAAATCGATTCGGTGGTCTCAGAATTAGACGCAGCCTGTCGGTTTCGGTAAACCTGCCATCTTACAGGCTCCTTTGCCCGGTCCTGATGGAAAAAGCTCATAGATGTGTTTCAGTTTGAAACCTGTAACTTTAGATAGAACGCGCACCATTGGAGCGATACCGTTTTTCTCATAGTACTCGCGAAGTACAGTAATAACTTTTTTGTGCTCATCGTTGAGTTCATCAATACCCTCCTGGGATTTGACGTACTGAACCCACTCTTCGCAATAATTTTTGTAGTCATCGATGAAACCGTCTTCGTCTACATTAAAAGATTTTCCCTGAAATTCAACAGTCGGCATTTAAAGATCCTCCTTTGCCCAAATTTATTATATAGTATTCGGCTGCACAGCCTAGTTAAATCCCGCAAATGTCAAACAATCTCTAATATCTGATAGCATTGTCAATGTCAATACGAAAAAAAGTGCAAGGCAGACAAACCACCGTATTAAGAGCATTTAATTGCATTTTATCCGGGCGTAATTGATCTGTTTTTTTCTGGCGGCAAGACTTATTAATATTCCCGGGGTGTTTGGTTGACCTCGCTTAAGCTGAAAACCGGGCCGTCCTTGCAAACCAGTTCACGGCCAATATTGCATCGGCCGCACATACCTATACCGCATTTCATCCTATTTTCTAGGGATAAAATAATGTGATTATGATCATATCCCAATTTTTCAAGTACCGGTTGAGTAAACTTGATCATAATTGGCGGTCCGCAAACGATGGCATATGAATCTTCATTGCCTTGAGGCGCCTTTTGTTCCGTAATTGGCGGAACGAAGCCCACGTTATATTTCCAGCTGGGGTCATCGGTTCCATCAACAGTTATGTGTACATTTATGTCATCGCGTTTTTCCCACTCTATCAGCTCGTCCTTATAGAGCAACATCCCAGGTGTTCTTGCGCCATAAACCACAGTGATGTCCTTAAATTTTGGTCTGTTGGCAGAATCGAGCATATAAATGATGGATGAGCGCAATGTGGTAAAGGCAAAACCACCGCCTACAATAAGGACATTTTTGCCTTCCAGTTTTTCCCAGGGGTAACAGTTGCCCAACGGCCCCCGTACACCCATGATGTCCCCTGTTTTCATATTATGTAAATGGCTGGTTACCACCCCGGCTTTGTTCACTGTGAACTTGATAAAGCCTTTTTCCACGGGCGAAGAGGCGATACCGATTGGGATCTCTCCTTTGCCGGCAATGGAAAGTTCGGCAAATTGGCCTGCTTGATAGGCAAACCTTGCTTCATCTTCAGAATTCAGGAAAACGAATTTGAAGGTTTTTAAACTGCGGTCCTCGCTTTCGGTGATGATTTCATCAATACGCACCGAATAGGGCAAATATGGATTGTCCACGCGTTCCTCCCTTGATTACTTTTGCACAGCGCAGATATTTTTGGATGCCTGCTTGTTCATCAATTCGCTGATTTTACGTATATCAATGTTTACCGGACATTGGCTCACACACCGGCCGCAGCCAACGCACATAATACCTTTTTCGTACTTGTCTACGAAATATTTCAGTTTGTGCATAAACCTCTGGCGAACCCGGTGTAATTTTGTTTCACGGGGATTATGGCCCGTGGTATGAACGGTGAAAATGGGAAACATGCAACTGTCCCAATTGCGCATTCGTTTTCCATTTTTGGCATGAACCTCATCCTGGATGTCAAAACACCAGCATGTTGGACAGACAAAGGTGCATGTTCCACAGTTTATGCAGGCGAATGAAGCATCTTCCCAGAAATTCGCGTTGTATAAAGCCAAGGTGTCTGCACCGGATAAATTGTCTGTGGAAATTTTCGCCGTTATTTTTGATTCGGCTGTCTTTTTCTTATCTTCCAGGCCAGCGGTTGCTTTTGTTTTCCACCCCGCCGCTTTCATTAATTTAGCGCCCTTGTCCGTAAGCTCTTTGGCAAGAAAGTGATCTGTCTGGTCAGACAGCAGTATATCCAGGCCGTCTTCATGATAGGGCCCGCAGCCGGCAGTTGTGCAAAAACAGCTCTGGCAGGGGCTGTCGCAGGCCAGACCCACGAAAGTAGTGGCATTGAAGAGATTAAGCCAATAAGGATCTTTATATTCCTGTGTGTCAAAGTTCATGCGCACAAGGCTAATGGCTTTAGCATCGCATGGCCGAATGCCGATCACGGCGCGGGATTCATTTTTTTCCGGCACGGGTTTAAGTTGATTGGCGTCTTTGCTGGCCTCGTCAAGGGTATAGGTAAACATGTCCTCAGACTGGGGAAAGACGATAGATTTAGGCGATAGCCGGGTATTTTGAAAACTAAGATCAGCTTGCCGGCCATCAACGAGTTCTTTAAAGTTGTAAAACGCCTTTTCCTTTACGGGGCCAAAAAGTTTGTATACTTTCTGCAAGGCTTTGTACCCGTCTGCGAACTGAGCTTTATCGATTTTGATAACCTTCATTGCAACTAGCCTTTTTTATTATTTAATGAATTTTTCAGGATCATTGGTTTGGTAAACATCCAGCGCCGGCCGTTTATCGATCGACATGCCGGCCTGCCAGTCATACAAATCAAGGCAGTCTTTGTTCAGTTTTTTGGTCAGAATTCGCATGTTGATACCAACCGGGCATGCTCGCTCACAGGCGCCGCAGTCCGTACAACGGCCGGCGCAATGGTAAGCTCTGAGGAAATGAAAGGTCTTGATATCCATGATATCCTGACTTTTACCAAGCCATTGAGGTTTCGATTCATCCACAAAACATGTAGGGCAATAACATAATGGGCAGGCGTTCCTGCAGGCGTAGCATCGAATGCAAGGAGCCAGCAATTCATCAAAATAGGCCCTTTTTTCTTCAGTGCTCATAGCCTCTAAGGCTCGAACATCGGCAAACTGGTCAATATCGGTTTGCCCTTGAACCGGGTCGGCCACCATTTCATCGTATAGCACCGGGTTTGGCTGAATACAAACGCTGCAGTTTTGCTGAATCACATCGGATTTGCTGAAAGTTTTTTCACCATTGGCCGATTTGACAGTTATCTGCCCATTTTCGGTTTCAGTGATCTGTAAAACTTCCCCCTCTGTTTGAGCAAGAATTTTTCGTTTGTCCACCATGCCCTGGCAAGGCACACCGATGATATAAAGCTGTTCGCGGTTTATTTTATTTTCTACAATGTGATTGACAATATTGCGTGAATCGCAGCCTTTTGCCACGATGGCAATTTTTTCATCCCGGCTGGTCAAGTAATTAGCCAGGTTGATGCCGCAGTGGCTGTCCCAGACCAAGTCATCGGCCTGTTCGTCAGTTCGCACAAAGCAAGGCTCGTTCATCATCGGGATAGATCCTTTGCGGAAACCGATTACCATTTCGGCCCGGCACTCTTTGAGCAAACGCTTTGCGATTTCTTTTATTTTATTTGAATAAGTTATCATTGCTATGCCACCTTCGCCTCTTGCTTGACAAAGTGCCGGTTGGGTCCGAGAGCTTTCACCTTTTCAGCGATCTCATTGACGACTTGCACAAATTTTGTAGATTCCGCAGATGAAATCCAGGAAAAATGAATTCGGTCAGGTTCAACGCCCATAAGCTCCAGTAAATTTTTCATCAGGGCAAATTTCCGTCGTGCGTAGTAATTACCTTCCAGGTAATGGCATTCACCCGGATGTCAGCCGGATACCCAGACTGCATCGGCGCCTTCTCTCAAGGCTGCCAGCGCAAATTTGGGGCTCATACGGCCGGTACAGGGAATCCGCACCACCCGGATGTTTGCCGGGTACTGCATGCGGCTGACGCCGGCTAAGTCAGCGGCGCCGTAACTGCACCAATTGCACAGAAAACTTACGATTTTGGGTTCCCAATCTGTCATATCGATACTCCAGCTTTATAATTGATATCTTTTACGATCGTTGTCGTAATTAATTGACCATATTTATGGCAAAGATCTGTGCAAAGATCTGGTCATTATCAAACCCTTTCAGGTGGATGGCGCCTGAGCGGCAGGATGCCACGCATAAACCGCAACCTTTACACAATACCGGGTTAATTTGAGCTTTGCCTGCATTCATTCGCGCGTCCCCGGGAATAAAATCCGGCGCGGAATAGGGACACAGTGAAACGCAAACTCCACACTGACTGCACATCGCCGGGTTGGTTTCAGCCACTTGTCCGCTGGTAAAGATCGTCTCGCGGGCCAATAAGGTGATGGCCCTTGATGCGGCAGCTTTGCCCTGGGCAATGGATTCATCAATAGGTTTTGGATAATGGGCCAATCCGCATAGAAAAACCCCATCGGTGGCAAATTCCGATGGACCTAATTTGGCATGGCGTTCAATGTAAAAACCATCCTCATTGACCGGCACTTTAAAAAAAACGGCAAGCTTTTCATCCCTGGCAGGTAAGATTGACGAAGCCAAGGTAAGCAGATCGGTTTCAATTCGAACCGGCCGGTTTAGAATATGATCCGTCAACGTTATGCACAGTTGTTTCTTTTCCAAGTTCACTTGGGGTTTGTTTTCCAGGCCAAAGCGAATGAATATTACACCTGCTTCGCGGGCCTCGCGATAAAGCAGTTCGCGCTCGCCATAAGTGCGAATATCCCGGTATAAAACAAATACGCTCATTTCCGGCTTTCGCTTTTTAAGTTCGAGGGCCGAATCCACGGTATGCGTGCAGCAAACCCTTGAACAATAAGGACGGTTTGGTTCCCGGGATCCTACACATTGGATAAATACCGCCGTTTGTGCTTTGGCGACATCCGGGTCGTTGTTTATCATTTTACGATCGAGTTCCAGACTGGTCATAATCCGCGGGTCCTGACCGTAAAGATACTCTTCAGGCACTAGGGCGTGTCCGCCGGTAGCTATGATTGCGACACCGTGCTCTAAAGATTTCTCGGAGCCGTTCTCATTGATTTTACTTTTGAAATTACCAACAAAGCCTTGCACATCGTCAATGGTGGTATTCAGATGAATGGTGATATTACTGTTGCTTTCAATGCCGGCAGTCATGGCCTGAAGGTTTTCAGACACATTTTCACCTTTGGCGGTTTGCAGGATGTTTCGCGCCTGCCCGCCTAATTGGTCATCGCGTTCCACGATATGTGTTTTGTAGCCCTGCAGCGCTAGGCTTTGTGCAGCAGCCATACCGGAAATACCACCGCCGATAACTAAGGCGGTTTGATTCACTGTAAGCTCCGATTCCTTGAGCGGTTCGGCTAAAACTGCTTTTGATACTGCCGCCCGCACCAGATCCTTGGCTTTTTCAGTGGCCAGGTCCGGGTTGTTTTTATGTACCCAGGAATCATGGTTGCGAATATTGGCCATTTCAAAAAGGTATTTATTTAAACCCGCACTGGTTAAGGTTTCCTGGAACAGCGGTTCATGGGTTTTGGGCGTACAGGCTGCCACTACGACCCGGTTCAGGTTTTTCTCCTTGACCAGTTCGGCCATTGTTTTCTGGGTATCCTGGGAGCACGAATACAGATTGTCTGCAGCGTATTCCACGTAAGGCAAGGTTGTGGCATATTCGGCTACAGCCGGCACATCAACGACACCGGCAATATTGATGCCGCATTTGCACACGAAAACGCCTACCCTCGGGCGTTCACCGGATATGTTTTTTTCGGGGATCTTTTCCTCAACCTTGGTCAGGCTATTGCGTGCGGTGGATAAAATTTCTCCTGCTGCAGCGGCTGCAGCACTGGAATCCACAACTGATTGTGGAATATCTTTGGGGCCTTGGAAGGCTCCGCAGACAAAAATACCGGGTCTTGAAGTTGCCACGGGCGAAAAGCTATTTGTATTGCAGAACTGGTTGTCCGTTAGGTCAATATTTATTTTTTTTGCCAGATCGGTAACAGCGGGATTCGCTTCCAATCCAACGCTCAAAACGACCATATCGAATATTTCGCTGATGGATTCTCCGCTTTCCTTGATATATCTCATTTCCAGGTTGTCATTGGCGGCAGGGTTGATGGTATGTACTTTGGTGCGCTCAAAGCGGATGCCGTGTTTTTCACGGGCAGCATCATAATACCGCTCAAAATCTTTGCCATGCGTGCGCATATCCATGAAGAAAATGGCGCATTCCAGATCATCGCCAGCGTGTTCCTTTGCAATGACCGCTTCTTTGAGTGCATACATGCAGCAGACCGACGAACAGTATGGGTTGTCACAGCGGTTCATATCTCTGGACCCCACACACTGCAGCCAGGCGATTTTTTTAGGATCGCCATGATCCTTTGACTTGCGGCTGATGTGGCCCTGGGTAGGGCCCGAAGCAGACAACAAGCGCTCAAATTCCATGGAAGTCACAACATTGGGCAGTTTGGCATACTGGTAGTTGTCAAACCGCTTGGGATCAAACGGTTTAAATCCCGGAGCCAGAATAACGGCGCCTACTTCCAGCTTCACGCTTGTTTCTTTTTGATCGAAATCAATCGCATCAACCGGACACAGTTTTTGGCATGCGCCGCATTTGCCCTTTTTCAGCATGATGCAGCTTTCCGGATCGATGGCGTATTTTAAAGGTACTGCCTGAGCATATTCCACATAGATAGATTTGCGTTTTGCTAAGCCAATATTATACGGATCAATTACCTTTTTGGGGCATTTTTCTTCACAAGCACCACAGGCAATACACTTGGTTTCGTCTATGTAACGCGGATGTTGTATCAAGTCCACGTGGAAATTACCTGATTCTCCCTTGATATCTTTAACTTCACTGAGGGTTCTCAGTTCAATATTTAAATGCCGGCCGACCTCGACCAGTTTCGGGGAGATAATTCACATGGCGCAGTCATTCGTGGGGAAGGTTTTGTCCAATTGGGACATCACCCCGCCAATAGATGCCGATTTTTCCACTAAGTAGACGTAATAACCAGAGTCAGCCATGTCTAGGGCTGCCTGCATGCCAGCTATTCCGCCTCCGACCACCATGACAGAGCCGATAGTTTTGTTGGCCATTTGAATATTTCTCCTTGGTTTGGTGGACTATAAACAATGTCTAAAGATCATCTGTTTACGTATCAAGTAAATATGTAATAAATTGTTTGAATTTAAAGAAAATTTAAAGAAGGTTTCAATTTTATTGTTCCCACCCCCCTTATCTTAGCCGATAAAATGTCAAATTTTTCTCTTATCTTTCGGCAATGGGGTTGTCAATAGAGTTTCAACGGTATAATGATGCCGCTGATTGATTCAGCGGCAAAATAGCTTAATATAACAGCATTTTAAAGTGCAATCAATAGTTTAAGATTATAAAGCAAGATATTTTAGAAAGAATCTGCAGCCGCAGGTTTTTTATCGTTAATACCGTTTCATCAATCGTATAAATCGTATTGACTTGGCGAGCCTCGACATTATTATGGAGCGTCTGTACATTATGAATATTATGTGCGGTGTTTAGATTACCAGAACGCATATCTTGCGCCCATATGGTACGTTCAGGGCGCGGGTTGATAAACAGTTCATTAAAAGAATTTAACCGAGGAAAGGATTGAAGATGGAATTTAAGAATTTGGTGGATATCATTGATTTTGCCATTGAGAAGGAAAAACAAGCCGCCGAGTTTTATCAAAAAGTCAGCGAACAGGAACGTTTTTCCGGTAAGAAACAAATGCTGATCGAGTTTGCAACTGAAGAGCTTAAGCATAAAGCCATCTTGGAAGACCTTAAATCCGGCAACATCGGTGATAAGCTCGATGATTATGAGTTTAAATGGATTACGGATATCAAACGCAGTGACTATGTTGATGATGTGGAATACAAGCCGGGTATGGGTTACGATGAGTTGCTCTTGATAGCTATGAAGCGTGAGGAAAAAGCGCTGCAGCTTTATAATCAAATGCTCGAAAATGCAGATACCGATGACGCAAAAAAGGTGTTCAAAATGCTTTGCCAGCAAGAGGCTAAACATAAACTGTCTTTAGAAACCATGTATGATGATTTCAAAGCGCAAATGGGTGACTAAAACTGAAGCCAGCACCAAAGATCATTGTTGTTTGTGGTCCCACTGCGGTGGGAAAAACCGGTTTCGCCATTAGTCTGGCCAAACGTTTCAGAGCTGAAATTGTGGGCGCCGATTCCATGCAGATTTATAAATATATGGATATCGGCACGGCAAAACCAACCCAGGCCGAACAGGCGCAAGTACGGCATCACATGGTTGACGTTGTGAGTCCCGATCAGCCATTTGATGCCGTTGAATACGCACGTTTGGCCGATGAGGTGATATGCAATTTGGCGGGTAACAATATTATTCCTTTTATTGTTGGCGGAACCGGTCTTTATGTTAAAGCCTTGATATTCGGATTGTTTGAAAACCAAAAAAATGATTTGCAATTGCGCGGCAAGTTAAAGTGTCAAGCACAAGAGAAGGGCCCGGCGCATATGCACGCGCTGTTAGCCCAAAAGGACCCGGAGGCTGCTGAGCGCATTCACCCGAATGACACTTACCGCATCATTCGTGCGCTTGAAGTTGTTACCCAATCCGGCAAGCCGATTTCCGTGCTCCATGCTGATCACGGATTTGATCAACCCCGATATCAAGTATTGAAAATAGGGCTGTCCATGCCCCGTCCGGATCTTTATGAACGGATTAACAAGAGGGTTGATCTGATGTTGGAAGACGGGCTTGAGGAAGAGGTCCGCCATTTGCTGGCGCAAGGCTTTTCACCTGATTCCAAAGCCATGGGATCACTTGGGTATCGCCATATGGCCGCCTATTTAAAAGGACAATGGAGCAAGGATGAAATGGTTCGCCTTCTCAAGCGCGATCACCGGCGCTATGCCAAGCGCCAGATGACTTGGTTTCTGGCCGATCCATCCATTCAGTGGGTGACATCCGGTGAGATTGATCTGGCGCAAACGGCCATTGATGAGTTTTTGCGATCTTGATAGGCCTGACGATTAGCCGTATTGACAAAGTGTTAACGGCTTTTGTAAATAGCCTTGTTTGATATAGTTAATTTATTTATTTAGTAATTTTGTTTTTTGGAGGCCCACCATGAAAATTGCACTTTGCCAGATAAATCCAACAATAGGCGACTTTCAGGGACAATCCGGACTTATCCGGCAGGCTTGCCGGGATGCCCGGTCCGCTGGTTGCGATCTTGCTGTTTTTCCGGAATTGGCTTTGTGCGGTTACCCGCCCAGGGACCTGTTGGAGCAAAAATCATTTGTTCAGGCCAACCGGAGCTGCCTGGAACATCTGGTGGATACCATTCACGGCATTGGTGTCGTTGTCGGGCTTGTCGCTGAAAATGATGAAGACAAAAGTAAGCCTTTATTCAATTCGGCGGTTCTGTTTGAAGATGGCAAAATTTTGCACCAAGTCAATAAACAGCTGCTTCCAACTTATGATGTGTTTGACGAGCGGAGGTATTTCGAACCTGGTCAGCCTGCGTTGCCCGTTACTTATAAAGGGTTACGCCTCGGTTTTACAATTTGTGAAGATGCCTGGAATGACAAAGATGTTTTTAAACGGCGTCTTTATGCGGCGAATCCTGTAAGCCAGCTTGCCGAAGGCCGAGCAGATGTCATTTTTAATTTGTCGGCATCTCCTTTTGAAATGGGAAAACGTGTTTTTCGCGATGAGATGTTATCTTCAGCGGCCCGAAAACATAACACCTGGATAATGTTTGTGAACCAGGTAGGGGGCAATGATCATGTTTTGTTTGACGGCGCCAGCTCAGTTTTTAATCCACAGGGGCAACTGGTGGCGCGTGGAGCGCAATTTCGCACGGATCTTGTGATCTTTGACACCAAGTTAAAGTACTCCAAGCTTGAACCGGCTGTTTGCCCTGCCGAAAAGCAAGTCCTGGAAGCCCTGATTATGGGAACCCGTGATTATGTGCATAAATGCGGATTTAAAAAGGCTGTAATCGGTCTTTCCGGTGGGATTGATTCTGCTATAACCGCCTGTATCGCTGTTCAAGCGCTTGGCAAAGATAATGTGTCCACCGTGTTTATGCCTTCACGATATACCTCTAAGGATAATTACGAGGATACTCTAACACTGGCCAAAAACTTAGGCGTCTTTTATGATGTAATTGCCATTGATGCCATTTTCGCCACCTTTGCCAAGGCTCTTGTTCCCAAAGCAGATCCTGACAACCCGGGCATAACTGAGCAGAATCTCCAGGCGCGTATTCGTGGCACGCTTTTGATGGGAATTTCCAACCGGGACGGCTCAATTGTGTTGACCACAGGCAATAAAAGTGAACTGGCCGTAGGGTATTGTACGCTTTACGGTGATATGAACGGCGGTTTGGCCGTGATTTCCGATGTGCCGAAAACCATTGTTTATGACATTTGCCGTTATATAAACAGCCAAAAAAAAATCATTCCTCAGCGTATTTTAGATAAACCTCCCTCTGCCGAGCTCAAGCCCGGCCAAACAGATCAGGACGATTTGCCTCCCTATGAAATTATCGATTCAATTCTTAAGGGTTATGTTGAAGAATCGCTCGGTGCTGATGAATTGATTGATAGAGGATTTGAGAGTCAAGTGGTGCAGGATGTGATCCGGCGTGTTGACCTTAATGAATACAAGCGCCACCAGGCCGCTCCGGGGTTAAAGGTGACTGCCAAGGCCTTTGGGCAAGGGCGGCGTTATCCCATTGCAAAGCGGTTTAGACCCGTTTCGTAAAAACCTTATATAAGGGTCTTGATATAAGGGTCTTGATATAAGGGTCTTGGAGACTGCGCATATCCCACTGATGCTTGTTTATATCTATATACGGCTTTTTGAATTCAAGATGTATTTTGCTTTGAGCCGGCAGCCATTGTTATCCAGCAAAATTTTTTTTTCAGATCAAGGCCTGTAGAAAGTTCCAGGTATATGGCTATTTGCGCATGGACCTTAGTTAAGTTCAGCACGTGAAAAGCCGATAGGTTTTTTGACGTGCTGTTGCACATATTGGTTTAATGTACATTTAATTTAATATTGCTGGGGGGACAATGTTTGCTGGGGGAAAAGGCCGGTTGTTGCTTATTATGCCCTTTTTATTGTCAGCTGTTTTTGCTGTTGGGCCTGCGTTGGCTGCAAATCAGAATCAGGCCGGTGAAATGAATCGGGGGCCTGTGGTGGTGCATTTCGGTAAAAATAAATTCGCTTTAAATGAAGCCAGCATATCCAAAATAAAAATATTATTAGAAACTTATGCTCTTGGTAAAATGGGGCGTATTTTTGTGGTGGGATATACGGACAGCACTGGTGCTAAACTCAATAATTATAAGCTTTCCCGAAAACGCGCTCAAAAGGTGCGCCAAGAGCTGATTTTATCCTTTGGCCTGCATCCTGAAAAGGTAATTGCCATTGGCAAGGGGCCGGAAAATCCCACAGGGGATAATCGTAAGAAACAAGGCCGGGCGCAGAACCGTAGAGCCGAAATCTATTTGTCCCATGTTGTAAATCGCAGTCTTAAGGAAAAGTATGGTTCAATTGATCCCAATTTGGAAGCTATTGATGATCTTGTGGAAAATGCGCGTGAGATGGTTCGCCGGGATCAATATGATTCAGCCTTGAAACTTCTCTCAAAAGCACGTGATACAGGCGCAAATCGATACAGCAGTTGGCATGAGGTATACGCGATTGCAGGTTTTTTGACCGATATGCCTATGGGCAAAGTAAAGGAGCACTTGCAAACCGCTATGCGGTTGGACCCTGATAATCGTGAAGCCTTGGGATTTTTGAGCCGTGTTACGGCCCGAGAAAATGTAAGCGCTGGTCTGGTAACAGCCTCCATGGGCCGTTCAACTGATGATCCCATTAAGGTTTTGTCCCCGGAACAACAATATGAGTATTTGCACCTTTTCCAGGCTGAACCAGTAGCCCATCACCAAATGGCCGGCCGTATTTTTGATGTTTGGGAATGCTATAATGCGCAACAGCAGCCGGTGGTTTACTATTTTAAACAAGTTTCGAAAGATGATTCCAAATCATTAATTCATAAGTCTGTAGCATCCGAAACCGGACCGGATAACACTGCCGCACCTGTATCAGATCTTTCCGATACCCCGGCAAACGGGATGGAAGGACCGTTAAAACGAAATTTAAAAAAAGAGCCTGGGATTATCTGGGAATCGGACCTGTTCCAATAGCAGCTCATCGCAGCTCCTAAATCCGTCCGATATTTTATGTTATATTAAACAAGATGGTATATTCTTTAACACAAATCGCCTTAATCTTTGAATAATTTACCCTGCCATGTGTTTCTTTTTTGCAGTATCTGTTTAATCAAATCCAGGGTTTGTTGTTTTTGCAATGCCCACTCGGGAGCGATGAGCTCTCTTGGGTGCGGGTCGCCTGTGAGGCGTTGAATCACTATGTGCTCGGGGAGCCGTTCGAGAAAATCGCATACCATTTCAGCATATTCACGCTGCTGCATGCAAGTGTATTTGCCTTGGTTGTAAAGGGCCTCAATAGGAGTGTTTCTGACAACATAAAACAGGTGCAATTTGACTCCGTTTATGGGCAGCCGGGCAATAAAATCTGCAGTGGCGTGCATATCCTGGCGGGATTCTCCGGGTAAACCTAAAATAACGTGCGTGCCGATAAGGATTCCCCGGCCGGCGGTTGCCCTGACGGCCCGGACAAAACAGCCGGCGTCGTGGCCGCGATTAATAAGGCTTAATGTCTTGTCATGGGAGGATTGCAAGCCATATTCGATCCAGATAAGATGCTTTTTTGCATAATCGTGCAGTAATTCAAGGATCGGTTCGTTTATACAATCCGGGCGGGTTCCAATGGCCAATCCCGCAATATCGGGCACGCAAAGCGCTTCATCATAAAGTTGCTTCAGATGCGCAACTGGTGCATAGGTGTTGGTAAATGATTGAAAATAAGCGATGAATTTTCCAGCTTTGAAGCGTTTGGCGACTGGCGTTTTACTGGCTTCCAGTTGCTGGGTAATAGACATTCCTTTGGCATGTGCATTGGTGCCGGATCCTTTGGCGTTGCAATAGATACAGCCTCCAAAGCCGATGGCGCCATCCCGGTTTGGGCAGCTGAGCCCTGCATCAACGCTTAGTTTATGAACCCTTTGCCCAAAGCGTTTTCGAAAATAGGTATTTAAATCGTAATATCGTTTTTTCATGATTCTTGACCTTTGTGAAGCTGCAATTATATATAGTGTCGTTCAAAAGGCAAGATTTTTAGCTATTATAGATGAGTTAATAAATGAAGATATATGACATTATAGTGGTTGGAGCGGGACACGCGGGTTGCGAGGCGGCATTGGCCGGTGCGCGCATGGGTTGCAGTGTTCTTTTGTTGGCAATAGATTTGGATAAAGTCGCGGCGATGCCTTGCAGTCCCTCCATTGGCGGGATGGCCAAAGGGCAGCTTGTTCGGGAAATCGACGCTTTGGGCGGTGAGATGGGGAAAATAACGGATTTAAGCGCTATCCAATATAAAACCCTGAACACCAAAAAAGGTCCAGCGGTTCAGTCTTCTCGAACCCAAAATGATAAAAAACGTTACCACATCGCTATGAAGGCTGCCGTTGAGCGTCAGGCGAATATAGATCTAAAACAGGCCTTAGTGCAGCGGTTGGTGATACAAGGCAACACCATTGCGGGGGTTGAGGATCAAACAGGGTTTGGGTATCAAGCCAAAGCCGTTATATTGGCGACCGGAACATTTCTTAGCGGCCTTGTGCACATTGGGGCTTCATCATTTAAAGCGGGCAGGGCAGGTGAATTTGCGGCATACGGACTGGCTAAAAGTCTATCGCAAATCGGATTTGTCCTGGGCCGGATGAAAACAGGCACCCCTCCGCGTATTGATCGGGCAAGTGTTGATTTTACCCAATTCAATGCCCAGGAGGTGGACTATACACCACGTCCATTTTCCTTTTTTAGCCATAGTGAAAAACCGCCACTGCCTCAAATTCCTAGTTATATTGGCTATACCAATTGCCATACTCATGAGTTGGTGCGCAAAAATCTCAATCACTCAGCATTATATAGCGGCAGGATCAAGGGGACACCGGCCCGCTACTGCCCTTCATTCGAAGACAAGATTGTCCGTTTTGCTGATAAAGACCGTCATCAGGTGATTCTGGAGCCCGAAGGTATTGATACAGAAGAAATCTATGCCAGTGGATTGGGCAACAGCCTGCCGATGCAAGTTCAGGTTCAGATAGTGCGCTCAGTTAAGGGGCTCGAGCAGGCTCAGATCATGAGGCCCGCCTATGCAATTGAATATGATTACATCGATCCGATTGAGCTGACCAGCACTTTGGAAACCAAAAAAGTAACCGGGCTTTATTTGGCCGGACAGATCAACGGCACATCCGGTTATGAAGAGGCTGCGGCCCAGGGGCTTTGGGCTGGTGTGAATGCGGCATGTAAAATTCAGGGGCGGCCGCCTTTTATTTTAGATCGCTCCCAGGCTTACATGGCTGTTTTGGTGGATGATTTGGTTACAAAAGGAACTCGTGAGCCCTACCGTATGTTTACGTCGCGGGCCGAATATCGCCTGATGCTGCGTGAAGACAATGCGGATTTGCGTTTGATGAGCATTGGAAAAGAGTTGGGATTGGTTTCTGCGGATGCAGCCCTGCGCGCAGCCGAGCGTAAAAGGCAAATCCATGATGAAATCAAAAGGG
Source organism: Desulfobacteraceae bacterium (assembly GCA_024230435.1). Lineage (GTDB taxonomy): Bacteria > Desulfobacterota > Desulfobacteria > Desulfobacterales > Desulfosarcinaceae > UBA2230. The sequence goes on from JAAERL010000441.1 coordinate 66,878, forward strand.
TACGGGCCACCGTTATCAAACCCTTGCCTGAAGTAAATAGTTACTTGACGTCAAAGACAACTGCCCTATTGTCCAATGGCATTCGCCTGGACCAATTGGTTAAAAGGGCTGAGCTTGGTTATGAAGCGGTCGAAGTCCTCGCACCGCCGGACGTTCCCGTAGAGTCGCGTGTGAGACAGCAGGTTGAGATAGAAATTAAGTATGAAGGATATATTCAGCGCCAGTTATCCGAGATCAAGCGTTTCAAAAATCTGGAACACATTCGAGTGCCGGATAATTTTGATTTTCAACAGGTTCAAGGCCTGTCAAATGAACTTAAAGAAAAACTGATGTCCATAAGACCGGTTTCATTGGGACAAGCCTCGCGGATTTCCGGTATGACGCCGGCGGCGATTTCTGTTTTGATGGTGATTTTGCGAGCTTCTGGAAAAACAGGACCTGATGGCGAAAGGCGCCAAACTAAATACGAATAAAATAAATAAAAGCTTGACGCTGGCATACCAATTCTTATTGTTTCGATGTAAATTGAGACGTGTATTTAAATTGCAGAAAAGCATGGTTTTGAGGAATGAGAGTTGATATAATTTTCACTCCTAAAATAAGAGAATGGAATTATTAAGAAATGGCGGATACTGATTATTATAAAATTCTGGGATTGGATAAAAAAGCAAGTGAGGCGCAGATCAAAAAAGCCTATCGCAAACTGGCAATGAAATATCATCCGGATCATGCGAAGGGAGATAAAGCCAGTGAAGAGAAATTTAAGAAAATAAGTGAAGCCTACGCTGTTTTAAGCGATCCTGAAAAGCGAAAACAATACGATACCTTTGGAGCCGAAGGATTTCAGCAAAAGTTCAGCCAAGAAGATATTTTCCGGAATTTTAATTTTAATGATATTTTTAAGGAGTTTGGCTTCGGCGGAGATAATTTTTCCACAGGCGACAGCGGATTCCGTTTTTCATTCGGCGGTGGTTTTCCTTTTGGGTCAGGTTCCGGCGGCCGTTGTGCCAGGCAAAGTCTTCCAAAAGGCGCTGATTTAGTTTACGAATTGCCGCTTACTTTGGCAGAGGTGATTACCGGTTCACAAAAAACCTTATCTTTCATGCACAGGGGACGCGCCGAAACCATAAATGTGAAAATTCCGAAAGGGATGGTCAGTGGTAAAAAGATCAGGTTAACTGGCAAGGGAGAATCCGGTGCGCATGGAGGCCAGCCTGGCGATTTATATGTTAAGTCCGTTGTTATGGCTGACCCGGTTTTCAAAGCACAGGGATATGATTTATACGTTAATCGTACGATCCGGCTTTCAGAAGCACTGCTGGGTATCCAAGCAACCATTCCCACACTTACCGGGGGTGAATTATCCTTAAAAATACCTCCCGGCACACGTCATAAAACTAAAATGCGGCTTTCCGGTCATGGTTTGCCTCACATGAAAGGATCAGAAAAAGGAGATCTTTTCGTTGTTATTCTGGTAGATATTCCCGCAAAGTTGACCCCGGAACAGAAAAAGCTGGTTTCTCAATTAGCGGATGCTGGCTTGTAAGGAATTAACTTTATTGACAAGAGCACTATTATCGTGTAAATAGATCTAACGAACATGCGCAATACTGTCAATACTGTATTGGTGGCGTAGCATTTTAAAAACTACTATGAGGCACTAAATAAGGGGGCGCAGGGCATCTCCGGCGGTGTATCTTTACGATAATTAGCATTTTTGGGGATGAAATCGAATTTTATTTGTGATCATACTTATAATGCTTGCCGGGCAGGGTATTTAATAATAGATGATAATGCCCGTGCGGATACCTATTCTTGTTTTTATGCCGAAAACGTTAAAAAGAATAAATGCCTAAACTGAATCCCGTTCTGGATAAAGAGACAATCGCGTTAAAGGTTGCCGAACTCGCTCATCGGATTTCTCATGATTACAAAGGAAAAAATCTTGTACTTATTGGTGTTTTGAAAGGCGCCTTTGTTTTCATGGCCGACTTGATCCGGCAAATTGATACGAACCAGATGCAAATTGATTTTATACACGCAGCCAGTTATGGATCTAATTCCGAATCTTCAGGCAGCATCAAACTTTTGAAGGATGTTGAGGTCGATATTGGGGATAAACACGTTCTTATTGTGGAAGATATACTGGATTCGGGTTTGACTCTGTCTTATTTGATCAAACATTTAAAGGGTTATAATCCGGCGAGTATTAAGATTTGTGCTTTTATAAATAAAATAGAACGCCGGCAAAATGATTTGCAGCCCGATTATGCAGGAGTTACGGTTGATAAGGGGTTTTTGGTTGGTTACGGTTTGGACTATGCGGAAAAATATCGCTATTTGCCAGGGGTTTATGAACTTAAATTTGATGAGTAAATTTTGGGACGCTAAACAATAACCTGAAATTTTGCATCCGGGCTAAAAGTCACTTTTGGGGGATATCAGGATCTTTGAAAACAATGACTCGTTTTGAACTGCTTACATTTAATGAATTTATTAAAACCGATATAAACCCGGAGGAAAAAAAACGGATCACATTTACGATATTTTGCTGCTTAGTGATAATGCCCTGATTTAAAGCTCTAAGCCGTTGTTTTTTTTAATAAATTACTTCAGGAAAGTGTGGTGCGTCCATATTTGAACAAAAAACAGGCGGCGCATTTTCCATCCTCTAAGCGAAGCGTAGGCTGGAGTTAGCCGCTAAGCATAGGGCTGCTTTTTCAATGTTGTCTTACAAAGCGGGGCAAGCTGGTGGACAACTAATAAAAGTAAGGCCGCACGGCACAACCCAAGTGTGTTTCGGGTGCAGAAAAACTGTACCCAAAAAGCTTTCTGACAGAATTCATAACTGTTCTCATTGCGGGTTTGTAGCCAATCGGGATTATAACGCAGCCCTTAATATTTTATTATTTGCCTTAATCAAGGCCGGGCGGGAACCGTCCGAAGTGTGGAGATGGCGTACTTGCCGCCTTCAGTGAAGCACGAAACCGCCACCATGTGAAACATGGTGGCCGGTAGTTCGTTAGTATTTTAACAAATAAGCCGGCAAGAGGGCTTAATCCCAAAGGTGGCGGAGTATAAAAAGCCACTGAAAAAGGTGTACCATGCATATTATCTGTCAAGAATGTGACACCACCTTTAGCTTAGATGAAAAATTACTGAAACCATCTGGTTCGAAGGTGCGTTGTTCACAATGCGGTAATGTTTTTGTGGCTAAACCGCCTGTAACTGAACCTGAACCGTTGCAAGAATCTGTGGCCCCAGTTACGGAATCCAAGATTTTGGAAAGAGATAAGGATTCTGTTGTTGTATCTGAAGAAGAGGCTTTTTCGGATATGGAGCTCGAAGGTATCGATTTGGCTGAGCTTGATGCCATTCTTGACCAGGATAGCTCAAAGGAAGAGTTAGAAACATTTTGCGCCTTGGATGAAAACGCTGCCGTTACAGAAAGCGAATTTCAGGAGGATGTTTTTGATGATTCGGCAGATGACATTTTATCCGATCTTGATTTTGATTTTGACCTATCTGGCGCCATTGAAAGTGATTCGCCGGTACTGGAAACTTCTGAAGAGAAATCTTCGGCTGTTTTAGAAAAAACCGCCCTGGAAGCCAAACAGGCGGGGGATGCAAAGAAGTCAGTGGCGACAAATGTGCTTGATGAAGATATAGACTTTGCTCTTGAAGATGAAAAAAATTTTGAAGGAAAGGAATTGACTGAGCAAGACTTGGATTCTCAAGACTTTGAACTAAATGATCTTGATTTAACCGATTTGGATTTCGAAGAAGAGCCTTTGGAATCTGCAGCCGAGGAGCCTGAGACTTTAACAGAACTCGATGATACGGAACTGTCCCTTGATGATCTTGATCTGGATTTGGATGTTCCAGATGCCGTGACTTTAGATGATAAAGAGGAAGACCTGGAATTGGTATTGGATGAAGACCAAGAAATCGCCGCCGAAATAGATGCAAAGGCCGGTGATGATTATGATTTGGCTTTAGACGATATTGACTTGGATGATTTCTTTTCAGAGGATGAGGATAAACCCTTGGCCGAGTCCGAAGAGTTAATGGATGATTCTATTGAACCTGAAGAGTTAACTTTGGATGATTCTATTGATGTTGAAGAAACAAGCATAGAAGTGGAAGATGAGCTGGCTGATCTTGAATTAGATATAGCACCAACCGATAAAATTGATCAAGTGGAGGAATCGAAGTTTGAAGGTCTGGAACTTGATTTTGAAGGTGACCAAAAGCCAGCCGTGCAAGAGGCAGAACAGGATGTGGCTCAGAAAGAAGATGAGTTAGATTTGAGCGATATACAGGAAATGCTTGAGGGAGGTGCTAATCAGCATTCAGTAAAGGACAAAGAATCGTCTTTGGATATGGAACCATCGCTTGATGAAGACCTTTCCCTGAATGGACAGACAGAGGAAATATTGCAGGATTTGGATGATGAAATTGATCTTGCCGAAATTGAACAGGCCGTTGATAATGCTGAATTTGATTTTGAAGATAAAACTGTCGAACCGGATAACGAAGAATTATCATTCGATGATGAATTGGATCTTTCTAAGCCGGGCACACAGGCAGAGTCTGAGGAACTTGATTTTGAATTTGAAATGGAATCAGGCGCAGGTGATGAGTTAAGTATAGAATTGGATTCAGAAACTGATGTGCCGGCAAAAGATGACGATTTGGAATTGGAATTGGAAAGCGAATCAGCGATAGCTAAGTCTGGAGAAGAAGATTTCGATTTATCTGAATTGGGGGATTTGGTTGACAAGGGGCCGCAGCCTAAAAAAAATTATATCGTAGACGGCGGTGATATCGATTTGGAATTTGAAATAGAAGAAGGTGGTAAGGTTGAGCCTGAGCGTAGAATTGAGCCTTCCGCTACATTTGGGAAAAATATATCCATCGAAGAAACCATGCAAGCGGTTCCTGATGCGGGAAAGACATTTCACAGGCCAGTGCCAATGCAAAAAAAGCAAGGCCTTCGTAAAATTACTTTGCTGTTATTTGTTCTGATTATATTGGCAATCGGCGGCTATTTCGGCTATGACTATATTAATAAAAGCGGTATTAAAATTCCTTATCTGAGTGAATATTTGAACCCTGTGCCCAAGGATATTACGGGTACGGCCAGTTTGTCCACAATAGATATCAATTCTAAATTCATGGATAGCGAAAAAACCGGGCGTTTATTTGTCATAACCGGTAAAGTAAAAAATGAGTACTCTGTCAAACGCGGAAAAATACAGGTTCGTGGTAAGCTTTTCAGTAAAGGGAAAGTTCTTGTTAAAACCGAAAGTTCATATGCAGGTGTTAATCTCACCGAAGAAGAAATCGTAAACAAACCCTTTAATGAAATTAAAGAGCTATTGAGCGAGGCGCCCAATCCGCTAGATGAGTCAAAAATTGCAATGCCTGGGCAAGCTTTGGATTTTATAGTCGTTTTTTCAAACTTACCGGAAGATTTAGATGAATTTTCCATCGAATTGGTACGATCTCAACAAATTAAATAGTGTTATCCAGAAAGAAACAAATTGCCTGATTTGATGGACCTTAAGGGCCACAGAAAAAATGTTTTATCCCAACCAACTTGTCTATGGGTGCGTCTTCTGTGTTAAGGAAAACCGAGAATATCTCGATATGCACGGCTTCCCGCGCCTTGAATACGAGCCCCTATCCTACGCCAATTGGACAAAACATTTTGCCCGCGACCCTAAGGCAATCTATGTCTAAGAATATAACATCTTGCATGTCTTTTTTTCCGTTTTGTGCGTTATGTCAAAGGTGCGAATACGTTAAGTATGCAAGCTTTGGTATTCCTTAAAGACGAAAAAAATCTAAGCCCAATATAGTATATTCTTTTACGCCAATCGCCTAAACAGAAATTTTGGTATATATAATTTAAAATTATATATTTTTTTACTTGACTTGGTTTCAGCAAGCTGCTAAAAGTCCCGTTTGTCAATCAGAGCGGCAAATTGCATGGCGATGTAGCTCAGCTGGTTAGAGCATACGGCTCATATCCGTAGTGTCCGGGGTTCAAGTCCCTGCATCGCCACCAACTCACCCATCAGAACCTATTGAAATCATAAGTTGGCATTAAGTACCGATCCCAAATTTTTCTTTTCTTTTGCTTGTCTTGTCCTTGCTGTCCGTTGTGGGCTGGCACAGGGGTGTTTTGGGAACTCCCATTTCTGACTTGTACAAAGTTGAAAAAAGTTGAAAAAAACGGGGGTTTTTTTATGTCCAAAATTCTCCCTGTCCCAAATTCCGTCCTTTTGACTGAGAAGAGTTGTACCGAATTGCCGATATGCTCAATATGCTAAGTGACAAGCTCTCTTCCGCCAGCCGATCACTGTAATATCAGAGCAGGCTTCGCATCCATTGGGATATGTTTTTTGCTGGTTTTTTTGAGTCATTCCGCAAACAGGATCATATTCTTGAGTACAGAACTCAGGCCTGGGATCTTTGCATGTAAACTCAACTGAAGGTTCTTCGTTTGGCGGTAGCGTACTGTCACCTGGTGTTTGTTCATCCTGAGGATCATCCACTTGCGCGTTATCGTAGCAATCCGGGGCATTGGCGAGATAATCATCCAGAAAGGAATATAATTCTTCAATTGGGGTAAGCGGCAGTCCCATAAAGTCACCACCAGGGCCCATCCAGCCCCAATTTAAAGACTTTATAATTGTACCATCACAATCAATAATATATGCTGAGTAATATCCTCCGCCTTTGTACGCGCTTTTGATTGCATTATCTTGTCCCAAATTTGAGTCAATGTAATCGATAATAAAAGGCATTTCACCATCCGGATTCATATCCGTATTCAGCCAGTTTGCCCTTTGCATTCGCTCATCCATTGTCCGTGTTTCAAAAGTGGGATGAGTCCAGCCAAGATTAATAACGCTGTTGGGGCCACTGGAGCCGGGATGCGCTTCTTTGCCATAAACGGTTAAAAAATTTACTTTGCCTTTATACTCTTGGTATGCTTCTTCCAGGACCTGGAAGTTAATATAAAAAGGCTGTCAGGTGCTGGAGCTCAGGATCAATACCAACGGTTTTCCGTCAATATAATCCTCCATATCAATGGATTGACCGAACTGATCAATGCTTTGAAACATTTGGGCGCGTTGACCGGTTTCTGAAGCCATGCCCGTTTGAGCCAGCAGGAAGCAGAACGAGACTGTCATCATAAACACGATACTTTTATTAGCATTAAGTCTAAAGATTGCTTTCATAAAACACCTCTCCTTGGTCACAATGCAGAACAAATCGATCATTACAGAAAATCATTTGATCGGAAGGTAAAAAAATCATAATAGATGGCATGGATTCATCAATTTACGTTGCCATCATTAGCTGGACGTATCTTTTAGATATACTAGCATGTTTCATGCCAGAACAGTTATGAGGAATAACGATTTAAATTATTGGATTTTTTATCTGGAAGTTCGCTTAAATTACAACTTTATCTCATCTAAATTACGATTTTGCAGTTCTTTGATTTTAACGTCGGTAGGATATCGATGTATCTTATTCAACCTACTAAGATAATTCATTATTAGATACTTGACACCTGTTTCTTTTTGTGTGATATCCGCTGGACTTGATTTGTTTTTGCCATAATATTCCCAGATGAACTCCTCACATTAAACCGCGATTCCTTCGGCAAATCAGACACATATATAATTATTTTAGAACCTGATGCAACGCTATAGGTGCTTGAGTGAATATTTGGGAAACAAATAAACTAATTATTTTTATAGCCTTTGTTATTCACTGCTTTGCCCGGGAGATCTTAAAGACTCATCTAAGCAGATATCGAATTTGGGGCAGATCGAATTTGGGGCAGGTACTTAATGCGAATAAGAAAAAATATTCGGATTCTTCATGATTCATTTGAATGTTTTTAAATAAGGAGGTCTATGAAGACAGAAAAAAGTAATGCAAACCAGTCTTTTCGGTAGTAGGAAAGTTTTAGTTCTTAGTTCTCTAATAGAAAATGACGATTCGAATTAGACCATGGCACCCTAAAGCTTTTTTTAAATTATTCTCGAAGCTGTCTGCTGCGATGATCTAAAAATAATATCGAGAAGGAAAGAAGGTGGAGGCGCCGGTTATTTTAGGCGGAGTTTGACAGCCGCTTTAAGGAGTAGATGCCGTCAAGCCCTTTAATCGGTTTGGGTTTCTTTTCATTTCTACTAGATTGAAACATTATCAATCTGTCCCCGGATTGGTCTTCGCGCTTATCGAAAAACCAGCTTTTTTCCATCCTTATTTTCGACTCAATGCATTACCTACCCAATATATTCTCACAAAACCCACATTTTTATCCCATCTCCATCTGGCTTAACAACAAGCATATTCATAAATCCACGTTATCAACCCGTCTCAATTTTTCTCATTTCTGAGTAACCACCTTGCTTTTAATTTGAGATGACCTCTGTTTCCAGAGTAACCACCTTGCTTTTAATTTGAGATGACCTCTGTTTCCAGAAAAAATACAAAGTTAAAATACTAATCGTGATAAGAATCCACAGTGATGAGAAAAATAAAATAATCAGAAACAAAACGGCGAGTAAAGCCGCCATAATTCTAATAAACTTGTTGCTAAAAATACGAATCGAAGCAAGAATTCCGCACAAAGCATTTGCAAGAAAGAAGCCGTTTGCGGTGGCGACGATTTTTTCAAGAGTTAATATATCCAGGTATACCGCAAGGCAAATGAGCGAATGGATAGAAACCAGAGCCAATAATGCAAAAACGGGGACATTGTTTTTTGACCTTTTTCCGAAGATCTCCGGTAAAAAGTTCTCTTCTGCTTGTGACGCAATAAGTCGCGAGACACCGCCAACTATAAGAATATACGTACACATACACAGGGCTGCCGTTATAATCCCCATCAACAATGCACTTAAACGACCGAATATCGGAAAAATAATCATTGTCACCGAAACCTGGGTGATATTGAATGCGTTTGAATCAATCCATTGTATCCCTGCTGCTATCGTCATACTTACCAACATAATCGTAGTGGCGCTGTAGATGACAGCTTTGGGAATAGTTCGCGCTGGGTCACGTATTTCAGCGCTATAATTACCGATAATCTCCCACCCTACGAGGGTCCAAAAAAGGAGCAGAAGACTATATCCGAATTTTGTAAGTGAAAAAGGAGTCACAAATAAATTTGTTTTTGGAAATACCGCTAATGAATAAATGGAACTAAAAAACAAAATCACAACAATAACTGTAGAGACAATGAAAGCTATTCTACCCACGGATGTAACATTTTTTAGCAACAATAACGTGCCGACAATCAAAAGGCAAAACCCGATTAATTCAAGAGGCATTTGCTGGCTGGGATGAAGGTACTGTGCTGCGACGGTCATTAACGCCACCGGACCAAAGCACACGGCGAAGATGAGGTACAATGCCGTTAGTCGCTTAATGTGCTTTCCGAATGCAAATTCAACGGCGTTGGCAACCCCTGCATCCCCAGGAAATTGAAGACTCAATTTGCCGAATAAAAACGCAAAAAAGAAACTCACCAACATCATGCTCCCCCAGGCAAAAATAGCCCAATCACCAACCGTTTCATAAACTATCGGCGGCAGCAATACAATCCCTGAACCAAGAATCGGCCCGATCATCAGACCTGTAAGCAAAACAGCACCTAATTTTTTTTCTTCTTCCATAATATCTCCACATTATTATTAGTTTGATTTGAAAGGGTTTCTTTCAAGCTTGCAGAGGAGGTGTCACCTCCTGTTGGTTTTTTAAGAACAGAGGTAACTGCTCACACCCTTTGAAAAAAATAAGAAAAAGTAAAAAAAAAGCTTGACAGGTTTTTTGAGGAAAAAATTCTAGAATCTCAAACTGATTGAATATTGACCCGTATAGGTACCAAAGGCAGTTGATTTGCTGTTAACAGCCCTCATTTAAACCAAATTGATAAGTATCCTTGAGAA
>JAAERL010000442.1 GCA_024230435.1 Desulfobacteraceae bacterium
AGTTCCGTAGGTTGGATTGAGTGAAACGAAATCCACAAATTTAGTTGGTTGTCGGAATTCGTTTCACTCATTACGACCTACGCTGCATTAATTTGATGATGCCAATTACAAGACATATAGCGCCACCAACCAAGCCTGCCCACGCTTCAATTGGAGTATCGCCACTTAATGCCCTGGTAACCTTAGAACCCGCTGAGTCAAATATGTTGTAACCCCAGATAGCGAGTGCAACACCAATATTGATTTTTAATTGTCGTCTAACATTTATTCACAATGCCTCTTTTTTAGTCCTCTATGTTGGATTGAGTGGAACGAAATTCAACAAATTTGTACGCCAATAATGTTGCCGGATTGATAGAACATAATTCGGCCTACGCAGCTCAACATATTGCGGGCAATCGGCGAGGAAGATGCGAACAGATGCCATACCAATAGCATGCGAATTGTTAAACTTTTGATGCTCTGCAATTGTTTGGAACGAAGACAGATCTTATAGCGCTTGCAATTTGTGCGGTCGAGCGGAATGCCGGGAAGGTGATGATACCTTGCCCGTCTTTGCGTATGAAAAAATAATTCAGGCTTGATTAGATGATCAACGGTCTTGTCAGATTACAGACTGAACAATCTGAAGTTGTCAACTCAGGTAAATTTTCAATGACAACCGGCAAGATTGTCAAGCTTAATATATTGGTTGAGACAGTTAAATCCCATGAATACTAGCCAACGTACTAGCCACGAACTAAAAAAGGCTTACGATATGTATCGTAAGCCTTTGATTTTATTTGGCTGAGGGACCAGGATTCGAACCTGGGCTGACGGAGTCAGAGTCTGATTCCCTGGTGCTTCCAACTTCCTTTATTTAAGCTAACTTTCTGATATTATTAATTTTATGTTTTCCACATATTTTCCTATTTTTACCCATTTCGGCACTCAAAATATAAAAAGTCCCACTCAAAGTCCCACTCAGCAAATTGAAAAAGGGTTGATCATTAAATGGCGAGTCAAGAGCAGATTTGAGTGATAAATAGACTGGAGACAGCAGACGTTGCCCACCTGTCATCGGCGTGAAAGGCCGTCGCCAGCACCCTTGTAGATAAAAATTTACAATAATTTCAATGCTACCAAGGGCCTCAGACGCTCTATTTTTTTCCCATTTTACGTCCGCATTTACGTCCACTTTTTTAATTAAGCATACCGGTGCATATACATGTTAAAGATAAAGTGGGCAGCCATTAAAGGGGGAGTCAGGGGACGGATTTGACCCTTGCCCCATTCTTTAACCGTTTTTTTCAACATTTTTTAAAAAACACCTTTCAGTGGTAGTGGCTTTTTGCAATCCGTTAAGAGCCTGGTTAGAGGAGGTGTTTATACTCATCATGATTTTTTTCAAAAAGGAAAGGGAACTCTTGGTAAAGTTTACTACTCAATTCATGATTAGGAAATCGTTTCACTGCCTCACACCACACTTCGCTGGCTCGTTTATAATCACCATAATTCCAATACATACCTCCCAGATTAAACCACGCTAGATCATATTCGGGATCAAGTTCAAGCGCCCTTTGATATGCCTTGATGCTACCCTGAATGGCACCAACCCCGTTGCGAGCTTTAGCAACCTGGAACCAACTCATAGCATCAGGTAAATGCTCCTTTGCTTGCCTAAACAGAATGGGTAAAGCCTCGTTATATCGTTCGAGGAAGTTCAATGCAGTCCCGTAACAGTAGCCATATGGTTTAGGTTCTAATTTATAAGCCTTGCGGTAGGCTTTTGCAGCTTCTGGCCAGTTTCCATCTGATTGAGCCCAGTGTCCCAATCTGTCCCACAAAAACGCCGAATCTTGAATCCCATTTTCTATAAGCTGAACAATTGCGCTTTTGAATTCAGTGAAATTCATATCTGTATCTGCTCCAGCGTCATGTAAGAACCAAGTGCAAAGTAAAAATTCTCGTTCTGCATAACTATCTTTTGGATGTTCTCGAAGAAACCTATTCCAGAACGTAAGTGCCTTTTGAACGGATTCAACAGTTGATTTCCCAAAGTAAGCAACTAATCTTGCACACCAGGGCCAAAACCACTCAAATTGATTTGTCTTGCCCAAAAGATCGAAAATTTCACGGAATGCACCATTTATTTCACCTGTTTTGAAAAATAGTTCAATCCTCCAGCTTTTAACTGTACTCATTTGCAGTGCAGAGTCTCTTTGTACAATTATTTTATCCAAGTGTTTTAAAGCGAGGGAAGGATTTGATCTTTTTTTGTGGTACCATAGAGCAAGAGCAAAGTGAGCCTCATTTAATTCTGGGTTGAGTTCCAATGCCTGTTCATAATAGTTACGGGCTTCATCGTATTCCCCGAGCTTCTCCAGGACAGAACCCATGTTTTTACAACACTGTGCAGCAATATCAGCCAATTCAGAGGTATTAAGCAGTGACAAAGCAGATTGATAGATGTCTCTTGCCTTCTCATATTCTCGTAACGCCAACCAAGCATTACCCTGACAATAAAGTAGTGATCCCTTATACGCTTCTCCCCTTTCGATGGATTTTTGAAGAACTTGTATTCCTTGTTTAACCCGAGCTTCGTCAAATGGTGTCCCATTAATTCCTAAATTAATCTCAGCCATGTACGCCATATCCATTCCGCCAGGTAATGAGTCTAACGTTGCAGCAAATTGCGCAAAGGAATTGCTAATCACTGCGTCATTGCCGGAATTGTAGAGTTCAGTGAGAACCGCTTTTGCTCGTGATGGTTCTGTAGGTACTTCGATGGTTGCATTGGTTTTTTTAATTAATGCTGAAATTTGCTCTGGAGGTGTAACTATCGATTTGAGGCGTCGATCCCTCATTGATTTGGCAGATGCGAGAAGCCGTGAGTTTAAGTTCTGCTGGAATTTTTCATCAAACAGTTGACTGAAATTGACTGTGATTGATTTTTGATGGTGCCATACTAATTTTTTATGTTCATACTCGTGGTAGACATCTTCTGCAAAGCGAACAAGCAAGCGGTTAGATGGAAGATGATAACAGATGTAAATGGAATCAGCTTGCATTAGAAGGTAATTCAGATTCGCGCGGGCAACACTCACACTGACATCACCATTGGCTTTTGTATTTGATTTTGTACCTTTAAGTTGTATATGGGCGCGGATGTTCGTCATTGACTCACCATCTCGTGCTTCAATCTGAATATCTGTGCCATAGTCGTTTCGATCTTCACTTTGAATTACAAAAAGCTTGCAGGTATTGATAATTTTGCGGAGGGCTGTTTCTGCCTCTTCTGCGGTATCATGTGTACTCTCACGTTTAGGTAAATCGTCCAAATAATTCATAAGCTACTAAAAATAAACAGATTATGGTTATAATGTTAAGACTCTATCATATAGTAATTTTATCTGTTGTTCCGCTTTTAAAAAAACACAATAATAGCCAATCTATCAAGATGATTAATAATTCCTCAATAGTTTCATTGCTGTGGTACGTAGAAGATCTGTCGGAATAAAAAATTACAGTATCGGTTTATTCAGATCGAAATGACTATCTGAAAGAACGAGTATGGGGATGCTCCTCATATTTTAACATTTATCCCGCATATTCAAAATATTGGGCTGGTTCAGGTATTTGTAAACAAATGGAGAACCAAGCTATTTTCCTTTGAAAATTTTAATGTTTGCCACTGTTTTCATTGGTCCCACCCCACTTTATACACGTCCCGACCAACACCACTCTCTCTTCAGTCATCACCAAAGATACGCCGTCCATCATATTTTTATTTAGGACAACTGCATCGGCCCCAAGTTTAGCGGCAATCGCTTTTAATTTATAATGATCTGGGTCATCTATATATGATTCAAGGGGCATATGGATATTATCCAGGATTGTGAAAGTTTTTTCTGGAGGTTTATCGAGTATCTCAATTGATTGATCGGCAAAAGATGGGCATAGAAATAAGAATGCGGCAACGGATAAATACAGAATTATAAGCTTTGACATTGTCATTCCCTTTTTCTTTTAGATTCAACACTTCAATGGCGTTTAATTTTAGGGCTTATATCTTTTTGTGTTTATTTTGTCAAAGGTGGGGATGGTTTTGATCAACTGAACTTTGAATCGCTGGTAGACGGTGTAATTGACCTGTCCCCGAGCTGCCTGGTGCGGCCTTTTTGTCGGATTGATGGATCGTAATCCGACCTACGCAACTGAAATTTTCATCATTTAAAAAATCACCGTTTTCCAGACCAGCCAGAAAATCAGCGAAAATCGGCGATAACCTGCGAACATAAAATGGCCACTTCAGTCTGGTTTGAGCTTTGATATTTGGCTCTAATTGGGAATAATCGGCCAAAATTTTATGGTTAATTTTTAAAAAGTTTACATAATGTATTTTATCAGATATTACAGGCGTTTAGGTGGGATTTTAACACCTATCTTTATACAAAAGTTTTGGCAATTGGGCAATCTGGATCAACGGAAAAAAAGAGGGCAGGGCGGTTTTTTTCTAAAATCTAAATAAAAAAAACCGATAATTCTTATGACCGCATTGAAACGAACGTACCGCGCATCGTGTCAAAATATTCCAACTGGTTTCTCATCTTAAATCTCACTAAGTAATTTTAGAGTTTAGGGTTATACACGAATTATGGGTGGAATGACAAAATTTTTGAGCTGACTATAAAATCGCTTGTTTTATTAACTATTTATAGAAAGTAGGAACTATGAAAAAAGAAGGAAATAGCGGTAAAAGGACTATCAAAATATATACAGAACTAAATAAAAATGGATCTGCTGAGTTAGCAAATGAAATAGTTGATCAACTTAGTGACTTAAATGATGATTTAAAGTTTGGTGATATAGAGCCTATAAAAGAAAAACCTGCTCCTGGAACGCTTCCAATAGATGGAGAGACCATTTTAATAATAATTAAAATTACTTATTGGACATATAATCTTGGAAGATCAATCGTAGATAGAATTAAAGAATCAAAAAAACGTGTAGATTCCAAAGCTAATAAGTCTTCAAAAGTATTTATAGTCGACGAAAAAGATGAACCGTCCTTTATCATAGTCCCAAAATCATCAAGAAGGGATGAGGATGATTTTATTAATAAATAGGAGGTGTAATTTTGAGCAGATATGCGATATTATTAGCAAATAGCGCAAGGTCACCTGACGAAAGAACGAATGTAAATTCTGAACGTCTTAAAACAAACACATCGGAAATTAAAAAACAACTAGAAAGTATAGGTAACAATTATCGTTTTGAGGTTGAACAAATTTTAGATAAAAAGGTTGAAACCGCTCGTGGGAGTCTTGATCAAGCTGCAAAAAATGCTTATAAGGCAATGAACAGTGAAAACGACTTTGTTCTGTTCTATTATTTCGGTCACGGTGTTATTCGTTGCGATAAACTTTACTTTTACTTTAAAAATAGCAATGATAGCCAAACCGCAACTATGATTTCGTTTGATCAGGTCGCAGATATTTTGTATGGCTATAATATTGCCAAAGTCCTATTTGTTATTGATTGTTGTCACTCTGGAAAAGCAATTGATTTTCCAATATTTTCCGGAAGGAAATTTTCAATCGTAGCTAGCTGTACAGACAAAGAAAAAGCTTTTGTGAAACCATCGCATAGTCCTTTTGGTGCTTTTTCAACCATTTTTTTTTCGGGGCTTCTCGATAAAGAAGCAGCGGAACCCCTATCTAAAAATGTAACTACTAAAAGTCTATTTGATCATACGTGTCAGATTTTAGATGAAGACAAATTTGAGCAGCAGCCAGTAAATAAAGATGGTGGTTTAAACTCATTAGTGCTATCCGAAGCACATATAAAGAGGTATATAAAACCAGAATTTAATGATAATGCTAATGTGAAGTCCTTTTACAAAAAACTACGGTGGATTGGCTCAGAAATCAATAATGAATCTGGAATTTCAATAGAAAATTTATACGATAGGGTTATAGAAGATGAACCCCCGGAAATGCTCACCCCCGACTTAAGCTCTGACAATGGAAATAAGGTAGCACCTGTGAAATTTGCCACATTTAATACCTACATTGATCGCATGGATAAATTAAATATTATAAATAATAATGGGGGGTTAAGGTTAACAAGAACTGGAAAGAGTCTTTTTGCTAAAAATGAACAAAAATTTAATACTGTAATGGAAACTATTATAGAAAATCAACTTAATGAGGCTGGAAGCTCATTAGCTGGGGTCGACAAGTTAATTTTTTACAAACTAAAAACACGGGGTATTCCGACTGCAATGCAACTTTATTATGATGCTAAACGAAGAGAAAGACTTAAGATGGATTCTGGGTGGTTTGGTATTTTATTAGATCTTGCCGCTAACATAGGTTATTTTAGGGGGGTATCTCGTAAAACATATTTTTCATTCGATGAGAGTGGTCTCAATAATTGATGGATTTGTGGTCAAGAAAAATGATGGAATATAAAATTGAAAATCGGCCCAGTTGGAACATAGCTGCGTTTTCACGCAATAAAACTTCCTAAAACCGGAATGGCACTGGGGGAGGATTGGGGACGTTCCTAACATTTAAACTTAATGGTCCCGTAATAAGTCGAAATTAGAGTACCACGAACATTCGCGCTAAAAGCGTAATCAGCCTAACTCCATTGACTTTTAATAGGATGTTTAAAAAATTAGTGTGATAAGGGCCACACTATGCGGCCCTTTTGAAATCAGGCTTGCAGTCGTTTTTTAATTTTATCGCACCATCGAACGCTGCCTTCCATGCCGATCCAGTTGACGCCGAGTTGTTCGCAAGCCGCTGCTGTGGTTCCGCTGCCCATGAAAAAATCGGCTACGCTGGAAGCGTTAGATATTTGAATCAGCCATTTGATAAGGTCAATTGGCTTTTCGGCGCTGTGGCTGCTGAGCCTGCGGGATGGCCATTTGAATTGCTGGATATCTCTTATTGATCGGTCTGGAATTTTAAAATC
>JAAERL010000443.1 GCA_024230435.1 Desulfobacteraceae bacterium
GATTTTAAAATTCCAGACCGATCAATAAGAGATATCCAGCAATTCAAATGGCCATCCCGCAGGCTCAGCAGCCACAGCGCCGAAAAGCCAATTGACCTTATCAAATGGCTGATTCAAATATCTAACGCTTCCAGCGTAGCCAATTTTTTCATGGGCAGCGGAACCACGGCGGCGGCCTGCGAACAACTTGGCATCAACTGGATCGGCATGGAAGGCGGCGTCCGCTGGTGCGATAAAATTAAAGAACGCCTGCAAGCCTGATACAAAAAGGGGCCGCTCAGCGCGGCCCTTTTTCACGCCTATTTTTCAAGCGTCCTATGAAAAGGCAATGGGGCTTGGCCGATTATGCTTTTAGCGCGAATGTTCGTGGCACTCTAATTTCGACTTATTACGGGACCATTAAGGCGATTGGCGGAAAAGAATATACCAGATTGAGCTTCGATTTTTTTTCGTATTCAAGGCGCGCCAAAGTTTTGCTGATCAGTTTGCATACTTAACGTATTCGGGCTTTGGCATAACGCAGAAGACGGGAAAAAAGAC
>JAAERL010000444.1 GCA_024230435.1 Desulfobacteraceae bacterium
ACACTTTCTGATAAACAACTTTTTGCCTCCGTTGGTGCTGACGGCATGACCATCGACAGTACCGGCAATGTATATCTTTGTGAAGATAGCGTTCTGGTGTTCGACCAAAGCGGAAACCAGATCGAAACCATCACTTTGCCCGAGACGCCCACCAATGTCAGCTTCGGAGGCCTAAGCAATCATACCTTGTATATTACTACAAAGACTTCTTTATATTCATTGGACATGAATGTTGCCGGTTCTGATTTACAGTACAGCGGCAGCGAAGATCAAGAAGAAGATGATGATCAAATTGATTCTTCAAACGATGATAGTAGTTCATGTTTTATCCACACTTTTATAAATCCGCGCTATATCGGACGATTGGCGGCTTCCAAGTCCCAAAAGCTTGATATTTGCGTTAAGGGTAAGAACCGGTTTCCCAAACAGGCTTTGAAATATTAACATAAGCATCGTATAAAAAGAGCAAGGCAAGGCAATGGCTTAAGGGTCGCGGAAAAATTGTTTTGTCCAATTGGCGCAGGATATGGGCTCGTATTCAAGGCGCGCAAAGCCGTGCATATCGAG
>JAAERL010000445.1 GCA_024230435.1 Desulfobacteraceae bacterium
GCACAATAATAGATGCAATTATTTTTTGTCCATGTTTCGATGGAATCACGTAGAGGGTGGTTCCAGGCGTGATTTTGACAAAGCGGGGAAAGCAAAAGAGCAGTACTTTTGTCGAAAAGCACTGCCATTGAATGGGGATTGTCCTGGGCTTCAAGTGTCCTTGCTTCAAGATGGGCTAAAAATGAGCCGCCAAACATGCCCTAGGTAAAATCTTCGGCATCATTCGTGCTTTCAGCACGAATAGCTCCGTTCGCCCCTGATTTCGAAGGGGCAGATAGAGCAAAAGAGCAGTGCTTTTGTCAAAAAGCACTGCCATTGGATGGGGATCGTCCTGGGCTTCGAGATGGGCCAAAAATGAGGTGCCAAACATGCCTTGTTCAAAAGCTTTGGCGTCATTCGCGCTTTCAGCATGATCAGCGCCGTTCGCCCCTGATTTCGATGGGGCAGACAGAGCAAAAGAGCAGTGCTTTTGTTGAAAAACACTGTCATTGGATTGGGATCGTCCTGGGCTTCAAGATGGGCTAAAAATGAGCCGCCAAACATGCCCTGGGCAAAAGCTTTGGCATCATTCATGCCAAAAGGCTTTGACATCATTCATGCTTTCAGCATGATCAGCTCCAATCGCCCCTGTTTTTGATAGAGCAGAAATAGAAAAAGAACAGTACTTTTGCATAAAAGCACTGCCATTGGATGCAGAGCGTCCTGGGCTTCAATATGGGCCAGAGATGAGCTTCAGAGCATGCCCTGAGCAAAAGCTTTGGCAAAATTCATGCTCTGATTCCAAAATGCCAACAATCAGTTCCAACCGCGCTCTGCCTAGAAAAATGTTGCTTTTATTTGGGGCGAGAGTGCTGCGAGATGTTAGAGCTTGAGAAGCTGATTCAAACATGCCAAAAATCAGCTCTGGCGGGGCTTTGATATTTAACTTATGCTCCTTTTTGGGGCGAGTTGCATTGTAAAACTTCTGTTGGCGTGGCTCGATCTCAGCTCTTGCTGCTAATGGATGCGGCTCCGTTTCCACTTCGAAACGTGAGATTATCTATTACGACTTTGTGCTCACCTTTGGTCAATTCCAAATGATCCCACATTGAAAACACAAATTTATCTTATCCGGCGATCTCAAAGTATACATTCTTAGTCGAATCTTGCATGTCATGCTCACTAAAGCTCATTCTGGGAAGATATTACGATAGTATTTTATGTCGCTGACCAGAGCGTGTTACTCATCAACGATGGTAACAAATGATGCTACTTCCTTCAATGACCTTCTGTCAGAAGGATGCAAGCAAAGGCAATAACAATAGCTCCAACCGCTCGAAGGCAGCTTCAAATAATGGTGGAATGTAGCAAAAATGGGAACAGTCCATGTCTTTTGAGTGCCACCGTGTAACGTCAAAAAGATCAAAAATGCTCCAGCGGAAAATTGTCCCTATCACGTGCCTCTCTTCAATACCATTCAAGTTGCTCAACCTCGATAGTTCTCTCTCTATTTGCTCCGTGCAACCATTATCGCGCCAAAAGTTGTAAATTGTCTGATAGTTCACTTCCGCCACTGGGTTGACCTTGCAGCTGTGCCTGCGGTGGTTGCATGATTGTTTCGTCATTTCATCAATTTGCCGTTCCGTCCGACATAGCTTCGAAAATGCGTCATCATAAATTTTATTGTAAACCTGCTGGTGGCCGGAACTGCCCCCGTTGATGGCGGCGCAAGAATCCTTTCGCATTTTGTTCCATCCGTAAAAATGACCGTCGTTAGTGGGAAAATGCTGAGGCAATGCCGAGCGCCAAACGGCGATGCGATTGTCCTTGGACGCGGTGAAGTTCGACAAATATGTGATTGCAGCGAGCATATCATCCATGAGAGTATGTCTCGTTTCTTTGCCGGTATGGTTACCATCTGGATAATAATGTAATCCTAGATTCATTACGACCACATTGCAGTCTTCCATGAAATCTACGTTCCACGGACTCCATCCTGACATACAAGGGGAGAAAAAGCACCGATGGTAATTTCAGATTGAATTCGCTGAAATAAGAAACAGAACAATAGGAGTTTTTGCGATAGTAGCAAGAACAACGGACCATATGACATGTAGTATCGGATTCTCGCCTTCATCATAGTGCCATTGGATTGCTCGTCTCGGAAGAAGGCCTTTGTCTCCAATATCGAATGGAGACTCCCAAAGCCTCCTGGTGGCGGGCGACGAGCATTCAGAAATGAGCCGTCGCCGTCCGGAGGTCGGTGACTTTGATAGGGCAGCAATGATGGAGCAGTACGTCGATGTGTTACTCAAAAAGGTCCTGACGCAAAGTTGTGAAGGTGAAAGGAAGGGGTGACACTCACCCGTGCAAGAACCAATCGCTGACATTGCCCGGGCTCGTCGCGTGGGCGGCCAGTTGGACACGCTCTCGTACCACCGGCCCGCGTCCCTGAACGGCAGCAGGAATGTGGCGTCGGGGTGAATTGTGTCGCATCGGACAGGGCACACATGAGGACGATCGGCGTGGTTCGGAAAGCCGATCGTGAGCCCATCGGCCTCCTCGGCATGCAGTTGGACCCGCAATCTCTCGCTAATATTGCCCACGAGGGAGCACCCTCGTGGGCAATATTTACCCA
>JAAERL010000446.1 GCA_024230435.1 Desulfobacteraceae bacterium
CAAGCTGAGGCAGACAGCTTAAAAGATTTGGGGAATGTTTTTTTTTCCGTTGACCAGCACGACAAGGCCATTGAATATCATAACCAGGCGATGGGCATTTACCGTGAGGTCGGTGACAGGCAAAGCGAAGCAAACAGGTTAAAAGATATAGGGGACATTTATGATTCCCTTGATCAGCACGACAAGGCCATTGAATATCATAACCAAGCGCTGGACATAGCCCGTAAAACCGAAGACAGGCAAGCTGAGGCAGACAGCTTAAAAGATATAGGGGACATTTATGATTACCTTGATCAGTACGACAAGGCCATTGAATATCATAATCAGGCGATGGACATTTACCGTGAGGTCGGTGACAGGCAAGGCGAAGCAGACGGCTTAAAAGATCTGGGGGACATTTATGATTCCCTTGATCAGTACGACAAGGCCATTGAATATCATAATCAGGCGATGGACATTTACCGTGAGATCGGCGACAGACAAGGCGAAGCAGACTGCTTAAAAGATATAGGGGACATTTACGAGCTCCTTGACCAGCACGACAAGGCCATTGAATATCATAATCAGGCGATGGGCATTTACCGTGAGATCGGTGACAGACAAGGCGAAGCAGACTGCTTAAAAGATCTGGGGAATATTTACGAGCTCCTTGACCAGCACGACAAGGCCTTTGAATATCATAATCAGGCGATGGACATTTACCGTGAGATCGGTGACAGACAAGGCGAAGCAGACAGTTTAAAAGATCTGGGGGGCATTTACGAGCTCCTTGATCAGTACGACAAGGCCATTGAATATCATAACCAGGCGATGGACATTTACCGTGAGATCGGTGACAGGCATGGCGAAGCAGACAGTTTAAAAGATCTGGGGGACATTTACGAGCTCCTTGATCAGTACGACAAGGCCATTGAATATCATAACCAGGCGATGGACATTTACCGTCAATCCCTTTCTATTTTTAAAGATAATGACAAGTAAGTTGGTGCTATCGGGATAGTTAAACAAAAAACAGGCGCATTCTCCATCCTCTAAGCGAAGCGTAGGGTGGAGTTAGCCGCCTGTTTTTTGTTCAAAATTTATCTTCTAAATACCAACCATATCTTCGTTGTAAAATTTCTTATTTCTTGATGTTGCATAAACGGTCCTGTGTTTTGACTGGCGCGATTTTAAAGAGCATTACCATTGCTTAAAGCCTGTTTGGAAATTATTAAATCGGCTGCAAAAGCGCGAGAACGGTCCAAAATGACGCAAATTTTCTATTTCCCAAACAAGTTCTTAGGTGCATTCTAAAGTCAAAATCAGAAGCAAAATTAAACTGGGTTCAAAATGTTATTCATGTGCAATTTTAAATATTTATATTTTTTATGTTGACAGATTTATTTGGTGTTGTTAACGATAAAATCCTTTGCTTTAAATGTTCTTCCTTAGCAACACTTAGATTTGCAGGCCGGTTTACGATCCATCTATCCGGCAAAAGGCCATGTGCAAATGCCTGATGGGGGGCGATTGGGACATGCTACCGGTTTATAAAACAAAGCTCGTTGAGTAAACCGAATGTCTCTTTTTGTAAACCATATGGAACAATGGTTGTATCTTGTTTTGCTTTTTACCTTTTGATGAAGGGTTTTCATTATTGTCAGGTTCTAATGTTGGATTTCGTTTCATTCAGTCCAACCAGACACTATATGTAGCAGCACTACCTACAATTGCCCTATGAGAAGTTCAATATTCATGATGGGCAATGGCTGACGATAATTGTTAAGATTTTAAAAAAAACGGCCGGCCCGGATGTCGATGGACAAAGTATGGCTGTGGGGCTGATTGGAACAGGTGAAAGCCTCTATCACCGGGTGAAAGTAAATTGAACGCAAGGGAAGAAGGAGGGGTATAAATGATGGTGAAAAACAAATTGAATTTTAAAACGGCTTATGGTTTTGCTTTAAAGCTGGCAGTGTGTTTGTCTTTTTCATTGTTCACGGTTCCAATCAATGGCTTTTGTGAAGAAGTTAGCCTCAATACCGCCCGGCAGGTTGCTGAATCGAAAATTGCGCAGCATATTTCACTTTATGGCGACTGGAACGGTTTTGATTCGCCGGTTATCAGCAGCTGGGAAACAGTAATGCGCAATGATGTCCCCGTGGCGTATAATTTTTCCGTGGAGCCAAGCGGACATCTGCTGATTGCCGCAGACGACGCCTTGAGCCCTGTGCTGCTTTATTCTTCAAGCTGTGCATTTTATCCTGAAAGATCCGATCAATACGACACCATTGAAGCATGGGTTGTTCCTGAGCTGCATCGAAATGTAAAGCGGCTGACTGTTGATCGCCAACAGTATCCAGATACTTGGCGCTCGTTGGTTTATAATGATTCCTCAAACAAAATAGCGCAAGCTTGGGACAAGTACGCCAATGAAAATTTTTCCCATGAACCGATGCAAAGAACTCTGGTCCGGACGGCAACCGCCGGTCCTTTACTGTCAACCGCCTGGGGACAAGGCTCACCCTACAACTTAATGTCCCCGAATAATGATTGCTTTCGCGGTTACACGCTGACCGGTTGCGTACCTACTGCCTGGGCGCAAGTGTTGCGATATTGGAGCTGGCCTGCGCAAGGTCAGGGAAGCCATTCCTACACGTGGAATTCTGAAACATTATCTGCGAATTTTGGAGCTACGGCTTATGATTGGAACAATATGCCGGAGGTGCTGACCACCTTGAGCCTTGAAGAGCAAAAAGATGCAGTCTCTCTGCTGATGTACCATCTGGGAGTGGCGTCGGAAACGGCCTTCGGCTGTTATTCATCGGGAAGTGAAAAATGGGCGGATGAAATTTTGTATCAATATTTTAAATATAAGTCATCTATGCAGTTTAAAGTTCGAAACGAATTTATCGAGTCGTCTCAATGGTTCGCATTATTTCAGACCGAGCTTGACGCAGACCCGCCGCGGCCGGTTGTTCTGTCGATTTTTGGAGTCTATGGCGGCCACGAAGTGATTGTCGATGGATACCAGAGCGGAACAACAGACGCTGTGCATATTAATTACGGGTGGGATGGTAATTATGACGGTTATTATACAATCACAAGTAATTTCGATGCCGGCGGATACACCTGGGACGCCAGCATCCAGGCTGGCGTTTTTGGCATCGAACCGGATAATAATCCGCCTGCGGTGGATGCCGGGGCCAACCAAAGCGTCAAGCAGCTAAGCCCGATTCAGCTTACCGGCAGCGCCAGCGACCCGGAAGCAATCGGCATTGATTCTTACCAATGGACTCAGATAAGCGGTACACGTGTAAATCTTTCCGGCGCAACTACGCTTACCCCTGCCTTTACCGCCCCTGAAGTTGATTCGGATACAGACCTGGTTTTCCAACTTAGAGCTGATGATAAGAATCGTGCTTTTGCTGTTGATACATGCACGGTAACAGTAATTAAAGCGGACTGCGGCGATGCTGATATATAAGGCTACAGTAATGATAAAGGGGCCGTTCATCGCTCAAGCAGTATGGGTTTTTAGCGATTCGCGCTTATTTGCGGAAAAATTCCTTTGCCCCGGAACTGGTCAACTTTGCTCACAATGAACGGTTTGCTTTTACGCTTACAAGACTTATGCTGGTTTTGCGTAGATGTGAGCACAAAATTAATGGGTATGCCCACTTTTTATACATTTGCCGGGCAAAGATCGAAAAATTGGAAAATGTCACAGTATAAAAGAGGATTTTCAAGCATTTTCCCTATATATTTCGTGTTTTCAGTGGCCGGTTTTACCTTTCAGATCTGTTTTGTGTAAAAGGCGGGACACACCCAAATTATATGGTCAATGTTATAACGAAGTATTAGAGCCTGTTTGGGAATTATTAAATCGGCTGCAAAAGCGCGAGAACGGTCCAAAATGACGCAAATTTTTGACAAATAGACCGGCTATTCATCTCAAATTTGTGACATTTTGGTCTCGCCCTCGCACTTTTTCGCTAAATTTTCTATTTCCCAAACAAGCTCTTAGAAGAGTGATTTTAAATGAATTGGCAAACAAAATTTGCGGCTTTATTAGTTATGGTTATGATGTCCTGTTCAATGGGATCTCAACTTCAATGTGCAAACCGGGTTATGTCCCTGGAGATGCTCTTTTCTTTTTGCAACCTGCCATCATCATGCGATGCGGCTGCTCCATGGGCAGGCAGCCAGGTTTCCATAGAGGGTAAGATAGATCCGGTTAACATTTTTGACAAGCAGCACTATCCTCAATTGCCATATGAAAAGTTCAAGCTTCATGACGGGAAGGGGCGTTCTGTGGAAGTTTGGGCCATGGCTGACGATAATCGTCCGATTTTTGAGAAACTGACCCGGAGAAAGACAGACAATGTGGTGGTGCGGGGCAGATTGGAGGCGGTAAAAGCGCCTGTCATGGGTGAATGCAACTTGGGAGTGAGGATAGTGATTAATGATGCGCAAGAAATTGAATTTAAAAAAGGCTGATGGATTTCTTTTATGGGCGATAATGTATTGCGCTTTTATTGTGTTGGCAGCCGCAAACAAGGGGTTTTGCGAAGAAGTCAGCATTGATGTCGCCAAAAAGGTTGCGGAATCGAAAATTGCGCAGCATATTTCACTTTATGGGGACTGGAACGGCAGTAGCTCACCGGTTATCAGCACCTGGGAAAAAGTAATGCGCAACGATGTTTTCGTGGCGTATAATTTTTCTGTGGAGCCAAGCGGACATCTGCTGATAGCCGCAGACGACGCTTTGAGTCCTGTGCTGCTTTATTCCAGCAGCAGCGCCTTCTATCCGTTAAATGAAAAGCGGCCTGATGCGATCGAAGCATGGGTAGTGCCGCAGTTATATCAAAATGTTGAAGGGTTGTTTGCTCAACGGCTGGCCATAAAAACATCGATGAGATCTTCAGGTTCCCACTCTGACGAATCCAGAATTGCAAAAGCATGGTCGCAATATACGGATACCGGTTTTTCAAGACGATCGGTTATGAGAAATCAGAATTACGTCACCACGGTGGCGGGGCCTTTGTTGACAACGAAATGGGGCCAGGGATTTCCTTACAACAAGTATACGCCGGATGACGGCTGCCCCAGCCGCCATACCCTGAGCGGTTGCGTGGCTATTGCCTGGGCTCAGCTGCTTCGCTATTGGAGCTGGCCCGAGACCGGTGAAGGAGAATCCTCCTATCTTTGGGAGGGATTGACCCAAAGTGTGGATTTTAGCAAAACGGTCTATGATTGGGAGAATATGCCCGATGAGCTGATCCTTGGCAAAAGCACGATCGAAGAAATGAATGCAGTAGCTGAGCTGATATATCATATGGGTGTGGCAGCGCAAATGCATTTTGGTTGTTATGGTTCTGCAAGCACGCAATGGGCCTATGAAATTTTATCCAAGCATTTTAAATACAAGGACTCTTTGCAGTATTACAACCGGGATGATTATCCCTGTTCGCATAAATGGTTCGAGTTATTTAAAACCGAATTGGACGCCGATCCCCCCAGGCCGGTTGTATTCGCAATTTTGTCCGTCCAGCAAAGTGGTCATAAGGTTCTTGTAGATGGATATCAAACTGACGAAAATGCAGACCTGATTCATATTAATTATGGATGGAACGGTAATTATAACGGCTTTTATAATATTTCCGCCAATTTTTCCTGCGGCCGGTATACGTGGAGCACAGATAACCAAATGATTGTTACGGGTATTGAACCGGACAACGCTGCGCCTGAAGTGGATGCCGGTTATGATATATATGCAGATGAATTAACGTCTGTTAAACTTGAAGGCAATGCCCATGATCCGGAAATGATCGGGATCGCTTCCTTTAAATGGACACAAATCAGTGGAGACCAGGTAAATTTATCAGATGCGGATACACTTAACCCCACTTTTACAGCACCTGAAGTTGATTCGGATTCTGAACTGGTTTTTCAGCTCAGGGCTGATGATAAGAATCGGGCTTTTGATGTTGATACGTGTACGGTAATTGTAATTGATACGGACAGTGGTGACAGTTCATATACCGATGATACCGGAACCGGCGATACTGAGGATACAGAGGATAATTCGGATGGTGCAGATAATACGCAAAAAAATGATAATGAGACCGATGAAGCCGGTTCTGATAATGAATCGCCGCCTTCTTCACTAGTAGATAATTCCTCTGCGCAAGACTTGAATTCTGGTTCAGGGTCATCAGATGCCTCTTCAAGCGGGTATCATATCGCATGCTTTATTTCGGCTTTATTGGGCGGATAAAGCAAAATGTACGGCCCATTGCTTAGGCGATTTACAGTTAAATAATATACCATCTTGCATGCCTTTTTTTCCCATCTTGTGTGTTATGCCAAGGTGCGAATACATTAAGTATGCAAACTGATCAGCAAAACTTTGGCGCGCCTTGAAGACGAAAAAAAATCGAAGCCCAATATTGTATCTGTTAAGATATTAAATTTTTTCCGCCAATCGCCTAAGAGCTTTTTTCAAGGCTTTGATTCCAGGTCGTGCTCAAATAGTTGCCGCATCGATAAGGGCAGAGCGGATTCAATCCGCTGGCAGCCGCTGGTTCCGGCAAAGGTGAGGGTAAGGCTTGAGGCATGCAGTGCCAGCCTTTTAAAACTATGGTGTTCAGCAAGGTATCGGCACGAACGTTTGGAGCCGTACCTCTGATCGCCCAGAATGCTATGACCGTCCAGGGCCGCATGACGCCGGATTTGATGGGTGCGTCCGGTGATAAGGTTGCACTGGATCATGGTATAGCGGCGGCTGTGGTGCAAAATCCGCAAACGCGTATCGCAGGCAACGCGCTTTCCTTTTCCCTGGGGATTACTTCGGCCTGCCGCCGTTTTGGTTAAAGGCAGGTTCCACTGTAGCCATTCTTGTCTTAGGGCCGGATATAGTGCGCCATGAACAATGGCAATGTACTCTTTGCGGATCCGGCCTTGGGTGAGTTGATTCGCAAGATGGCGGTGAGCCTCCGGAGTGCAGGTAAGCAGTAACAAGCCGCTTGTTGTTTTATCCAGCCGGTTTAACGCGTGAATCCCGAATTCTTCTGAAAATGCTGCCTTTTGCCTGATCCTTGAATGGGACAAAATAAAATCCTTCATCATAGAGCACACATCTGCGCCCGGCCGGTTGTGTACGGCCATACCCGCAGGTTTATCTACCACCAGATAGCCTTTACCCGCCGAAAGAACCGGCAGGGGGGATTGCTGATAATTTTTAAGCATCATAGCGTCAGTTGAAACTTCCCGGTACCGGGCCCGGTGGATGAAGGGCAAGGCGGGCACGGCCAAATACCCGGCAGGATTGCGCCTGCCGAGTGTGTCGCCGTTTCGAGAAGAGACCCTTATGTGTGTTATTTTTTTCCAGCTTTTTTTATCTTTGCCCAGGTGTCACGCAAGGTTACGGTCCGATTAAAAACAGGGCCGCCGGGTTGTTTTGTTTTTGGATCAACAGAAAAGTACCCCAGACGCTCAAACTGGAAAAAGTCCGAAGGTGATGCTTGAGCCAGACAGGGTTCAAGCTTGCAGTTCTTTAAGACCGTCAGAGAGTCGGGATTGATAAAATCCTTGAATGTTAGGCCTTGTTCATCTTTTTCTTCAGGGTTGGCCTTGGTGAAAAGTCTATCGTAGAGACGAACTTGAGCATCAATGGCGTGCTCGGCCGAAACCCAATGAAGGGTGGCCTTGACTTTTCTGCCATCGGGAGCATTGCCGCCCTTGGTCGCCGGATCATAGGTGCATCGCAATTCTATGATTTCACCGGTTTGGGGATCTTTGACCGCTTCTTTGCAGGTGAGAAAATAAGCATATCGCAGACGCACTTCCCGCCCCGGAGCCAACCTGAAAAATTTTTTGGGCGGATTTTCCATAAAGTCGTCCCGCTCAATGTAAAGAATTTTGGAAAAAGGCACTTTCCTGGTCCCTGCGGACAGATTTTCCGGGTTATTGATCGCTTCGAGTTCTTCGCTTTGTCCTTCCGGGTAGTTTTCGATGATCACCTTAAGCGGCTTGAGCACTCCCATAACCCTGGGCGCCCTGGCATTGAGGTCTTCACGGATGGTGTGCTCGAGCAGGGCGATATCAACCACGCTATTGGCTTTGGCCACACCGATGCGTTCACAAAAGTTGCGGATGGCCTCAGGGGTGTATCCTCTTCGCCGGTATCCAGATATGGTTGGCATGCGCGGATCATCCCAGCTTTCTACGATTCCGTCTTTCACCAATTGGATTAGTTTGCGTTTGCTCAAAACGGTATAGGTTAGGTTCAACCGTGCAAACTCGTACTGATGAGGGCGGCAGGCAGGCTTTACCTGGTCCAGAACCCAGTCGTAGAGAGGGCGGTTGTTCTCAAATTCGAGTGTGCAAATCGAGTGTGTGATACATTCCAAGGCATCGGAAAGGCAATGGGTGAAATCGTACATCGGATATATGCACCACTTATCGCCCGTGCGATGATGGTGAGCCTTACGGATGCGATACAAAGTCGGGTCGCGCATGAGCAAATTAGGGTGAGCCATGTCTATTTTCGCTCGCAACACATGAGCGCCGTCATCGAATTCACCTTTTCGCATACGTTGAAAAAGATCCAGGTTTTCTTCGATAGAGCGGTCCCTATAGGGGCTTTGCTTGCCAGGTTCCGTCAAGGTGCCGCGGTATTTTCTGATTTGATCGGCGCTAAGGCTGTCTACATAGGCTTTTGCGTTCTTGATCAACTCAACGGCCAAGTCGAACAGCTTTTCAAAATAATCCGAGGCAAAAAACTTGCGGTCTTGCCAATCAAAACCCAGCCAGCTAACATCCTCTTCAATTGAATGAACGTATTCCACCTCTTCTTTTGTAGGATTGGTATCATCAAAACGAAGGTTGCACGTACCTTTGTATTCGCGCGCCAGACCAAAATTGATACAAATCGATTTTGCGTGGCCGATATGCAGGTATCCGTTTGGTTCCGGCGGAAAGCGGGTGGCCACCCGGCCCTGATACTTGTTGGTGGAAAGATCCTCATCAATAATCGTCTTGATGAAGTTAGATGGTGTCTTTATATCTTCATCGGCCATAAATCATGCTCCTGTTAAATATAACCATTTAAATAGTTAAAATAATTTTTAATATAAATACGAACTGAATTTTCAGATTCTAAAAATGAAAACCACAAGCAAACTTAGCCAAAATAGAGCAAAACATAATAACGTGTCAAATAGCTTTATCTGCATACCAGATGACATACCTGATGACCGGATAAATATTACATCAGGTTACAATAATAGCGCGTTAGAAGACACTTCTAACATTCTGCAATAGTGATGTTTGGGGTATGTCTATACGAATGCAATAAGGTGCAATCAACTACCGGCTGCCATGTGACATGGCGGCCGGTAGTTGATTTGATCTGTATATTCGGTTTATTTTAAGGAATCTGCAAAACATTTGAAAGGAAACATACAAGTGACAATCGACAACAATACCTTATCTTTTAAGGGCTTAGACAATTCCAGCCAAAACAATCCTGCTCATAATCAGCCAAGTCCTATGGGCCAACTTGCAGCCGCGCCACAAACCGTCAAACCGCGCGTATGCCGCAAGCTGGAACAATTACCAATGGACAATATTGCATACATCATTTCGTTTCTCGAGTATCCCAGGGACTCGGCAAAGCTGATGCTTGTGAGTAAAACCATGGACCGGGTAACGCAAGAAAGTGTTAAACAAATATACCACCAGCAATTAGAATGCGGATATCCCGGCACAATTAAATGGGGCAACGATCCGTATAAAAACGATAAAGGCCGCGTTTGCAGTCCGGGCTATAAGCTTGCCAAAATAGTTGTCGCGCTCAATGCGCAGGCTAAGGAATTGGAAAAATCATATATTGAGGAGCTTGGCGATCAAGCCTCGAATGCAAAAAAACAGGAGATACGGTCCATCAGGCATGACATGGTAAAAAACTTCAACAATATGTTAAAAAAACGCAACTCCAGTAAGGTTATGTCCATATATGAAAACATGCTTTCCTACAGAATAAAAAATCCTGCAGCAAATAAGAATAATTCTCAACGTTTTGCGAATAGGGTTAAGAACTGGATTTTTGGATTGAACAAAGTAGAGCAGGATCTTGAATTGGAAAAACGAAACAATTTTATCGGCTTCAATATCAAGGATACAACAGGATCTGAAATTTTTAGCTTTGGGAAAAAAACATCACTAGACGGTAAAAATTGGCAAGGCCGTTTTGAATTCAATAAGAGCGCTAATAAAAAGTTCATGGTGCAAGGAAATACGACTTGGCCTGATTTAGATTTAAAATGGTCTAAAAATGGGCGATTTGAGTATAATGAGAACTATAATAGAATGGAGATGGTTGAAGGAGAATTTGCTGACGGGAAAGGCAATAGTTTTAAAGGCCGCTTTAAGGCGGATCAGAGCAACAGAGAAAAGTATTTGTTTAATGGAACGCTGAAAATAAAGTCCGACGGCAAAGATGAGGTGGTTATAAAGGGTTTGTTTGAAATCGATGACCGCACAAATATGGCCACTTTGATTAAACATTATACTTAGGCGATTTCTGTTAAAGAATATACCATCTTGTATGTCTTTTTTTCCGTCTTCTGCGTTATGCCAAAGCCCGAATACGTAAAGTATGCAAACTGATCAGCAAAACTTTGGCGCGCCTTGAATACGAAAAAAAATCCTGCTCAATCTGGTATATTCTTTTCCGCCAATCGCCTTAACTTTTGAATTGATACCGGAATCGTTCCCGCTTTTGGTAGACTGCTGACAGAATTTGGAACTGACGGCCAAAAAAAACAGAAAACAAAAGGTACAAAAGAAAATTTAGAAAATTATTTTCTTTTAATCAATTGGGATGTGCTCCCAATGTTTATAAATAAGCAAAACCCATTCCGAATGAATTTTTGCGATAATTTACGCTTATTTCCGGTAAGATAAAATTCTGATGGTAAGTTGCCGCTTTTGCCCTGTCACTTTTTTGTGACAAAAAATCACAAAATTAGCAAATCTTGAGGCTAATTTTAAGATCGCAATAACTCTTATGTCCGATCACATCCGCAACCCGGAACCATTCATATAGAACAAATTCAATATCGCATCGGCCGGCAATAACATGCGCTATATCGGTTTTCTCAATTTAGAGCCTGTTTGATACTCATTACCGCACAGGCGTTCAGGCTTTTTCCAGAATATTGACACAGCAAGAAAACTCTTCGGAGGATATAACACCTCCGCCATTTTCGCTCAGGCCGTAACGGCAGGATTTTACCTGCCTTTTTCCGGCTTCTTGCCGCAATTGGGTTACAATTTCATCGATCATGGACAAACCCGTGGCGCCCACAGGATGCCCCTTGGAAACCAAGCCCCCGGATGTGTTCATGGGAATCTTTCCATCCAGAGCCGTGGCGCCGGATTCGACAAATGCGCCCCCCTCGCCGATAGAGCAAAAACCCAACATTTCTGCCTGGTAGATTTCGCAAAAAGAGCAGGCGTCATGCACTTCGGCAACATTGATATCCCTCGGACCGATACCCGCCATAGCGTAAGCTTTATCGGCTGCATATTTGCTCAGGCTTGGTTCGGTTATTTTGCGGTGTTTTCCCGAAGTAACCACACTGGCTGCTACGCGGACGGCCCTGCGCTTTACGTCGTCCGGCAGTTTTTGAAAATAATCTTCGGAGCATAAAATTGCCGCGGCTCCTCCGTCACCGATAGGCGCACACATTGACCGGGTTAAAGGGTAGCTGACCTGATAATCGGCTAAAACCTTTTCCACCGGCACCTCGAACCGGTACTGGGCCTTGGGATTGAGCGAACCATGGTAGTGACTTTTCGAGGCCGCCTTAGCGATTTGGGCCTGTGTTGTGCCGTACTTGTGCATATGCCAGCATGCCTGCATTGCATAGGTATCTATAAAAAGGGTCCGGTTTATCCCGGTTTCAAATTTTCTGCCGCATTCAGCCCCAATCTCACGGTATTGGGCCATCAATCTTTTCTTTTCGCTGCGATCAATGCCGTGTTCGTAGGTAAGCAGCATTTTTTCCATGTCAGGGTGGTAAAGCTTATCTACTCCCATGGCAAGAGACACCTTGCACTGTCCGCTGAGAATATCTTTCCAGGCCGCATGAAAGGCCAGTGATGCAGTAGCACAGGCCCCTTCGACATTGATAATGGGAACACGTTCCGGAAATAGCCCCTCTTCGACCAGCGGTGAAAGGCAAGTATGACCGCGAATAAAATCCTGGTCCCACAAAATTCCCATTGAACAACTGCCGAACCAGGCAAACTCGATATCCCCGCCGTCCTTAATTTTCGCATCGGCCAGAACACCGAGATAGGTCTGCCGCGTAAGATCTTTCATGGAACTATCAAGCCATTTTTTAAATCTGGTGCTATATATTCCGATAATATAAACATTAGGTAGCGTGTTTTTCATGGGGCCTCCAAATCATAGAAAGGTTAATCGGTAGCAGGCATATCTTTAAGAGTTTTGAAAATGCAAATTATTCGACGGCATTGTCCAATCTGCAATGGACTTCAGATGAACTATAAGATCTTTAATGGTGGTTTTCTCTACAAGAGGAATGATCTTTTGCGTTTTAATCAGCGCTGATAAGAACTGCGTCTTTGCCTGTATTTTTAGCTCGGAACATTGCTTTATCAGCATATGCCAGCAACTCGGTGCTGTCCTGGGCGTCTTCAGGAAAAGTGGCCACTCCGAAGCTGGCGGTAATGTTCACCTGATAACCCCACTGAATCAAATAGGGCTCGGCTTTCATCACCTGTCGGATTTTGTCTGCTATTTTGGCCGCCTTTTTGCGATTGGTATCCGGCAATACAACCACAAACTCATCGCCGCCATAAGCGACTCCAAACTCGGGCCTTGTCAGACATTGCGCGATACGTTTGCCCACTTCGCGAAGGGTGCGGCTGCCGTTTATATGCCCCAAATTATCAACCACGAACTTGAAATCATCCATGTCCAAAAAAATAAGAGACAGGGGGTTGCCTGTGCTCTCGGAGGCCAAAATTAACTTTTTCAGAGACTGATATAAGTATCGCTGATTATATAATCCGGTCAGATTGTCCTTTACAGCCATATCCCGCATTCTTTTAAACCGGCGGGTATTTTCTATGGCAATGGCAATATAGTCGGCAAGCAATGTCAATAATGAAATGATGGTGGGATTGATGGATTTTGGGTTTATAACTTCCAGTACGCCCAGAGTTCTGCCACCATACAAAATCGGGACGCTGATCAACGATTCTGTGTTATGTCCGGAAAAATGATCTACATTGCGATCAAAAAAATCGCAATTTTTTACATCTTCAATAATAATAAGCTTTTGCTGCAAAGCAGTTTGACCCGCCACCCCTTTACCAAGTGGAAAGCGAAAATTTTTTATTTTTTCAATTTCCAAGTTGATGCTGATCTCAAATTTGAGTTCCTGTGTTTTTTCATCCAATAAAAGCAGGGACCAAATCTCGGAGGGCAACAGCTTGGACACCTTATCCATAATGGTTGACAAAAGTTTATCCGGGTCAAGTTCAGATGTGATGGCCTTTCCAACCTCCACGCAGTCAATTAATTGTTCATGGGTCAGGTTGTTCTGGCTGGAAATACCGGACGCAGCAGCAACTTTAGGCATACGCTCTTGAGTTACATTTATGGTCATAGGTGTCCTTAAAAAAATCCTATAAGCTATATTGAATTATTCTCCGAATAGTTTGAGTAGAACCTAAAAACCTTGTAATGTCAACGCTCCTGGTAAAGATGGTTGAATTTAAAAAAAATCATATATATATCTTATCCGGCGTAAGGTTTAATATTGTTCAATTTTGAAAATAGTTTGTTTTGGCCGTTTTGCAGGTGTTAACAAACAGGCAAAAAACGATATCCGAATAAATAAGGAATGGAAATCCCTCCAATGGAATTTCATCAATTGTGGAAAAACATTGAACACTGGTTTGAAGTTAACGAATACCTTATTCAGTGGCTGGGCATTATCTCAGTTATCATGTTCATCGGAACATTGATTGTAGTGCCTTTGCTCATAGTCAAATTACCCCAGGATTTTCTGGAGCTTAAAAAACACACCACAAGCCATTCCTGGTTGAAGCTGGGGTATGTACCCTATCTCATCTTGAAAAACCTGCTTGGAGTGATTCTTGTGATAGCCGGTATAGCCATGCTGGTTTTGCCTGGCCAGGGAATATTAACCATTATCATCGGGCTGACCCTGGTGAACTTTCCCGGAAAACACAAACTGATTTGCGGCATTTTAATTCAAAAAAAAATCCGCCGCAGCATTAACAACCTGAGAAGCCGTTTTAACAGGCCTCCCCTTGATTTGCCGGAATTTTGACAATCAATGGCAAGGCGGCCGCGACACCAAGCAATGGGGCCGGATACTATCAAACTACCTGATTTGACAATATTTTACTTTGCCCGCCCCTTGCTGGATGGAATCGCCAAAAAAGCTGAACAAATTTTTGATGGCGTATCATCAAGTCATCACTTCAGTTTGACAAGGGGCTTAAAAATACCGTTATTAATTTGAATTCGATTTCAAGGCGAGTCAATGGGTGCATACTTTTTGACGCAATACAAAAAACGAATTCAAGGACAAGTAACAGTGGGAATTTGCAGCTTCCAAGCCCCTATCCAACGGTAACTTTTTTCTGTACGAGCGCATAGTTTAAAAACTAAAACTGTATGTATTGTCAATTATTACAATTAATTAAACCTATTTACGCTTATTTTTGCCTGTGTGGTTCAAAATTGTAAACAGTGGCGCACATTTAAATATAGCATTAAAATACATATAGTTATGGTAAGATTCTTGTTTTCCAAGTTCAAATTTATAAACCAAAGCGTCATTTAATAGTAAGTTGCAACGGATCAAATAGGAATCTAAATTTTTTATTAGATAAAAATATTGCAAAACAATTCAGGTGATTATATGTTATTTGACAATTTTTTGCAGGTGACTGACAAAAAGTGGCAAACCACTTGCATTATCTATAATCGCCAAACCCAATAACTTTTCATCTGTTCTCCTCCTTAACGGCTAAATGATAACTCATTTAGCCGTTAACCTTTTTAAGGCCCCTGAAGTTTATACTAAGGCGATTTACAGTTAAATAATATACCACCTTGCATGTCTTTTTTCCCGTCTTGTGTGTTATGCTAAAGGTTCGAATACGTTAAGTATGCAGACTTTGGCACGCCTTGAATACGAAAAAAAATCGAAGCTCAATCTGGTATATTCTTTTCCGCCAATCGCCTAAATCCGTTTTAATGCGTTGCGCCACTGGGCATAGACTATGCCGCCGGAGGCCTGTAATTGTCTTAAATACGCTGCAATAACAGGTTATTTTCAACTTCCGCGGCCCTAACAATCCAAGAAAAAGGAACAGGTTTTGCCCATGTATCCTCAAAATTCAAAGAAAACCGGTTGTTGTCCGATACGATGTTTCGGCATTCTAACCATTTATGTTTTTTTGTTTGCGGGATTAGCATGCGCTAAAGCCGTATCGGCACAAGAAGCGTTGATAGTTCAAGCCGCCAGTAAGCAGGTTGTTTTAAGCGGTTATACCCGCAGCCGGGCAAAAATGAAGGTTACCTCGGAAGTGGCCGGCAAGGTTCTCAAAGTCAATTACGATGTCGGCCATAGAACCGGTAAAAAGCCATTTGTGCAAATCGACACTACCTTTATTAATTATCAGATCGAACAGGTGCACGCTACCCTTGAAAAACTCAACTTAACCAAAAAGCGCTATCAATCGCGTGCTGATTTTTTAAAAAAGGAATACTTGCGCATTGAAAAACTCAGACAAAATGATGTTACGTCCGAATCCAGCCGTGATGCCGCCGCCGAGCAATTAGCCCAGGCGCAATTTGATTTGATGTCAACCGAGGTGGAAATTAAAAACCTGAAATCTCAGTATAATGAGTTGCTTGAGCGCCGCAGCCGTCACAATGTAGCCGTGCCTGCCGGATGGGTGATTGTGCAAAGAACGGTCGAGTCCGGCGAAATCATCAGCGCAGGCAGTCTTTTAGCACAGGCGGCTGATTATACTCAGCTTGTCATACCCTTATATGTTTCCGATAAAGAGCTGGACGCGCTTGCACAACAGGAAAAACTTGCAGTTTCCATGGCAGGCAAAAAGGCGCAGGCAAAAATAAATTGGATAAACCCTGAATTCGATGAACGCTCACGTAAACTGGCCGTAGAGTTGATTGTTTTTGACTATGACGGCCCCTACCGTGGCGGCTTGTTAGCTGAATTGCCTTTAAAAATCGCTTATGAAGGGCTGATGGTGCCCAAAGCGGCCATTTCCCGGCGATATGAAAATCCTCATGTAACCCTTAAATCCACAGGAAAAACAGTGCCAGTGGTTATTCTGAGTCAAAGCGCAGATCACGTTATCATCGCCGGCACCCAACACCTTGAACCCGGTCAGCAATTACAAAAAAAACAATGAGTGAATTATGAGACCCGTTGTCCGGTACTCGCTGAAACAAACCGTTTTTTTAAATGTACTTTTTGTCCTCCTGCTCATTGCCGGGGCATTTAGCATAGCGACGTCACCCGTAGAAAATATGCCCCTGGTGGACATCGGCAAGGTGATGATCCAGACCGTCTATTACGGCGCCAGTGCCGAAGATGTGGAACAACTGGTCACTGCAAAAGTCGAGCAGGCTTTGGAAAGCCTGGAAAATGTTGATTTTGTTCAATCCGATTCATACCGGAACTATTCTTCGGTGCTTGTAAAATTTATCGATGATTCGGATTACAAAAAGCTTTATGATGAGTTGCGTTTTCGCGTGCTGAATATAAAGGATGAACTTCCCCTGGGTGCAGATGAACCCCGCTTCCTTTACATAGATACCAACATGTGGCTTCCGGTGATCATTGTCAACATCAGTGGTGATTTGCCCCAGCGCAGCCTGGAACGATACGCGGATGAGCTGCGCACCCGTTTGATCAATGTTTCCGAAGTTCGTGATGTGAACATTGCGGGCGAATATGATCACGAATTTCATGTTTCGCTGGATCCTGAACGACTGCGGCGTTACGGTGTGACCTTTACCCAGGTGGCGAGCGCCATTAAATCGGCCAACACCAAAATCCCCAGCGGCAGATTCCGTACCGGTGATACCGGCTTTATGCTCAACACCGGCCTGAGGCTCACATCCCAGACCAAAACGCTTGATATTGTGGTGCGCTTAGATGGGGACGGAAACTTTATCCGTGTCCGCGATCTTGTTACCACTGTCAGGCTTGCCCACCGCGATCCCAGGAATATCATTTCAGTCAACGGTTACAGGGCTGTGCGCCTGGTTGTCACTAAGGAATTAAATGGTAATTCACTCAAGATCGGTGAGCAAATCCGTCAGGCATGCCGGCAGTTCGAAAAGCAACATGCAAACAGCGGGATTAAACTTGATTTTACCAATGATTCCACCATTGAAATAAATGATTCGGTAAACACGCTGGGAGGAAATCTTCTTTTCGGCATGATCCTGGTTACAGGCGTTTTATGGCTTACCCTGGGGTTTCGCAATGCCCTGCTTACAGCAATCGGCATTCCGTTTTCTTTCCTGTGCGCCATTATTATCATGAAGCTGGCCGGTGTCACCATCAACACTATAAGCTTGTTCGCTTTTGTGCTGGTTACCGGAATTATCGTTGATGACGCTGTCATAATCATTGAGAACACCTTCAGGCATATTCAGATGGGCAAGACCAGGCGCCAGGCCATTATTGACGGAACCGGCGAGGTCATGCTGCCTATTATCAGTTCGGCGATGACCACTATCCTGGCATTTGTCCCCATGCTGATCATGACCGGCAGCACAGGGGACTTTTTTTCCATCATCCCTAAAACAGTGACCTATGCTTTATTTGCTTCCCTGTTTGAAGCCCTTTTTATTCTTCCGATCCATATCTGGGACTGGGGACCCAGATACGCCGGAGGCTATGCCGGCGAAGGCGAAAATGAGGAACAAAACTTTTATGCACACCTGAAATCCGGCATATTCGGCTACTTATGGCCGATTTACAAACGCATCGCAAGCTGGCTCCTGGATCATAAGGTGATTACTTTTTCCGGTATTACCCTAATTTTTGGTATAGCATTAACGATTTTATTGTTATCAATCAGCGGTATCATGCCGTTGATTGAGGTTAAGTTTTTTCCCGGAAATTATTTCCGTTACCATGTCACCATTGAAAATGCGGCTGATACGTCCATTGAACGCACGGATGCCATTGTAAGGGATATTTCGCGCTTTATCATGACATTGGGGCCGGGGCAGGCCCAGGCCGCGGCGGGAGATGCCGGTTATTATGAAGACCAGGACTATGTACGCCACCGTGGCGGTAATTTCGGTCAAATTGTCGTTACCCTTCCTGAACTAAAGAACCGGAACTTTCCCGGTCAAGCAAAAGATCCCATCCCCTATCTGGGCCATATCCGTAAACTGATAGTAGATTATGCACAAGATGCCTATGAAAATGATCCTGCCCGGCCAAGAGTAAATGTGTTTGAGGAAAGCGATGGCCCTCCCACCGGCAAACCGGTCAACATCAGAATTACCGGTCTCACCATGGAAGACGTTATTCAGGCATCGGATCATCTTCTGACCTTTATGCGAAAGGCCCCCGGTTTGAATGATTTGATTCAGTTGACGGACAACCGGCCCAACCTTTATCGCACGGTGTACTTTACGCCCCGCCAGGAAGCGGTTTACGAACACAACCTGGCCGCGGATCAGATCACCGCTTTGGTTGCCGGTGCGCTTAACGGTATGCAGGCCGGTCCCTATCGAATTTTGGATGACGAAGTCGACCTGGTGGTTCGCATCGCCCGCAAAGACGATGTGGCCAATATCAGCAAAGCGGGATTAAGCGAGCCCGGGGATATTATGTCCATTCCCGTAATTGAAGACAGCGCCGCCCCCATTTATGTCCGGGATTTGGTTACCGCTGATTTTGGAATGGAGCCAAATGTGCGCTCGCGTTACCAGGGTAAACCTTCCATTACAATAACCGCAGATCTGGTTCAGGGCTCCGCCTTAAACCCGGCTGCCGTTCGTTTGGCTGTAGACTCGTTTTACAAAAAACACATGCAGGATCTTTTCGCGGGCATCGCACTGTCTTACGGGGGGGAATTTGAATCCACCAGCAAATCCTTTGTTTCCCTGTTTATTGCCTTTATAATTGCAATCATGGCCATTTATATGGTTTTGGCTACTCAGTTCCGCGATTATTTCCAACCGTTTTTGATACTGACTGCCGTACCCTTCGCATTGATTGGCGTAACCATGGGATTATTTTTTTCACGCACCGTTTTTACGGTAGGCAGCTTTATTGCAACAGTTGGTTTATCAGGGGTTGCCGTAAACAATACCTTGCTGCTCATCGATTTTATGAACAAACGGTTAAGACTGGGCAAGCCTTTACGCCAGGCTATACTTGAAGCCTGCGCAGCGCGGATGCGGCCGGTCATCATTACCACAGTTACCACCACCTTGGGGCTGCTGCCAATGGCCATCGGTATTCCTCACAAATCCATTTCATGGTCGCCCATGGCTACGGCCTTTGTCACCGGGTTGTCATGCTCGACAGTGTTGGCCCTGCTGATTACACCTGCCAACTATGAATTTTTGTCGCAGATTCGATCCAGAATAAAACAACGAAAATTCAAATTACTCAGGAAACGAAAACTGATGGAACGCGAACTCGTGAAAAAAAAATAAGGCAAGGCTATGCCTGGCTTCATCAACGGCAAATACTGGCTTCCGTATTGCCCTGGAGCCATTGGGAGGCCCAGAATAACGTTGTTTTGATGGGCGCTTCGGCCCGTGTTGCGCAAAGCTCCATTTGCTGAACCACTTCTTTGGTCCTGGGCCCGTCCTGGAGCAGGGCAAAAATTTTGGCGCTGCGTTTATAGTAAAACACCGCCAATTTATCTTCCTTCATAAGAACGTGACACTTGCCCAAACGTTGCAGATCTCTGGCCATATCAAAATATGCTTCCGCTGACCGGTCGAGTTCCAAAGCTTTTGTTAAATGGGGCGGTGCTTTTTCAGCACGATTCGTATCCATCAGCATTCCGGCCATTACATAATGAATCGCTGACATTATGGCGGGTTCGGTCTTTTGTAGCTGTGCTCTTTTCAGGGCCTGTCTGAGCAAAACCTCTGCTTGATCAAAATCTTTCCGGGCAATCGCCAATAGCGCCTGTGTTTTTAAAACCAGAAGTTTAACATTTTTACCCTGAGTATACGGTGACTCAATGATTTGTTTCAATATATCTTCAGCTTCATTGAACTGGCCGTTGCTAATCAGCACGGCCGCTTTATTTGTCCTGGCTTTAATTTCCTGTGTGGTAAAATCCAAGTTTTCATAAAGCTCAATGGTTTCGTCGAAAACAGCTAAGGCGCTTTTGTTATCCTCTAAACGAAAATAGGTATTGGCGATACTGTTCAAGCTGTTTGCGGCTCCAGGCAAATCATCCGCTGCTGTATATCGCTCGTGGGCTTTCTTAAAATCCTTTAAAGCAGAGGAAAAACATCCCTTGTTATATTTGGCAACACCTTTGTTTAAAAGCCGGGTGCTGTTGCGGATAAATTTCGCAGAACGGTTTATGGGCGGGCTTGAAGAACAACCAATGAACACCGTTGTAATAATACAAACAAATAACATACGATATAAGTACATATATTCCTTCCAAGCTCCTTGATTTTCAATTTGATCAATAAACATTAATTTACGCGAACAAACACAAAAAATAAATAGAGTTCTCACAGATTGCACAAGTGCAATCTTAAAATCTTTGACAAGCATGCACAAACAACTATGATGCCCCTTAAAACTCTGATATTGGAAGGCAATACGATGAAATACGGGAGGCGGCCGCAATGGCATTCAGTATCGCTTGGATTATCCTTTTAGGTTTGTCGGCGGATTATCTTTTTAAACGTTTTCACATACCCGGACTTGTAGGCATGTTGTTAGCCGGAGTTCTGACCGGTCCGTATGTTCTGGGTTTGATGTCTGCCGAAATGATGGCAGTTTCAGGTGATTTTCGAAAAATCGCTTTAGTTGTAATTTTGTTAAGGGCCGGATTTGAGTTACGCCGCGATGCGTTGCACCGGGTCGGACGGGCAGCGGTGATCATGAGCTGTCTTCCCGCGGTTTTCGAAATCGGCGGCGTAATGTTAACAGCACCGCACCTGCTCGGCTTTTCTCTTCTTGACAGCGCCGTGCTGGGAACTATTCTGGCGGCGGTCTCACCCGCCGTTGTGGTTCCCCTGATGATCGATTTCATCGAAAAGGGCCGCGGAACACGCAAAGGCATCCCTACCTTAATATTAGGGGCTTCTTCTCTGGATGATGTTTTTGTAATCGTGCTATTTACTGTTATCCTTGGCATAGCCACCGGCAGCCAGACAAACATCGGTTTGCAACTGGCCCAGATCCCCATATCCGTCGTACTTGGCATCCTGTTGGGCCTGCTGCCCGGCTACTTTCTGGTACGGTTGTTTACACGGTTTAGCTGGAAGCCGCCAAAACGGACCCTGGTGGTGCTTGGAGCCGCCATTTTACTCACCTGGATCGAAGACAGTCTATCGGACCACATTGCCGTGGCATCTTTGCTTGGCGTTATGGCCATTGGTTTTATCATCTTGGAAAAATCCGAGGCCGTAGCCCATCTGATTTCCCGCAAACTTAAAACATTGTGGATTTTTGCGGAAATGATCCTTTTCGTCCTGGTAGGCGCACAAGTCAACATCCATGTTGCCTGGAAAGCCGGATTGGCCGGATCGGCGGTTATTTTCACCGGATTGCTTTTTCGCAGCATCGGCACTTACCTGTCACTTGCAAAAAGCGGTTTGAATCCTCCCGAGAAGCTGTTTTGCACGGTGGCCTATATTCCCAAGGCAACCGTTCAGGCTGCCATTGGCGCAGTGCCTATGGCCGCGGGGCTTGCTTCGGGGGAAATGATTCTGGCCGTAGCGGTGCTGTCTATCGTGCTGACTGCACCGCTGGGCGCAATTGGTATTGCCTATTTGGGTGAGCGTATTCTTGACCGCGAAGAAAAATCAGCCTACCGGTTTAAATCAATCCGAAACCGCCTCGAGTTGCCCCGTGTTGGCGAACGTATTTTACACCGGGCAAGCGGCGTTGTATGGAAAGTAATCGAAGAGCGCGAAATATGGCTCACAGGCAATGACAAAACTTCTTCTTTGGCCCCTGCCGGGCAAACTCTTCAGCCTGTCATATATCAACGCTATTGGCGCGATCAGACAGACGGTAAAGCCGGAACAGGCAGAACACAGGAACACTACTATTATTATACTGATCAGCCTTTTCAAACCATGTGGGAAGTATTGTATGATTGGTAGTTTCGTGGTCCTTTATTTTTTCACGCTACTGTATTTTTTTTCGCTCGAAATGATAAATGCCAGCGTGTCTTTACTAAAAAAGGAGGGATGCTGTGATCCAGAAATGTTCTTTTGGAAAGATGACCATCAATGGCCGCAAATACGGCTCCGATTTAAAAATTCAACCCAATGGCAAAATCATCGATACTTGGTGGCGAGACAAGGGCCATCTTATTGAATACAACGATATCAGCGATTTAATTGCCGGGCAACCCGATATTATTGTCGCAGGAACCGGTGTTTTTGGCATGATGAAAATCTGTGAAGAACTCAAAGAACGCCTGAGCCGGGATGGTATCCAACTCGTTGCTAAAAAGACCAAACAAGCAGCGGCAACTTTTAACGAACTTCTCGGGCAAAACAAAAAAGTCGCTGCCTGTTTTCATCTTACTTGTTGATCAAAAAATATGCAGATAACGGCCCTTGGCGATCAATAGAAAAAACTGGGAAGGTTAATATAACCCTTCCAGTCTGTAAATCAGCCGGACTCATTCAAGATTAAAATGGCACTTGAGATTCCGCATAAAAGCGATGATAAATCGCTTAAGTTCAATTTATGCGGGTGCCACAACATCAGTATCTGACAACTTCATCAGAATGGATTTGAAATCGCTCTCGCCACTTATTGGGATATTCCTTTAAAATTTTCCAATATACTAGCTAAAAACTCCGGGTTAGATAGTAGATAATTTAATCTACTGAATCACTTTTATCGGCACTCGCGTCTATAGCAATATCAGTATCCGTCTTGTGGTGACAGTGACGGCTTACTTCGATTGTGCGCGGATATATTATTTTAGATACTATACCGGTATCGGTGCCTTGTGTTATAATTTTTGGTCCAGCATCTAAATCAGAATTCTTATGCGAACGTAGCTCATGTTGATATTCGCCATGGCCTTCCATATATAAACTAAATTCTTCTGCAGGTTCCAATTGAAGAACCCCAGTGTATGGAAATAGCTGGTCCCAATTATCTTTAATACAATCAGGTACGTTAGCACTATTTTTAACGTTATCTGGGATGTTAAAACTACTCATTGTTACCTCCTTGTCCGGTA
Organism: Desulfobacteraceae bacterium; assembly: GCA_024230435.1. GTDB lineage: Bacteria > Desulfobacterota > Desulfobacteria > Desulfobacterales > Desulfosarcinaceae > UBA2230. The sequence continues at coordinate 23,533 of JAAERL010000446.1, forward strand.
TTTGTTTAATCAGCTCCAACTCATTTGTTTTGATAATCCTTACTACTGACAAGCACCCATTAACAAAAACTTATCCATAAATGGCCGATTTGCCTGATATCTTCCTTGTGCTCGAATTTTTAGGGCCCCGGAAAAACAGTCAAAATCAGGCCAACAAAAAAATTGGGGCGCCAAAGTGGTTGTCCCAATTTGGTCCTACTGGAACACCTTCACATCTGCGGGGATAGCGCTCTTGCCGTTGCTGTGAAGCACGAAACCGGTCATCATGTGAAACATGACGGCCGGCAGTTTATCAAATCTGTGCAACCAGCCCTTCCCGAATACCCTAAATGACAAAACAGACCGCGTTCTGCGTAACCGTTACCGCGTGAACAATCTACGCTTTTTGTGCCGCCAGTGTTCTTTTACGGGATCTGGTCCTTGCCGTTTTCGATTTTCTTATGGTGACCTTCGTGCTTCATATATTCTGTAAACTCATTACTATCGCCGGAAACGTTCTTGGTTTCAGATTTAGTGCCAAGTGAAAAACCTATGACGGTGTTTGGATTGTGCGCATTTTCTATTGGCCCCATCAATACCTCCTCGGTTTATAGGTTCTAATAAGATGATGAACACATGCAGTTCATGGTTAAAATGTACAAATAGCAACTTTGGTTAAAAAATCCTCTTGGGCCATACAAATATTATAGAACCTTACACGATTGAAAGATTCTGAAGTGACTGCTCCCGGCAATAAATTGCCGGGAATTCTTGCTGGATAATCTTAAAATAACGCAAAATACTTTATTTCTAATGACATTACGGTATGTCCGGCGGTACCTTTTTTAAATTGTTGTTCAAAATGTTGATTCTTGCGGTCTAAAAAAATTCTTAATAACTTTTATAGATCTAACAAATTGTTGCCGGACCATAAATCTTTAATGTATTTGCTATTAATTAAATCATATAGTGACTGGGAATATATTCAATACGATAATTTCTGATTTTGTCCTCAGAAATTTATCTACAAACTTTGTTGTAAGGGTTACAAAAGATGCCTATATAAACGTTATACCACTTAAAAACAGTCAAAATCAGGCCAACTAAAAAATTGGGACGCTAAATTGGTTGTCCCAATTTGGTCCTACTGGAACACCTTCACATCTGTGGGGATAGCGCTCCTGCCGTTGCTGTGAAGCACGAAACCGGTCATCATGTGAAAAATGGCGGCCGGCAGTTTATCAAATCTGTGCAACCAGCCCTTCCCAAATACTCTAAATGACAAAACAGACTACTTTTGGTTCATATTTTGCAAATGATGGACGGCATACTCAAAGTGCGAACTGAGACATGTGCAATATAAGTGTGATCTGTAAAGCCAAGTGTGCTCATTACCATTTGTATTTAAAGGTAATAATTAACTTAATTGCCGCTATTGAAATATATAATCGGTTATACGGATCTTTCAGGTCTGCATTTTAAAAATATACATTTTGCAGACTCCACGTATCCTTTTTTATAAACGATGGTGTCTGCAGTGAATGAAATCTTTTCAAGAGGAAAGATTTATCAATATGAAACATATTTAGAAATCAATTGGCATGAATTGGCAGATTAATTCAGCCTTATTGTTAACCGGCACGGCTTAGAGGCAATGGTATTAAGGTCAGGCTGAAATAATCTCTTTGTAGATATATGGTTTTTTGCAACCTGCTATTATTATAAAAATTATCAGTGCCTTGGCATGCCGGTTGGTTCCAATGCCAAGGATCTGGGGGAAAATATTAAGTAAGAACGATTATCGTATAACGAAGATTTTTATGATGGGGGGGGGTAAACGTAGACTCTAAACCTGCTAATGGTGTTGCCTTTTGGTTGGTGTTTACTTTTGCGGTTGTCTTGTTGCCAAGTGCAAATACAGGACTTTGCGAAGAGGTCAGTTTTGATATCGCTCAAAAGGTAGCCGAGTCAAAAATAGCGCATCATATTAGCCTTTGCGGGGATTGGAATGGCTGTGGGGAGCCGGTAATCAATAATTTGAAAACTGTAGTTAATATGGAAGACTTCTCCCCAATATATCGTCACGGGCATTGAACCGAATAACGAACCGCCCACAGCCGATGCGGGGGACAATGAAACTGTGGACGAAAACAGTTCGATTCAGCTTAATTGCAGCGCCAATGATCCGGAGGCAATTACCCCCTTAGGGGAAAAGATATTATATTGAAAACCGGATAATTTTAAATGGCCGGATGTTACGACCGCAATAACCAGAACGTAAGAAGAAGATTAATAGATAAATATTACTACCGGCAGAACTGAAAACTACTTCTGTCCTGAAAATTGAAAGGGTACAACTATGAAGAACATTTTACTATCTATTGTCATGCTAACAGCGTGCCTGTGCAGTCCTGCTTTTGCACAAAAATATTACGTCAGTTCTCAAGGTGACGACTCAAATGATGGAATGACATCAAAGACTGCGTGGCAAACGGTATCTCGTGTTAATAAAGCGGCATTCCTGCCTGGTGATAAGGTGCTATTTGCCGCTGGGGACAAGTTTACAGGTCCTCTCATTGTTCGGGATTCAGGGCAAAGCGACGCCCTAATCACCTTTGGAAGTTATGGTAAGGGGGCTAAGCCCTTGATCGAAGGTGCTCAGAAACGAGCAGCGGTGAAGGTCATCAATCAAAATTATATTAAATTCAAAAACATTTGGGTGACCAATGACAGGACACAATCGGTATCTGGTGTACCCGACCGCGAAAGTTACGGCTTTTTGGTGCGAAATAAAGGCAAAGACACCATGAAGGGGGTCTATTTTGACGGTGTGAAGGTGTCAAATGTTTTTCCAGTTACCTATTCTGGAATTGCTCATAACGAGATTCGTTCCGCCGGAATCTACGTGGAAAATCGTTTAAATGCGAACCCTGATGATATTGGATACATTCAAGACGTGGTGATAAAAAATTCTTATTTTACTCGTATCCACAAATTGGGTGTCTGGGTCAGGGGCAGGATCAATAATGTCGTGATCAAAAATAACCGGTTCGTGCATAATGGTGGCTCAGGGGTTGTGATGAGTGGTGTCAACAAAGGGCTTTTGGAGCGCAATGACATCATGCACTCCGGAAGTAGTATTGACAAACGAATGGTAAAGCGCGGCAGTGGTGCGTGGTTTTTCAACTGTAATAATGTAATTGCGCAATACAATACGGTTGGCCACGCTAGAGGCCCAATGGATACGGCCGGAATCCACATAGATATAGGAAATAAGAACCTCATTATTCAATATAATTTCACATTCGATAATCAAGGCAACTTTGTTGAGATATTGGGTGGCAACCTAAATGTGGCCTATCGGTACAATGTGGATATTGGTTCGGGGTGGCGCAATATAACTGGATCCACCTTGCTTGTGGGAGATTATCACTATAACCAGGATGGGCGCGATAGGCGAAGCGAAAAGGTGTATATATATAACAACACCGCCTATGTGGGTACTCGGCCAAACGGATCTGCCATATCCACTGGCGTCGTTTTAAAGGTGAAAAAAGCGTATATTTATAACAATATCTTCCATGCTACTAAGGGCGGTAAGATAGGTTTTAAGAGGTTTCTCATTAAAGCAGATGACTTAACCATTTATAACAACAACTGGTTTGGCGCTATCAACAATAAACTGGTGGCGCGTGATGCCAGCGGAATGCAATCAAATTCACAATTTTGGTTACCGGGCGGATTAAGCAAATATGACTACCAGTTACACGAAACCAGTCCTATGCTCAATCGTTCAGCCGCCAATCCCGAGCCGAGTTTTCCATTTGCAGGGCAGGGGATTTTCGAGAGCATTACCGAAAAAGCCACCGTGGACATATTTAATAATCCTGTAGATAACAGTGTCTCGGGCAATCACATTGGCGCATTTAACGGGACGCCCATTTATACGTATCAAGCAGAAGACGCCGAGATCACCGGTAACGCCACGGTGAATCACTGTGATGAAGCCATGAACAAAGAGCTGGTCAAGGGCGTTGTTAACGAAAGTAAAATCACGTTTCCCGATGTTTATGCTGATGCTGCTGGCGAATATGAGCTGGTTGTGTACTACATGTTGACCAGCAAAGTTAAGGTAGATGTTACTGTAAATGGGGTGCGCCAGGTGGAACGTTTCTCTCGTACCGGTCAGTGGTGTTACCAAGGCGGCGCAATGGGCGCCAAAACCCTGAATGTTGAATTGCAGGCTGGAATGAATACCATAACCTTCGGCCGCATTAATGTGATTGACGCCATTGAAACAATAAAAAAATAGCCGATACCGCCAAGTCTTTCTGTCTCCGTGGAGGCAGAGGATATGACTTTGGTGGCGCTACAAATATTTGGATGGAAAATTGATATAATATTAGTGAGTTACAAACTTAAGCCATTTATTTTAGGCTCATGTTGTGTTTCAGGGTCTTGTGAATAAGGCCCCGGAATCCGGCATGAGCCTTATTTTAAACCGGTTATTTTTAATTTTAACCGGGGGAGAAAGAATAATCTGTCTGGAATGGGCTCATGAGGCCTCGATGCTTCTAATAATTTTTGCAGAGCCAATAAATAGCTTTGACCAATAAGATTCAGGGGTAATGCGAATGAATTTGCACATGAAAAAAATTATACTGCTTCTGCTGTCAGTTCTGATTATTGCTTCCTGTGATACAGACTGGCCATCGGTAGACGGAGAAGTGGCTGATAATACATCGAATGATATAGAAGAAGTGGCTGATAATACATCGAATGATATAGAAGAAGTAACTGCCAATACATCGAATAATATATATGTAACACGGAATAATTACGGCGCTGTGCTGGAAGCGTCAAATACTGTTATGCACGGGGCAGGTCAGTCTTCAGGAGCTTTCGAACTTTATTACGATACAGTCCCTTCGGGAAGTAAACCTTTAATTTTCATGTATTACAGAGGCTTGAGAGCGTTCAGCACTGGTTCTCTGGATGGCCTTAAATCCATTCTGGCATCCTACAAAGAGCAAGGAATTTATCTGATTCCCCAGATAGGACTTAGCATGACCTCAGGTCCCAAGGATCACTATGAAGGTGATGTAGCTGCCGGATTGTATGATACCCAGATCAAAAACCTTTGTGATGAGATAAATGGTTTGGGACACCCTGTCTTTCTTAGGATCGGTTATGAGTTTAACGGACTTGGCTGGAATGGCTATGAGCCTTCGACCTATATACCAGCATTTCAGCGTATTACCGATGCCTTGAGAACAGCAAACGCCGAAGTGGCTACAGTATGGTGCGCCATAGCCGGCCGCATAAATAAAAGCCCCTATACTTACGATCAGTACTATCCCGGAAACAGTTATGTGGACTGGTGGGGTATTGATACATTTGCCGCTTACCAACTAAAATCAGAGGGTACCCTGGAATTTCTTGATGCGGCCCATATTGCCGGTAAACCGGTAATGATAGGAGAATCCACACCCCGGGGTGTGGGAGTTGATGACGGACAGACTGACTGGAATACGTGGTTTGAACCCTATTTTGATCTCATTCAGAATTATCCGGGAATAAAGGCTTTCTGCTATATCAATTGGAACTGGGATGATTATGTCCATATGTGGAGCCCCTCCTGGGGAGATGCCCGGATACAAGCTAATGATCAGGTTCGTATAAATTATATTTCCAAAATCAATTCCGATCTTTACCTTCACGGAAATACGGAAACAGAACTGCGAACCGTTCTGGGCGCATCTGATACAACACCCCCCGGGCAGGTTACTGCTCTCAGTGGCTCCTATGCCGATGGTTTTGTTTCTCTTTCCTGGGCTGCAGCAACAGATGATGCGGGAATAATCAGGTATGAGATTTCCAGAGCCGGTAAAGTCATCGGCTTTTCTGTTAGTACATCTTTTACCGACAGTAATATAAAAGCAGGCAGTACTTATGCCTATGCCGTGAAGGCTGTTGATACCGGAGGCAACACCGGCCCCGCTTCAAGTTCACAGGATGTCTCGATTCCGTTTTCCATAGATAAGGTGTTCAACGGTGATTTTGAAGATGGTCTGACAGGCTGGGCGCAAAGAGAATACAAGGGCGGAGCCATTACCGTTACAGAAGAAACATCCTCGCCCCTGAGCGGATCAACCTCTGCAAAAATTGAAGTTACTACGGGAACCGGAACCAACTGGCACTGTCAGTATGGCCAGTATTTCGCATCATACAGCGGTGTGTCTTATTCTCTGTCTTTTACCATTCAGGCAGATGAGCCAACAACGGTTTATGTGATGCTTGGGTCCATGTCAAATAATGCAATCCCGGTAACAACTAATGCGGTAACCCATACTATTGAAAGCAGTACGCCCATAGATGATTTCATATTTATGGCATTTATGATGGGCAACTGTGACGGAAGAACCATCTGGATTGATGATGTATCATTGACAGAGTCGGAGTAAACCGGCTCTGTCAGCTTGATTTTTTATGGTATATGCAGGCAATTTTCCGGTATGAAAAAGATATTTTTGTTTTTATTGCTGATCATACCCTTGCAGGCCCTTTCCGCCCATCCTCATGTGTACTTTGTCAGGGGTGAACGGTTGCTTGTTCGTTGTTGGTTAAAAGGCGTATCCGGGGCATGAATATTCCTCTCTAACTGCCTATTATTAATTCATTTTCCTCAATCCATATATTAAAAACAAAGTCAAACGTTATCATGGATGCCCCAATTTCGTCCTAATTTCGGTCATTGCGCCGGCTTTGGATTCGTTTTCAAGGCGTGGCAAAGTTTGCATATTTAACGTATTCGCACCTTTGGCATAACGTAAAAGACGGGTAAAAGACATGCAAGATGGTATATTATTGATTCATCCGATTAAAGCGTACTTAGTTTCATGTAAGACCGTCTAAATTTTGAATTGAGTGCTCAAAAAATACTACTTTCAAATAAATTGATGATTCACAATCGGCGATTGGCTTTTTTGAATTGGAAAACTTGCAAGCAGTTAATTGAAAAAATACCTGCAAATTTAAAAAAGCTAACAAATAATAAAGATTATCCGGAAATGCTCAAAAATTATTTTTTTGAGCTGAGATCCAACGGAATTTTGTGCCAATAGGCCATTCCTAACAACTGACACAGTCCATTTTGCGCCGGCACCATTTGCAGGCTGATTTTACATTTTTGGATGAATAATCAGGCCCCATGCCTATCAAGGCCGTAACGGACTTTAAAGGAGACAACATCGCGCTTGGCTTGAGATGAACACCAATTGTTTCCGCATGCAGCAGCTCACAAAGGCGGCCTTGATCTGTTAGTGGCCAGCCATTCAACGAGCCGGGGCTCATACGATATCCGACGCCCCATCCACGTCTGTCAGCTTCTTTTTCCGCTATCCGGTTGACCGCTTGGCCTGAATACTTTAAAGCCAGAACACTGGCGATATCCAATATATATGAACGAAGATTCATCCTATTGGCCTGTATTCTTTTTCGTAAACTATCAATTTCCGATCCCAGTGTAAGCACGCTGATCTGTGCGAGGCGGGCCTGAAATAGCAATTCGGCCTCGGCTCCAATATTTAGCGTTACGATTTGCTCGAAATCATTTCCATAGATCACGGCTTTATGTTGATCAATTACTGCAATTGGAAATAAGCCGACTACTGCTACGGCCTGGATATGTTTTTCAATGACTTCATAAGACCAGCAAATTTCCTGCTTAAGGGATTCTACGCGAGCAATCTTGCCAATGGCCTTTATCAAATCCTGCAATTCAAAATGGAAACGTAAATTTTCAAATACTTTGATCGTATTTATTTTCATATTTACTCTGGATTTATCTTAAAAATTCCTTATATTTCAATATGTTTTCCGTACAGGCTTTTTCGCATTTTCTGCAAGTGGTTCCATTGCAAAACGCAAAATCGATCTTCATAGCGTGATTGCCGAGTTTTACTTTTAATTGAATAGCTCCTTCCGGGCAAGCCTCAATACAAGCAATACAACCGGTACAACCCTTAAGGGTAACCATGGCGAAATCACTTTGAAAAGTTACAATTCTGATCCCTTTTTTCCCAATATCCCCAAGATCGTTATTTTTCGGTTGAATAATTTTGGGATTCGCAAAAATATCACCGGAATTTGAGAATCCGTATCTTCTCAAAAAATCGTTGTAACGCTTTTTAGGCATTCCTTCTGTCCAATAAGAAAGCTCTAACATATATAATTTTGAAAAAATTCTGGATGAAGCAAACATGCAATGATGGGGTCTAATTTCATCTGCAATGTTCTGCATTTTTTCTAATTGTGTGTCATCCCAAATCAGGTCCCGGGCCATGGCTAAAGAGGTATTGCCGGTCTGATACACGAATTTGGCATTATTCGGATAGAAACCTAATCGCCGGGCCTTTATCGGATCTGTATATGTTCCGGCGGCACCGCATAAATATGCGTTTTTAACTTCTTGAATATCGATGCCCGCAAAATGGCACAATGCGTTATGACCGGCTTTAAAAGCTCCGATCGCCCGCCCGGATTGTAATAAATCACTTTCGGTAAACCGAATACATTTTGAAAGTTTGATGCTTTTATCTGGAGTATCGATGCATGGCAACCGGATAATTCCGGCTTTTTGTCCCTGGTCCAAAAGAGCGGCAACGCCCGTTCCTGTGATGCCGAGGCTTTCAATAATTCCCTTTTTTAAGATCTCACCAGTGATTGGATTCACTGTGTCTCCCAGTGCGGCCACGAGATTCTTATCCAGAACCCAAGTATTGAAGTTACCGCTTTCCTGTTCGAATTTGACATCGCATATGGCTCCGGGAAGGGCCATCATCCCGGATTCTAACTGCTGGCCCTCAATGGCGGGTCCGGCCGCTGTCGAACCAGTAAAGATTTTATTTCCAACTTTGAGGGCCATTTCTGCATTGGTTCCATAATCGGTGGCAATCGAGATTTCATCATTTTGCATAAAACCGCTTTGAATGATCATAGCAATAGTATCAGCGCCGACCTCGTGAAAAACTGCAGGCGGGATAAGGATTTGAGTTTTCCGGGGAAGGTTTAGGCCATTGATATCTATAGCATACAACATAGTAGAATCTCTATTGGGAGCGATTATACCAAGTGACTTTAGTTTTGACTTTCCGGCATAGGCAAGATCTCTAATTTCTATTCCTTGAAAAATTGAAAGCTGAATCGAATTTCCACACACCGCCAAACGTGAAATTTTTTGTTTATTGCATATCAAGTTGCCTATAAGGCGATTTACAGCTTTGATCATAATGCGTTGGGCGCGTTCAAGCCCCAGGCGTATAGCAAAATCCAAATGATCGATAACATTGCGTCCCGGTATTGGATGACGGCAGGTAACTGCTGTGGATAGGATCATGCCTTTTTGATCGATATTAACTGCTTGGGCTCGAAAGCCGCTCGTTCCAAAATCAATTGCAATCCCAATCCGCATTATAATCTCTTTCGCGGCTGCTCCCGGTAATGAATTACCGAGAATTTTCCGCTGGATCATCTTCCAAGATCCTTAATTTAAAAATCTACCTGAGCTTTGCATTTAAAAGGCCGCAAAACTCAGGTTACCGGCGAAAGTTATCTACTATTTGCAGCCCTGATAGGATTTACAATAACGATTTCTTGTTTATCCGCAACAACGTCATCATGTTCCACGGCTTCATCGGTTACGAGCCATGGAGGGGTATACCATGCCAATATCGCAAAAAAGACCCAGGCGGTATAGCTCCATGTTACAAGAGACCATTCTGGCGCCTGGAATACTCCGTAGAAAACCGGATAAAACGCCGCCGTCATCAATAGAGTTCCTGCACAGACCCCGAAGCCATGAAACGGCTGGGGCAATTTTGAAAACGGCCACCCCTCAAGAGCATAGCAAAGCAGGAGAAAAATAAAGGCCAATGCAAACACGTCCTGACCTTTGGCGGTTGCAAAGGGAAATCCCATAACGATTTGACAGGCGTAGAGCAAGTATGAAAATACGAGTATAATCGCAGTCCAGAAAAATCCCTTTCGCAAAGGTGTTTGCGATGTGATAGGAGAATCATAAAAAAAGTAGAAGAGCCAAAGGGGCAGATAAAAAATATAGGATTCTGCGATCGGGCCTATCATTTGATAGGTAAACAAGCCAAATACTATTGTGATCGCGGTAAAAAGCAGCCCTTTCCAGGGCTGGCCCATTTTATCAAAGGGCCAGTTATGCCAGAACCAGCCGTAGGTAAAGACAAAGAACTGAGTGTAACTCAGATAGGCATATGCCTCTTGTGCTTCAAACCAGTTTAAAAGAAGTTTCCAGACAAGAGCGCTGATAACGATGGAGACAACTCCAGCTATTGCACCTCCCAAGGGTTGTTTCATACTGCTAAATGGCCATACGTCCCAGAAAATTTGATAACCAAAGCCAATCGAAAACCAAACAAAAACCCAGTTCATACCTACATCTGTTGCGTCAAATCCAAATTTTGGCATGCCCAACAACCAAACACCACTAATAATGAAAGCAAGGCTGAATGTCCATATTCCCAAGTAAGGCTGCTTTTTCCACAACATAATCGAATATCCTCCAAGATCCTAAGATCCGTATCTTAAAACATCTAATTGACAGAGTTGAAACCCGAAGTAATGATCATGATATCAAGGTTACTGCTGCTTTAGTCTACCATCCAAACCATACTGTCCGTAATGCTTGGTCACTTCCACCATCTTATGAATATTTTCTCTTCTCGCCTCATCGAGAAATGCCGAAAAATCCATCATGTACCCGCCGCCAGGACCGCATTCGGCAATCAGTTTTCGACAGTATTGTTCGACCTCATCAGCCGTACCGTTTGCCAGCATGGAATTAGGCACATTGCCTTCGATGCATTGTTTGCCTGACAAGACTTCATTGGCTTTAAAAATATCAGATCCGCTTTCAAGGTGAATCAAGCATGAACCGCTTGGAATTTCGGCAAAATATTTTAACCGCGTATCATACGTCCCCTGAGTGAAAACCCATACCATAAGCCCCTCATCAACCAAAGCCATGATCAGCTTCTTTAAGGTAGGCCAATAAAAAGTATCAAACTGTTCGTCGGACATAAAACTGTCAGCGCCTTTGTAAATATATAAGGTGCAGATGGGGTTTCCTGTCGATTGGGCGCTTGAGACGCCATAATCAATCATCCATGGCAGCAAACGATCCATCATTTTGAGCATTTTTTCCGGTTGCCGATACAAATCACTAATAGCGCCTCTCCATCCTCTGAAGTAATTGCAAATGACGTCGTATGGCGCATGGCTGCACCCGCCCAATAAATGAGGGATGCCATAATTTCCACTAATTTCCTGGTCAAATTTTGCCAAATGATCATACCATTTTGATACCACTTTGCCTGATTTTGCCAGTGCTTTGAAAGCATCCAAAACGCCAGGATTGTCAGCAACTGCAAAAGTAAAATCATGAAGCCCGTGATAATAATTCAGTATATTGTGAAAAGAAGGCAAACCGGCCAATGGCTCCAATTTTGGCGAAAGCCTAGGAAGATATTTTCTGATCATCCAATCCGAAGGATCATCAAGAAATTCATCATACTCATCTGCCTTCATATATTCTGCCTCTTCAAATTGAAAAGGGCGATCGGCAGGCAAATGATTACCGGGCAGTTTCAAACGCTTCCACTGGAGAGCATCAAACATGCCGCCGGGATAAATAAACTCAGGCCCCACGTACGCGTCAAAATCAATATTTTCATACTGCCTAATATAGGCAGTACGTATTTTGTCAAAATCATACATTGCGTCTTTATACGTTGCATTGGCGTATTCAAAAGCGAACTTTTGTGTGGCGCAAGGAATTATAGGAATGCGATCTGTTTTCTTTAATTTTATCGTGTCAATAATTCTTTTGGCGTTAGCCGAATATTTTTTTTTAATCTTTTCATTCTTGAAAGTTATATGAGATCCGGAGAGCCAATCGGCTAAAAGCTTTTCACCTAATTTTTGTACCATGGTTATTTTTCTCCCATCCATTCGAGGCATTGCTGAACACCGATCCCGGCATCGGTTGTAAAACTGTCGGCATTTGTATGCTTACGAACGCTTTCATCAAGTTGGCCGCCACCGATAATAATTTTACAGTTTTTCCTTATTCCTGCATCATCGATTGCTTTTATTGTATCTCGAATGTCATCAAACACATTGGTAAGAAGACCGCTGATACCGATGATATCCGGTTCAAATTCGATAGTTGCATTGACAAATACAGATTTAGGAACATCCACACCCAGATCTTTAACTTCAAAGCCATTCATTTCCATCAAAAAAGCAACAACATCTTTGCCAATGTCATGAATGTCACCTTCTACGGTCCCGATAAGAAACTTGCCAATTGTTTCTTTCTCGTTACCTGATGTTTGTATTTTTGGTTTTACAAGACTAGCGACTTTTGCCATGAGTTCACCTGAAAAAATAAGATCAGGAATAAAGTAATATTTTTGCTCGAATCTTTCCCCAACAACGTCCAAAGCTTTTCTTGCGGCACTTAAAATTGTATTAGGCTCTTTGCCAGCCTCTAACATTTCTTCAACTAATTTCAGGGCTTCCTGTTCTTTTAAATCTGCTATAAGATCGGTAAGTTCACTCATCGGAGGATCCTCCTTTAAAGGGTCATCATGTTCTCTTGCAGGCTTTCTACACTTGCAGACGAACCCGAATCCGGCGCAATCTAAAGTCTACTTTATTTTATTCTCAATTTAATTCCCATCCCTTAGAAAAATTCCTATATTACGCTTTAATAATTCCACTTCTGACTGCACAGGTGTATCTCTGACACCATTGGTCTTTTCCCAACAACACTTCAGTTGTAAAAATTGTTTCCATAAGGCGATCATCGAGGGGATTGCATATTGCGGCATCCAGTCCAGCCGCCATAGCCAAGGCAATATAAGTGCTGTTAATTAGCGATCGCTTTGGCAAGCCAAAGGAAACGTTGGAAAGGCCGCAAATGGTATTCACACCGTCAAAATTTGCGTGAATCCGCCTGTTAACATCAAACGACAGAAGAGCCGCTTGTTGATTTGTACTCACTGCGGTAAGAACTGTATCCATATAAATTCTTTGTCTTGGAACCCCGATTTTCTCTAATTCAAGTACAAGAAATCCGGCATTATCATAAATTTGATCCGCACTTTTCGGGATTCCCCGATCATCAATGCAAAGGGCGAGAACATCGCATTCACAACTGTGTATGACTGGCGCCATATCTTGAAAACGAGCTTTTTCGGCAGTTGTTGAATTCAGCATTGGCGCTTGATTGACTCGATTGACGGCCTGTCTCAAAACCTCTGGATTTGGGCTGTCAAGACATAAATGCGCCTTGGGTGCTGCTTCCTGAATCACATCTATTAGCCAGATGAAATCCTCCAGTTCCGAATCACGCCGCGAACCCGCATTTACACCAATTAATTCTGCGCCAGCTTCAAGCTGCGCTAAGATATCTGTTTGTATATATACTGCATCTCTTTGCTCAACCGCCTGATTTACTTTTTTACGGCTGGTATTAATTCTTTCACCAACGATAAGCATATAGCCTCCTTAGACAGTAAAAATATACTAAGGAATATAATTTAAATATAGACTGTATATTTATAAAAGGAAAGCACTTGAATTATATTCGAAAAGCTTATATTAAGTAATCTTCAGAAATATCAATTATCATCATAAAAGTATTTTGGTTTTATTAATTTCAGATGATTACCTAATTTTTTTTGTACATCAATAAGAAATTGATTCTCTGTTTGGCTTGTTAACAAAATTGTCATCACTTCATCTGACATTTTATTTCCTTCATTCCAAAAACTATTTTTATAGAGAAAATTATTTCTTTAAAAAAAGGAGTGTATAAACTAATTAGATTTGCGTGTCAAGATATAACAAATATAGAATTTCAGTAACTACTCACCCGTATCTATCTGCTGCTCAGGAATTGAACCGGCTAAGAAGTAAATTGGGACGGACTAAATTGGGACAGGTTCTTTATGCAAACTCTATTAATTTAATACATGATTGATTTTTTAAAGATATTGGCCTTGACTTAAAGCTCTTTTTTATATAGATATCTCAATCCGTAATAGCTGGGCAAGAGGCATTTATGGGGGCCTCTTAAGCTACACACATAAAACATATATACATTTATGAAAAAGGAGTTTTGATGAAAAAACTGTTCTTTTTTTTTGTACTGTGCAGTTTTATAGTTCTAACTATGGCTGGCAATTCTTTTGCTTTAGATTTTGATGTTTTAAAAATCTCTGATAACCTGGGCGGCGATGATTACATGCCCTCTATAAATAACAATAGTCATGTCGTCTGGATGGGCAGCTCTGGCTCAAACTGGGAAACATATTACTATGATGGAACAACTGTTACCAATATTTCTGACAATCCGAACGGTGATGACTACCTGTCTCAAATAAACGACAATAATTTTGTAATTTGGCAGGGCTATAATAGTTCAGACTTTGAAATATATTGCTATGAAGGGTCAACGCTTACTAATCTTTCTAACAATCCAAACGCTGATGAATGGTTTGCCCAAATAAATACCAACGGGCATGCCGTTTGGGTAAGATTTGATTATAATCTTTTAGACAATGATATCTATTACTATAATGGAAAAACTGCATTCAATATCTCCAATGCCCCGGACAACGATGACACCATCCCTGATATAAACGCCAATGGCCATGTGGTTTGGCAAAAAGAAAATGGGCAAAACCATGATATCTATTACTATAATGGAAAAATTGCATTCAATATCTCCAACTCCCCGGACAGCGATGACATCATCCCTGATATAAACGCCAATGGTCATGTGGTTTGGCAAAAGAAAAATGAACAGGACCATGATATCTATTACTATGATGGAAAAACTGCGACCAACATCTCTAACCATCTGAAAACTAATGACTTTTACCCCCTTATAAACACCAACGGGCATGTAGTCTGGCAAGGATCTGACGGCTCGAACAATGAAATATATTCCTATGATGGATCAACAGTGATCAATCTTTCTAACAATCCGGACAGTAACGACCAGTATCCCCAAATAAACGCCGATGGGCATGTGGTTTGGCAGAGATTTAATGGCTCAGATAATGAAATATATTACTATGATGGATCAACAGCGATCAATATTTCCAAAAACCCGGAACATGATGACATGTTTCCCAAAATCAATGATTATGGACATGTGGTTTACCAGAGCCATAATGGCTCAGACTATGACATCTTTCTTTTAACTCCACAGTTAAATGAATCAACGAGTGATAGCAATTAAGGCGCCGGTATTGACGAAGCAAACGAAGGCGGTTGTTTTATTCGCCTTCATATAATCAGTTATATTGACGTAAAGCTTTTGGGATTCTGGATTCTGGCTGGCATTGCCGCCATAGACGCTCTTATATCCAATAGCCCAAGAGAGGACGCCCTCTCTCTTTCAAATCCAACGCTATATGCCTGAACGCCTCGTTGTTTTCATGCCCTTTATCAATATAACTCTATGACTTTTTCCTGACAGGTATTGCTTTACCCTCCCCTAAAGACCTCACGTAGCTCTGGCAAACTAAACCTTGCAGGCCGATTCCCGCCTGGAAGGTTTTGAGCTGACAGCCGCGCCAATTACCAGATAATTGCACTGCATGCCGATACTTTGGTTGACCAGTTCCAAATCGGCCTTAGCAACGTGTCCTTTCCGTTTAAAATCCAAATGCGGGCGCCCTGATGTAGCCCCTTGTTTTTTTAGTTAAACGGTACTATACGTACCACAATGGCGTGCATAACATGAAATTGCGCTTTTCGTATCCGTCCAAAATCAAATCACCAAGATAGGTGCTGGTAAAATGATCAAGCTTGCATTGCGAGTAGCATTTGTGTGGAGATGACGAACTTGCCGCCTCTTTTACTGAATTGCCCTTTAGAAAAGAAAAAGCTAATTCACCGATAACGTGATGTTGGATTTAGATCTACTCTGTCAAGAATGAAATCCCGAATTTTGTTAATTCATTATTTAATAGGTGGGTTATGATAATTTCAGGTAAAAGGAACAAGGTGTTGTCCAAAGCAGGAATCTGTCTGACGATGGTATTTTCTGTTTTTTTAGTGTCAGCAGGCACGTTACCGAAACTCACAGAGCCATTTGAGAAGCGTCAGGCGTTGCAATTGCCCGGACAACCGGAGATCACACCGGTTCATCAGATCCAGGGCGCTGGTTTAACCGCAATCCCCGGAACATATACCATTGAAGCTGTGGTGACCGGCGATTATCAGCAAAGTGATGAACTCAGCGGCTTTTTTATCCAGGAAGAAATCCATGATCAAGACGATGATCCGGACAGTTCCGAAGCAATTTTTGTTTTTTGTGGAGATTGTCCCGTTGATGTGAAAGAGGGCAACATTGTGCAGGTAACCGGGCAAACTTATGAATTTTTCAATATGAGCCAGCTCTTGGCTATTGGATACCAGGATGTGATTGTTATTGATCAGGGAGATAATATAGATTTGATCTCCCCTGCAATCGTGGATCTTCCGGCTGCCGGACCTACAGACATGGAAATCACATTTGAACGCTATGAAGCAATGCTGGTGACCTTTGCTCACGATTTGGCGATTACCGAACTCTATCAACTCGCAAGATTCGGACAAATAATCTTGTCTCCGGCGGATCGTCAATGGCAGTTTACACATTTAAACACACCCGATGTGTCAGGTTATCGTCAGCATACGGCCGATTCGCTAAAGGCCAGAATCATACTCGATGATTTTAATAATCAACAGAATATGGACCCTGTCATTTATCCGCGGCCAAAGGGCTTCGCCGTGGACAACTATTTGCGTAGTGGCTACACTGTAAAAAATTTAACCGGTGTTTTGCACTGGTCATGGGCTGGCTACACCTCCACCAATGCATGGCGTATCCGTCCCATGAAGACCGCCCCTGTTTTATTTCAGGCGGCTCATCCCCGCAGTCAAGAACCAAAGGATGTAGGAGGCACATTGAAAGTTGCAAGTTTTAATGTGTTAAATTACTTCAACGGGGACGGCATGGGGGCCGGATTTCCCACCTCAAGGGGAGCCCACAGCAAGATTGAGTTCGAACGCCAAACGGATAAGATTGTTTCCGCGTTAGAGAAAATAGATGCGGATATCTTTGGATTGGTTGAGCTTGAAAACGATTATGAAGATGGACAATACTGCTCTGCGGCAAGTCTGGTTAAAGAACTCAACGATAAAGCCGGTTCTGATGTTTATACGTATGTCATTGCTCCGGGATCTCAAATAGGCGATGATGAAATCGCCGTTGGATTTATCTATAACAAGACGGCTGTCGAGCTGGCCGAAGGCACAACTGTAGCGGTTTTAGATAGTCCGCCGGACGTTTTCCAGGCAGACCAAACCAACCGGGCCTCTTTGGCAGCGACGTTTGAACAGATAGGCGCCGGGCAGCAAGTCACGATTTCGGTCAACCACTTCAAATCCAAGGGGGGCTATGGCCTTGAAGAAATATGTACTTCGCCGGATGCCGATGCCAACTGTGATCAGTACGACGGGCAGGGATACTGGAATCACCGGCGCACGCGCGCGGCTGAAGCGATTATCGATTGGCTGGCCCGCAAGCCCACCGGAACAAAAGATCCGGATGTTCTTATCATCGGCGATCTGAATGCCTACGCCATGGAAGATCCCATTATGACCCTGATCAATTCCGGCTATACGGATTTGGTGGATGCCTTTATCGGTCCGTCTGCTTACAGTTATGCTTATGACGGCCGTTGGGGCTATCTTGACTATGCCTTATCGAGTCAGACGCTTTTCCACCAGGTGACCGGCGCGGATATCTGGCATATCAATTCGGATGAGGTGAGTTTGCTTGATTATAATGATACTATTCGCGACACCGGAGAAAAAAACTGGGAAGCTAAACCGTCCAAAAATGAACTTTACAATGACGGTCCGTACCGCTGTTCGGATCACGACCCTGTGATCATAGGCTTGCGGCTCGATTCTAGGCCTTTATGCAATGGCAAACCGGCAACGATCTATGTTCGTGAAGATAAATACGGTAAAATGTTTATTGTTGGCGGCCCCATGAATGGAAGACGCTTCAAAGGAAAGATTACCGGAACAATTCACGACGATGTGATTGCAGGAACCAGCGGCAGGGACCTGATTATGGGACTGGCCGGTTCAGATCTGATTTGCGCCAAAGCCGGCAACGATCGCGTGTTCGGTGGATTAGGCCATGACATCATCTATGGGGGCGCCGGGCAAGACAAGCTTATTGGAAACAGCGGGGCAAACAAGCTTTATGGCGGAGACGGTTTTGATCATTGCAGTTCCGGTGCGTATTGGAAAACGATTTATGATAGCTGTGAGAAAAAAAGGTGACTGCTCCCCCACCTTCGTTACACGAAGCAGGGGGCTTCTAAGCGGCCTTTAGCCGCTATCGTATCCAGCCCGATACGCAAAACATTTCTCGCTGCGTTATGATCACGATTTGCAACAAAGGTGCAAAAAGGGCAGCGATGAGTTCTTATCGAAAGAGACTTTTTTACGA
>JAAERL010000447.1 GCA_024230435.1 Desulfobacteraceae bacterium
GCCCCAGATCAATTAACATACTGAAGGGGGGGTTGTGGCTTTATTGTATTGCATTTTACACCTTTCCCGAAGCATAAGAACGTCATATCACTAGCCTCAGGTGCTGTCATCAAGGTAATTACACCATTAAGGTGCGCTGTAAAAAAAACTATTTAAGTAATGATCTAATGAGCCCCGCTCTACCACCATTGAATTCAGCGTATCATACTTAGTGATTGTGGATGTTATCAGCCTCATGTGAGCTTTACATATCGACATCTCTTTGTCACTCAACTCTTAGCAAGACACTAACAACTACTAGTGTTTTTTGTTGCTTTCTGTCGTGCATTGTGTCTTGTGTGTCCGTTAAATTTTCAAAATGATTACATTCGCGCACGTAGGGACGCCCGTCGCCTCATACCAGGTACCTGGTAGGCGAGGCTCTGGCCTGGCCGCGCCGGCCTGCCGCCGCCGCGCCGCCGGACCGCGCTGCGCGCTTTCTTCATTTTTCAATATAACGGCTCGCTCGCTCGCTTCCTTAACGGCCGGGATCTGGTTTTGTGTGTCCATCTATCTAGCTATAATAGTTGATTGACGGACGTTAAGCGAAGCGTTGAATTCATCCATTCCTTTTGTTAATGTTTGTGGGACTACCAGCGGGGGTTAGGCACATATTAGCGATCGTGCAGAC
>JAAERL010000448.1 GCA_024230435.1 Desulfobacteraceae bacterium
TCACAAGTGCTCAACATGCCGATAGATCAAGTTTGGTCAAAAGGAAAATATCGGCATATTGTCGCAGCAAGAAGCTTGCTCTGCTATTGGGCGGTTCGGGAACTCGGAATGAGCGCAACATCTTTAGCGCCAAAGTTTGATATGTCCGCCACCGCGATAAGCAAATCCGTTCTTCGCGGTGAGGCGATGGCGCAAGAAAACGGATTTGAGCTATAAAATGTTTAAGTTTAAATATTGGGAGCGTCCCTCATCTTAGCCTGGGAGCGTCCCTCATCTTAGCCTCATCTTAGCCTCATCTTAGCCAAACTTTGGCACGCCTTGAATACTAAAAAAATCGAAGCTCAATCTGGTATATTTTTTTCCGCCAATCGCCTTAAGATTGTTCACAATTTCCCGATCAAAAGCCGAACCATCATTTCTGACTAAATTCGGAATATACCGGGCATTGGTTTTATATATCATTGCCGTGCTGGTGTGGCCCATTTGCTTTGCCACCCATTCGTGCGTTTGTCCTGCGGCCAGGGCCAGCTTGCAAATGTATGACGGGTTTCATCGATAGCAGACTTAATTTCTATGCCCATAATTATTTAAACTTGTACCAATGCTTGACAAGGCTACTGTAAAAGAATATGTGCAACTAATTATTATTATTGGGATGATCTAGCATAATCTAATTAGTGTCCATCCGAGAATATAACACTCTGTTATGATATAAAAAAGCGCATTTTGTGATGACTTTTTTCACTAAATGTTGTATAAGTATTTTGGATAAACACTTAAAATAACAACAAAAGTGATAAAGGAGTCAAACACAA
>JAAERL010000449.1 GCA_024230435.1 Desulfobacteraceae bacterium
ATTGACAAAAAAAATATAAAAATATATAAACAACCGTTCTTTTTACTATTAGCGACAGTTCCATAAACAAAAAATTCATTACACAGGAGAGTTGAGCTATGCCCACACCTTGTTACTTGTCAATCGAGGGAGAACGCCAAGGACTTATTTCAGCCGGAGCTTTTACTGAAGATAGTGTTGGAAATATTTATCAAGATGAACACGCAGACCAAATTCTTGTGCAGTCAGTTAGCCACGCAATGACAGTTCCAACCGATCCGCAAAGCGGCCAGCCAGCAGGTCAACGAGTACACGGACCTCTTACAATAACCAAAGTCTTAGATAAAAGCTCACCGTTGCTGGCTACGGCCCTAACAACCGGTGAAAAAATGACCACCTGTGAACTACACTGGTATCGGACTTCTACAACCGGCCACCAGGAACACTATTTCACAACAAAGCTAACCGATGCTATCATTGTTAATTTATCAACCACAATGCCAAACGCACAAGACCCAATCAATAAACACTATACCCACCTTGAAACAGTTTCTTTTAGCTACCGCAAGATAGAGTGGACTCACGAAGCCTGCGGCACTTCAGGGGAAGACGACTGGCGTAAACCTGTCGCTGCATAATACATATTAACTACGCCCCCTTCTTCGTATAGCGAAGGAAGGGGGGTGTTAAGGTTGACAGGTTCAAAAATAAAGCTGGAAAGGAAAAACTCAAATGCCATTAACAATGGAAGAAAAGGAAAAATATTCAGCTCTTTTTGAATTGTATTCAGGTTATAAATATCCTTCCTACAAATGGAATGAAAACGCTGTTGAAGCTCTATTGGAAATGATTAGCAAACTACAAGACTGCACAATTGGCATAGGGTCCCTAACTACCGTAATCCCCCAGGCTAAAGAAATTATATTAGGGGTAAAGGGGTTAGAAGATTGGGCAAAACGTGTTCCAATAGATATACTTAAAATTACGGTATTAACAAATAAACACATAATTGTTTCTAAGCTTTGTTCAAATTTTGGACTTAAAATGCTTACAGACACTGTAAGAGTAAAATTAATGGAATAAAGAAGATGCGAATATTTTTTTTTTGGTTATTCCTTTTTTTGTTGTTATCAGTCACAATTTTAAATGGTTGTGGTTTAAAAAATCAATGCGCGTGTAAGCCTGTCTTATTTCCTTATAGTGGATATGATTATAAGGCTAAATCTCAAAAATTGTCAGGTTTATATTCCCAAAAAATTCATAATGTCGTTGACCTTCACGGCGTTAAAGTACCGATACCAAATGGATGGCGTTTCAAAAAAGATAATCATGCACCAGCTTTAAAGATATTTAAAAATAAAAAACATTTCTTTTTATTGAGTTTTTATGAAGATAGCCCTACGCCAAGTGGTAAAGATAAAAATTTTAAAATGATTGGCTGTAAAAACTTTGTTCCTGAAATAGATAAAGAAAAAAGTACTAAGGAACTTTACACGGATTTATTTTTTTTTACAGAGGCTGATTTGAGTGAAAGCTCCTCTTTTTGGCAATATTACATCCTCTGGTTTAAAACTGAATTTTTCAGAAACGCTGTTAGACTTGATCATTATACTGGCAAAAGTATAGAAGCTTTTCGACGCAGCTTTGACGAAAAAATAAAACCTACAAAATATAAAGTAACTGTTGAAATGGCAATTTTTCCTAACAAGATCACCCCTCATTATTTAACGCTCATATCGGAAATTAAGGACGATGCGTTTTTTGATGATTTTTTAGAAATGCTTGATGCGACGAACTCCCAATAATTTTACCCCTCAGATCTCGCAACAGTCATCCGGGGGGAAAGTCGCTCCACGCGCAGGAGCGTTGGTTGGGAAATGTATAAAGTGGGCAAGTCAAAACGGTTCCTGACTCAGCCTTCGACCTTTTGTTGGCTGCTCCCGGCAATAAATTGCCGGGAGCAGTCACCTCATCATACCCCCATACCCAAAAAATAGAGGAAGCCAAAGTCATGGCCGAGGAGAGTAAGAGGAAGCTTAATTTAGATCAGTATGAAATGCTGAAACGCTGCTCTGATAAAAAAAATATGATCGAGTGGAACCGGTGGCGTATGGAAAACCCAGAAGTGGCAATTTGGTTGGAAGGAGCTAATCTTGAAGGAGCTAACCTTGAAGGAGCTAACCTTCAAGATGTCAATTTCGATTGGGCCAATCTTAAAAAGATCGAGCTTCAAAGCGCCAACCTTCAAGGAAGCCATCTTCATGGAGCTAATTTTCAAGGAGCTAAACTTCAGGAGGCCATCCTTAGTAACACTAGTCTCGATCACACAAAATTTCCAAAGGCAGACCTCCGAGGGGCCGACCTTCAAGAGGCTAGTCTTTTTCAGGCCTGTCTTCTAAAAGCCGACCTTCGTGGAGCGAATCTTCAAAGAGCTAGGTTTAATAGTGCCAATCTTCAAGGAGCCAAGATCGGCTTGTGTGTTAAAAATTCTTTGCAGAACGCTACTGAAAAATCCAAACTTCAAGGGGCTAAATTCAACTTAGCCCATGTTGATGGTCTAACTACCATTTCAGAGTGCAAATTTGATAAAGAAACCGATTTTACAGGCGTTGGTCTGGATGCTGCCACCATTGATCCTGGACTAAAAGCGGCATTTAAAAACAACATTCGACGCAAAAATTGGAAAATATGGCTACGTAAAGGCAGCTTTGTAAAAAAAATATTTAAACGTTTATTTGTTTGGCCTTTCTGGTTAATGACCAATTATGGCAGTTCAACTCTCAGAATTACTTATTGCTTCTTTGGTTCAGCTATATTTTTTGGTTTACTTTATTTTTGGTTTGAATTGGCTGAAAAGGGTCTTGTTTATAATCTTGATATCGACAAAATGCCTTATTGGCACACCTTACTGCGGGCTATGTACTTTTCAGTCGTTACCATGACAACCTTGGGTTTTGGCGATATATACGCTTTAAATACGAGCTACTGGGGCCATATCTCACTAATGATTCAAGTAATTTTAGGTTACGTCCTCTTGGGCGCTTTAGTTACTCGATTGGGCATTTTATTTACAAATGAAGCGCCAGCCGCGAAGCCAACACCAATTAAAAAGAAAAAACCGGCAAAAGACACTGTGAACAAAAAAAGAATAGGGGTCGGAAAAAAAGAATGGGGGTCAAATATGCTCTTAACTTACCTTTCAAACATTTTTCCATAAAATTATTTTTTTCAATAAAATCAAGGTATAAAATAGTGACCATGATTGTGACCAAAAATGGTAAGAATAAGGTTTAAATAAGGGGTAATAGTTGTATCGGCTTTTAAATAGGTTGTTCAAAAAATATCAATAATATCGTATATTAGCACTGAATATTAGGGATTCCGAAGATGGCTCTTTTTTACGGTACTGCGGGTCCAACTCCCGCCGCTTTTACAAAATCTTTAAAAAACACTTCAAATAAAACTAATTAAGGAATGATATGGAAAAAAAATTTGTCATCAAAGGAGAAAGAAATATAAATACTTATGCTTATCTCATGATGAGCGCCAGACATTCTTATGAATACGCGACCAAGTGCAAGGAAGGGCAATTTTATCAGCTCATGTCTTCATTGATTTTTAGCGTCTTTACTTTAGAAGCTTATCTAAACCATCTTGGCTGTCAAAGTATAAAATATTGGCATGCCATTGAATCAATAAAAGTTTGGAGCAAACTGAAGGTTTTATATACTCATTGCAATTTAAATTTTGATTCATCAAAAAGACCGTTGCAAACCATATCGGAATTAATTAAATTTCGCAATCTGATGGCACATGGTAAATCCGAAACAATATCAGGAAAAGAAATCATTGATGAGCAAATTATAAATTCATATCCAGATTTTATAGTGACAAAATGGGAACTTATGTGTACAAAAAAAGTGACGAAACGAGCAATTGACGATGTAAAAAATATAATAAACACGCTAGATTCAAATGATCCAGATCCGGATTTATGGTTTTTGGGTGACGGAAACTCAGTCATATCAAAATATAATCCATAACCCCATACGGATGATTTTGACGTGAAGGACAAAGATCAGAACCAATCCGATGTTCAATCCCATCAGCTACAATGGATGCCAAAAGATCAACGCCACTTAATTTAACTTTATATAGTAGGAGAAAGTTCAAGTGATAGATGCGATTAAATATGAAGATATTGTTCGAAAAACAATTAATGAAATCAATCTAAGGCCAAGAAGGATAGTGACATTTGATTCTGTTGAGCCAGCAGCGAGAGATGCTATGGCAGAGATAAATGCTAAAATTCAAAAGCGTAGTCTAATAGTTGTTATGTTTTGTAATCCACAAACACCATTCTGCCAGTCCGAAATATTAGGTTCCCTCAATTACTTGCATTACCGATCTGATAAGCATATTAATATTTTTTGCTGTGGCTTTGGGGTTTTTCCTACAGAAGAAAAAGATCCAAACTTAATTGATGTTATTAAAATTGACGGTAAACAATGGAGCTATAGCGATAAGTTCTTTGTGTCAGCTGTTAAGCAATTTGAAAAACGAAGGGATTGGAAATTTAGTGGTGAAAATGAATTGTTATTGCTTGATGTTACTCCCACTAAAGATGAAGCTGATTTAAGTATATTAGGTGCCATTGTATGTAACTTGGAAAAAATGAAAAAAGATAATGCTTTTAGCTCGGTGAGAGCGATGTTAGAGGATCTCATAAGATATGTAGCAAATGAGGAAAACGCTAATGTGAGGTATTTTAGTAATAATAAACTTGTAGCGGTAACTTCGATGTGGTTAAAAGACCTACTGTTAGGAATATTACCTATAAAACTACTCAGTGTGTATAGCAAAGCTGAAAATTACGCAGTAAGGCAGATATAGCCATTGTGTAGACATCGGACTGCGAAAACGACAGCGGATCTAACTTTTGCAAAATGTTTTTGGGGACCGGTACCCAATGGACGTTGTGGATCAAAACGCATTCACATGCGTCAAGGGTAGACTTGACCCCCGGCCCTACCTCAAAAACATGGGCGCCATCTATGACGGGCAAGCCGCCCCTGATTTCAAGCCAAAGTTCTAATTCCATTTTCAGTTCACTAGTAATTGGCAGCCACTCATATTCCCATTGACCATTACAAACCCCTATCTTTTCCACAACAACCATACTCCTAAAAACTCAAAAATTATGGCGATAATAAATAAAATGAAGAAAATCCACACCCATTTTTCTATTAACAAAGGAATAGGGGCTAAGAAAATAGATCTTGATGATCTACCTTGAGCAGAATTAATCATATGCTCAGCAGTCTCCGTTGTAAAATTTTGTGGAATATCCCCTATATAATCAATTTCTCTGATGCCGGACTTAATAGAACCCGAGACAACTTCCTTTATCATTTTTGCAAAACCAATAGCGCCCCCTATTTTCGCCATAGCGCTCAATACCTCTACAGCAACAGTAATGAACCATTCAAGGCTACCTGAATAAAAATTAATTTTTACTTCAACACGAGTATCCGCTGGTAATATCCTTTCTAAATTTTTTGTAATTTCTTTTTCAATTTGTGATGATTCTTTTTTTATCTCTCGAACAACTTTTGATGAAAAACCATAAGTTGATGTTTTTGATTTCTCCTTTAACAGCTTCTTTGACCACTCTGACAGCAGTTCAGACCTCTCTGACAGCTCTTCTGACTGTTCTGACAGATCCTCGGACCCCCATGACAGCTTCTTTGACAGCTCTGACAGCTTCTTTGACAGCTCTGACAGCTTCACTGATCGCTCTGACAGCTCCTTTGACCGCTCTGACAGCTCCTTTGACCGCTCTGTCCCCTCCTTTGACATCTCTGACAGCTCCTTTGACCGCTCTGACCCCTCCTTTGACAGCTCTGACAGCTCCTTTGACCGCTCTGACAGCTTCTTTGACCGCTCTGACAGCTTCTTTGACAGCTCCTTTGACCGCTCTGACAGCTTCTTTGACCGCTCTGACAGCTTCTTTGACAGCTCTGACAGCTCCTTTAATTGCTCAATTTTCCCCATTGTCAGCTTCTTAAACCGCTCTGACAGCTTCTTTGACAGCTCTGACAGCTCCTTTGACAGCTCTGACAGGTTCAATGATAACTCATGAGACAGCCCTGACAGCTCCTCTGGCAGCTCCTCTGGCAGATTTATCTGCATCACCTCTACCAGCTTTTTCACCCTTTTCCACCCTATCGACTCTGATAACTCATGTGACCGCTCTGACAACTCATGAGACAGCTCTGAAAATTCTGATAGCTCATGTGACAGCACATCTATCTTAAATATATAACAATCCAGTCTATGTTTATTTTCTAATGTTTTATTTATTTCGGCTCTACCCTTTAAACATATGATTGTCTTTTCCCACGTTTCTTTCATAGCCGCCCCTTTCGCTAAATTATTCATAGCTTTCATATTTGATGTACCCAGCAGAATTTGAGGTAAAAAATAAATTAGAACATTTCGATAAGATGTGTGCTGCATATCCGTTACAATGCAAACATAAAAAATATCGGATTTTACACTGAAATCTTTAGCTAAAAGCGAAAAAGGACAAAAATGGGGCGGGCAATCTATCCAGTCTTGCCCAACACTATTAATCAAAGGCGAATTAATTATGCAGCTCTATGAGATCAAAAGCGCATAACGTTATCAACCGGTCCCAATATTCCCTATTCATGGGCAGCGGAACCACGGCAGCGGCCTGCGAACAACTTGGCGCCAACTGGATCGGCATGGAAGGCAGCGTCCGATGGTGCGATAAAATTAAAGAACGACTGCAAGCCTGATACAAAAAGGGCCGCTGAATACGGCCCTATTTCCGATCTTTTCCGCTACATTGACAAAAAAAATATAAAAATATATAAACAACCGTTCTTTTTACTATTAGCGACAGTTCCACAAACAAAAAATTCATTACACAGGAGAGTTGAGCTATGCCCACACCTTGCTATTTGTCAATTGAAGGAGAACGTCAGGGACTTATTTCAGCCGGAGCTTTTACTGAAGATAGTGTTGGAAATATTTATCAAGATGATCACGCAGACCAAATTCTTGTTCAATCAATTAGTCATGCAATGACAGTTCCAACCGATCCGCAAAGCGGCCAGCCAGCAGGCCAACGAGTACACGGACCTCTTACAATAACCAAAGTCTTAGATAAAAGCTCACCGTTGCTGGC
>JAAERL010000450.1 GCA_024230435.1 Desulfobacteraceae bacterium
AAACGCACACTCGACACTTATCCTGTTACTGGACAGATAAAAGTTGAAAGTGTCTTCTGAACTTCCCGGTTTTGCTCTGTCATAGGGCGTCAATAAGTAGACAAAATTTCCGGCAATGCAGCGAAAAAAAACAAAGGTAACAACAACATGTGTGAAGTCATGAATAATGGATTTCAATTAATGTCTACATTATTTGAAGAGCAGAACAAAAAAGAACAACAATCTACTACTAGTATTAAGGATGCGGGAATCGCGATTGACTTGATTGAAAGGCTCAGATCAGAATTGGAGAGGTTGAAGAAGGAGAATGGTTCAAAGAGGAGAGTCAAGCGAGTGAATAAGGCACTTGCTCATGCTTATAAGAAGTTGGGAGATGTGGAATCAGAAAGTGATGTTTCTTCTGTGTCCTCAGAAAGCGTGTATTTTTTTAGACATGAGTAGGCCCATAATAAGCCTTTGTTTAGTTTTAGAAGCAGAAACGCTGGCGTCCATGTCTAAATTTGAAGATTTTTCGAGAACTCTAAAATTTTATAGATGTATACGTTAATGTATGAACATTATACGAGCTAAAAAGGAACGAAATAGTTTTAGAGATTTTACTTTTAGAGCCCGTTTTAGCCATGGACTGCAGGGCCCT
>JAAERL010000451.1 GCA_024230435.1 Desulfobacteraceae bacterium
ATGATGAGAACATCTGGACTCAAAAACTGTGATGCCATAGTGCCTGAAATGATCGACAATTTTTTAACAAATGTCGGTTGGGCTATTCGTAGTACATATCATAGGGTTCTAAAGACTGCGCTCGGTGCCGCTGTATTTGGAAGGGACATGTTGTTCGGCATCCCTTTTCTAGCAGATTGGACCAAAATTGGAAGGTGTAGACAGGCTTTAGTTGATCAGGATAATCAGCACGAAAATAGAAAACGCGTCAATTTTGATTATGCCATGGGACACAAAGTCCTTCTTATTAAAGATGGTATTAACCGCAAAGCTGAGGACAAAAATAATGGCCCTTACGTTATAACTCAAGTGCACACTAACGACACAGTTAGGATTCAACGCGGAACCATTAACGAAAGACTGAAAAGAAGGAGACTTACACCATATTTCGAGCAAGAAACATGAAATATTGGTGATAGGCAATTTGTATAGCAAAAGCTTGTAAAACAAAAAAATATAAAATGAAAGTGACAAAACATATCAAGCACACCTTCTTTATTTTATCCTCCGATTTAGTACGGTACTTACCTACTCCTAATACTCCGTTCAGCAAAATACTTATGCTATATTCATCTATTAAGATGCATTGTCAAATTGAATTGTCACAACTTATAAGGCCTTTCTTCAAAATTGCTCTAAGCAATTTCCACTATGTC
>JAAERL010000452.1 GCA_024230435.1 Desulfobacteraceae bacterium
GGTGTGGCGACCCCCTTCATTTTGCCATTTTTCGTAGATGTCCCGGTACCAAATGTTTGGCCCCTTTGCCTCATTATTGTAGAATTCCTTTGCGGCTTCAGCGTCGAATCGACCAAATCTACCCTTTGAATTAAGGTAGCACCCCTGCCAATCGTGGCGATGGTTTTCGTGGCCCGGGATTGAACAGTTGCTCCGCCCAACATTGTTGTTATCCCCTCTGCCTTGCTTTTTGTTACTGCGTTGACCTCCCCCATGTTGACGTTTGGGGGTGCCCTCCTTTTCATTATTATTTCCATCATTTCCGTCCTTTCTCTTGTTTTTGCCTTGATTATTCTCATCATTTTTCTTGGAACGTTTGAAATGGATATTCCAATAACGCTGTATATGATCCGCGATATCATCGTGGTCCATTGGATTAGCTGCGTCAAAGGGGTCCAAATTTTGATCTTCCTGGAGCCAGTCTTGCATGGTCGCAGGAAAGATATTCCAGAACAGCAGTGTGAACTGGCCTGCTGTGATGTAATTCGCCCCTTGGTTGTGTTCCAGCATCTGTCCCATTGCACGTAC
>JAAERL010000453.1 GCA_024230435.1 Desulfobacteraceae bacterium
CTACAATTTTTATGACGATTAATTGAGCTGATATGGGATGGGAATGAATTATGCGCTATCGCCGTGCGCGGGTTAACGGAGGAACGTACTTTTTTACGGTGGTTACCTGTAAAAGACGGCGAATTTTAACGCACAATAATAATGTTTCGCTTTTACGAAAGGCATTTCGTTTTGTAATGAAAAAATATCCGTTCAAGGTCGATGCAATGGTTGTTCTACCGGAGCATTTGCATTGTATCTGGACATTGCCTCAAGGTGATCGGCAATTTTCAACTCGATGGCGATTGATTAAAAATTTTTTTACCAGGAATTGCGAGGCAAAATATAAACAAATACGAACTGATTCACTGGGACGAACTATTAGGAGGCAAGGCATTTGGCAGGGACGATTTTGGGAGCATCTTATACGGGATGATCGGGACTTTGCCAATCACGTGGAATATACGCATTATAATCCGGTAAAGCACGGTTTTGTATCTGCGCCGATCGAATGGCCGTATTCGAGTTTTCGTAAATATGTGCGGCAAGGTTTATATGAAGCTCAATGGGGTGCAGGTCAAAGAATGGAATTCGGTTTGGATATCGGGGCGGAGTAATAAATAGTAAAGGGTATAAGGAATTATGTATGGTAACTGCTCACACCCTTTGAAAAAAATAAGAAAAAGTAAAAAAAAGTTTGACAGGTTTTTTGAGGAAAAAATTATAGAATCTCAAACTGATTGAATATTGACCCGTATAGGTACCAAAGGCAGTTGGTTTGCTGCTAACAGCCCTCATTTAAACCAATTTGATAAGTATCCTTGAGAACGTTAAATATACAAGCTCTTACGAAGCAAGCGGCGTAGGTCGGATTAACGCTCCATCAATCCGACAAAGGCCGAGCGCAAACTTAACAAATGGCGGTCACTGGCAATGTTGACCACAATTCGAGGACAGGTCAATAACGTGTGACTAATGTTACGCTATGTGATTTGGGCCTTGCAGGTTGGATTGAGTGAAACGAAATCCGACAAATTTAACTGGTTGCCGGAATTAGCTTCACTCACATTACGATTTACGCTGCATTATTTTGATGATGCCAATTATAAGACATATCGCTCCGCCCGCCATGCCTGCCCAGGCTTCAATTGGAGTATCGCCACTTAATCCCCTGGTAATCTTAGAACCCACTGCGTCAAAAACGTTATAACCCCAAACAGCGAGTGCAATACCAATGATGATGAAAACAAAACCGATAATTTTATTAATCATAAAAACTCCATTTTAGTCCCATAGAAGGTTGGATTGAGTGGAACGAAATCCAACAAATTTGTACGCCATTAATGTTGCCGGATTGGCAGACCATAATTCGACCTGCGCAGTTCAACATATTACGGGCAATCAGCGAGCAAGATGCGAACAGATGCCCTACCCATAAATTCGAATTGTTAAACTTTAGATGCTCTGCAATAGTTTGAAACAAGAACTGATCTTATAGCGCTTGCGATATCATTCGGTCGAGCGGAATGCCGGGAAGGTTATGATGCCTTTCCCATCGTTGCATATGAAAAATAATTCAGGTGATCAACGGTCTTGTCAGATTACAGACTGAACAATCTGAAGTTGTCAACTCAGGTAAATTTTCAATGACAACCGGCAAGATTGTCAAGCCAAAATATAAAAAGTCTCACTCAAAGATCCACTCAGAATTAAGTTTGGCCTGCTAATATAATAGGGTAGGGTGGCTAAAATAATGCCACCTTTTGACAACGAGTAAAATAGGATGGATTCTAACCCTTGCCGTTGGCGTCAAAGGCCAGTGCAACGACATAAAGGACGTGATTTCAGGTGGGTAGGCTTGCACATGAATACAAAACAGTTCCTTCTGCAACCCGTTTTGTGTGTATGTTATTGGGAAAGTTTTGGAGGACAGGTCGATAGCGCTCCAATCCTTTTCAACGCCATACATCTTTTATCTCATAGAGCTGCATAATTAATTCGTCTCTGATCAATAGTGTTGGGCAAGTCTGCATAGACTGCCAGTGCCAGTTTACTCCAATTTACCTTTGAATAATATTTACCGAATTGGCAATAGTACCAATAATAACAATGTCTTGAGATGGACTATGATCGAAATGGCTTTCCGATTGAAAAAACATTGACAGCACCTTGGCATATAGAATATTAAAAATATCGTTAATAAAAATATGCGAAAGGGGTTTTTTTTGTACATTAAATCAATGGATATTGTGCCAGTCGTTGCCGGCAAGGGGACTAACCCCCCGGTGGTTGGCTGAGCATAGATCTGCAATACGAAAAACAAGCTAATTCGTTTAAAACAGATCTGATTTTACGGTCTGTTCCACAGCAGTTTCCTATCTAAGCTTCCGCCACTACAGTTGTTCCCTCAGTCAGTAACGATTCATACCACTTAGATATCAATAGGTTATTAAATTAATCGGTGCGCAGCATGACCCGTCTGCGGTGTCATGCGCCAGCGAATACCGGTATGATTAAAGGCAACAAAAAGCGGAGATCAACAATGGTCACAAGAAAAGTCGCACGAATAATATATAAAAACGGCACCACCGGACATCTTTCACAGATGGGGTGGATTTCCCATTTTCAAACCCAGTTGCAAGGTTATTGCAACGATAATTTTATCCCGGCCAGAGTGGTCGGGGTAAGAAAAAATAACTTTCGTGTCTGTAATGGCAAAAGAGAATGGCTTGCTACCATAGCCGGAAGGCTCAAGCGCATAGCCCATGGATTGTATCCGGTCACGGGGGATTGGGTCCTCATGACCGGCACAGTAATTTTTAAGGTGCTGAACCGAAAAAATGCCCTGTCCCGTGGAGCTTCGGGCACGCGTGGGAGACAGGACGCACAGCCAAAAAGAGAGCAGGTAATTGCCGCAAACCTCGATACAGTGTTTATAGTTTGCGGTCTGGACCGGGATTTTAACCTGCGCCGCATCGAACGTTACCTAACTCTGGTTTACAACTGCGGCCTGAATCCAGTCATCATCCTGACAAAAGCAGATCTTCACCACAATCCAATGTCTTTTGTTAGTGAAGTAGAAACTGTTTCTTTCGGGGTTCCGGTACACTTGGTCTGTGCACTGGATTGTACTGGGTTGCTTGCGCTCGAGAAATATTTATCTCCAGGACAAACAGCCACCATGGTTGGGTCTTCAGGTGCCGGCAAATCCACTCTGGTGAATCGGCTTTACGGAAAAACTATACAGGCCACAGGTTCTGTAAGTGAAAGTATTGGTAAAGGGAAGCATACAACGACCTCGAGGGATCTGATAATGATGCCCCAAGGAGGAATGGTGATTGACAATCCAGGTATTCGTGAAATCGCTTTATGGAACGATGACGACGGGATCAGTGTTGCCTTTCCAGAGATTGAAATCCTTGCCGGAAAATGCCGTTTTTCCAATTGCAGTCATATGCACGAACCCGGTTGCAGGGTCCTTCAGGCGGTAACTGACGGGGAAATTTTGCAAGGCAGACTGGATAGCTACAATAAAATGAAACGTGAACAGGCATATCTATCCCACCGGCAGCATAAAAGTGCCGCCAGAGTGGAAAAGGAACAATGGAAAGAGGTGGCTTTAACAATAAAGGCGATGAAGAAAAGGAAACGCAATGGGTAAAATTCTAACTCGGAAAGCAAATAACAAAAGAAATAAAATGCAAATACGAGAGGCAATGGAAGCAGATTTAAACGGCGTGCTATTAATAGAACGCTTAGCATTTGGTTATGATAAAGAGGCTGATCTGGTGAGAAATCTCTTATATGACAGTAGTGCAAAACCTCTCTATTCTTTGCTTGCTTTTAATGCCGGTAAGGCGGTGGGGCATATTTTATTTACATCAGCACGCTTAGAGGGTACACAAAATGATGCATCTATATCACTGTTAGCCCCATTAGCTGTACTCCCTGATTTTCAAAAACAAGGTGTAGGGGGTAAGCTTATAGAGAGCGGTTTGCAGCACTTAACAAACGCTGGTGTTGATTTAGTCTTCGTTTTGGGACACCCGGGGTATTATCCTCGTTATGGTTTCAAACCGGCAGGTGCGCAGGGATTTGAAGCTCCTTATCCGATTCCAGAAGAACACGCTAATGCGTGGATGGTTCAGGAACTATGGCAAGGGGTTATAGGTAGCGTATCTGGCAAAGTTAAATGCGCAGACATGTTGAATAAACCGGAACATTGGCGAGAATAGACGCAATTCACCGGCTTTTTGCCGCTTCCCGGCGCGGCTAAGCCGAGTCGGGAAGCATGGCGTTATGTTGTGGACTATGTCCACGATTTCTTGTCAATATAAGCAATTTAAAAGGAGTTTTTAGGGATAGGTCAATAGCGCTCCTATCCTTTTCAACGCCATACATCTTTTATCTCATAGAGCTGCATAATTAATTCGTCTCTGATCAATAGTGTTGGGCAAGTCTGCATAGACTACCTATCCCAGTTTAGTGCTTATAATCGTTCGGACCCACTTTATGGGTCACTGGACCCGGAACTATTTATTTCGACCTGCATTATGGGGTTTTTTTGCCCAAACCCTTGAAAAGCCAGGTAGGGCATATTTCTTTAAGATTATCCAGTAAGAATTCCCGGTAATTTTTTGCCGGGAGCAGTCACAGGCGCAGGGAAAAAATAAAATCGTCAATAACCCTTAGCTTTGGCTAAGTTGATGTTATTTTTGAGCAACTTTTTATGAGGGTGCGATGGTTGCAGTTTTACTTCTAATATGGCCAGCGCCTTTTTATAATACCCGATGGCCTTTTTATACTCGCTAAGTTCGTAAGAAAAAATCTTACATAAAAATCAGAATAGTTACTATTTTAATTAGCAAATCTTCAGTGTATATACCTATATCTTGTACCAAATATGGTGCCATTGGTCATGGCTATTTGGATTTGGGCGATGGCTTCGATCCCAGTTAGTCCTGTACTCATTCACAACTGAATTTGGATGATTTTAATCTTGTCTCACCGCTCATGGCTGTAGTCCACCAAAAAGATCCGCCATTTACCAAAATTTTTAACAAAGGAAAAAAACTAAAGAAAGAGGGAGGCAAGTAATGAATCTGTATCAAAAAAGTGCAGCAATTTTAGCAGTTTTAGTACTATTCTCAATTATCTCAACTAACGCATTGGCAAATGAATGTTCTGATCCAGGATATTATTATAATGAAGGTATAGAGTGTGCTAAGGATGGGGCGAATTATTTTTGTGACCTTCCGGTAGCACTTGAAGATAGGAGAATAGATGAAGAGTGCATACCAGCATTAGAATCAGGATGTAAAGATAACTTTCTCGATTATGTAGAAGAGTTGTGCCCAATAAAAATCGAAGATTTCTCATATATGAAAAAGTGGATGCTTGTAAAGGAATATTGTGAATTTTAAAGTGATCTTGATCAATTGACTATCACATTCTTAGCGTCAACAGCCCCTCGGCTAAAGACCGAGGGGCTATAGAGGTAACTCTTAAGCCTGGTTGATTGGCCTAAGCTCTTTGAGAGCCACGTTATACTGAAATACTCCACACGTTCCAGGCACTGAGGCCGGTGATTAGACATACCTGAGGGCAAGGTAAGTGCAGGTCGCTACGGGAGTTTTTGGGGACATCCATGATAAGTATTGTCAAGTAAAAAACAATAGCTCTCCTATCCTTTTCAACGCTATACATCTTTTATCTCATAGAGCTGCATAATTAATTCGTCTCTGATCAATAGTGTTGGGCAAGTCTGCATAGACTACCTGTCCCAGTTTAGTACCAGTTAGTCTATAAAATTGGTATACCTTGGATAGTAAAAATATCATCGATGTTTCTAATATAATTAATCCGGGCTTGTGCTTCGTCATAATTAAAACTTAACATATTGCTTAAATATAGCAAAGCGTCCTCTAAAATAGCTTCATCAGGAATAAATTTACTAAAGGCATCGTAAAGATCTGCTACGCAATATTCACCAGGTTTAGAATTTAGGCCGCTATACTTTTTTCTTAAGCTTACAAGTAAAATTAATTCTGCAACGTTCAAGCAAGGCCATCCATCATAATCAAGTCGACAATATTTAGAACCATCTACTCCCAGTATTCGCTTAACTTCTAAAGTTACCTCTCGAGAATTTTCTTTGTACAAAAATCCATTCAAGACAGCTGTATCTATATGTTTACAATAATTTATACCAAGGAATCTTTTGTCTTTTTCAACCCAGGCATCATTCCAGTCACATACAGTTGTGTCTAATACATGATTTCCAGTCATACTCGGTTGAAAGCCTAATAGTTTCTTATCTGAAGGAGCTTCTGAAAATACCATAAAGCCCAGCAAAGAATCGTTATAATGGACATCTCCATACGTATGGTTATCTGAAGAATCTCGTGTTCTTCTACCTATCCTTTCACCATAATAATAAATAACATCTTTAAGGAGAGCTGAGTTATCGGTAGATATATTAAGTTTTTCTGCAACACATGTAAAGAACAAGGCATGGTGTTTTAAGCCCATATAACTGGTAACATCACAGCCTATCAATCCACCCATTAATCCACAACACCCCATAGTGAAGATACCAGTATTTTTTATAAAATTTCTACGCGTAATCCCTTCTTTTTCATTTATAATTGAATTAAATATAGTTTTTTTCTCTTTCATGATTTTTTTTCACCCTTTTATTAATTATTTTTTGATAAAATTATAATCAAATCCCCAAAATTACCGTTAAGTTGGATAAGCGTGCCTGTTTGATTCAGTAATGGATATGACCCATCGAAAATACGCCGCTTACGACCTGAGCGGGAATTTCACTCTTGGCTCATTAACAATTCCCTTCTCAGCCGTAGGAACTTTGGATTTACCCAGAATGCCGAGAATTTTTCTGGAAATGGTCAATATCGAAAACCTCAGTTTACAGGGAGCCTTGCTGCGTTGCCGATTGGCCATTGACAACCCCAATGCCTTTGATCTGAATTTCAACAGTTTGGAATATACCATAAAATTAGGCGGAACGACCTTTTTTAGAACATCATTTACACCAGAAAAGCCAATTCCCGGAAAAGGTAAAACCACCATGAATGTCAAAATCAATACACTTTTTTCAAATATTGGCTTAGGGGCATACCAACTACTGAAAAGATCAAAAACGAATTATAATTTAATCGGCCTTTTTAAAATAGACGCTTTAAACGGTGAATAACGAATGGTTCCTTTCAATATTACCGGTGAAATTCTTTTTTCCAATAAGGGTTGATTGGCAACAATGCAATTTTTTTGCTCTAAAAACCTGATTATCAATGATCAAGTTTTTTCATTTGATTTTTTAAAATGCTGTATTTTCAGATGGTTACATACAACAGCTTTGGTCAGACCGTGAATCTGACAATTTGCAAAATTCTACAAATTCAATTATTTGTAATGTAAAGCATAAAAAACCTGATCATCGAGTGATTGGGAAATAGAAAAATCAGCGAAAAAGTACGAGGGCGAGTCCAAAATTTCTCAAATTTGAGATGAATAGCCGGTCTATCAGCCGAAAATTTGCGCCATTTCTGGACCGTTCCGCGCTTTTGGAGCCGATTGAATAATTCCCAAACAGGATCTAAGGTACAAACCTTTTTCCTTTGAAATTTGTTGCATAAAAATCGCTGAAAATTTTTTAAAGACCATTGATTATGCGGTGTTCATAAAAAACGGCATTTCAATAGAAAGGCGAAAAAATGGCAAAACTCATGATCGAAACCTTTCCTGAAGAAAAAGGTGTCAACAGAAGAAAATTTTTAAAATGCACTGGTATTGCAGCAATTGGAGGACTAATTGGCAAAACTTTGCCAAATGCTGCCTTTGCCAGTTATCAGCACAAATTTGACACTGCTGTTTCAGATGATTTATTTTGGGAAGAAATTCAGCAACATTTCGTTATTGATAAAGATATCGTATACATGAACATTGGCACAACCGGATCCATGCCTATAAATGTACTCGATAGTTATTCAGAGTATAACTACTTGGCAGCATATCACCCGCGAACATTTGAAAAAGAACTTAATGCAGGTTTTGGTCTTCCTGAACAAAGAGCGGCCCTGGCTTCCCAATTCGGATGCAATAAAGATGAAATCGTACTTTCGCGCAATACAACAGATGGATTGGATGCGGTTATTTATGGAATGCCATGGTTTAATGCAGATGAGATTTTGATTACTCACCATGAGCACATTGCCTCTCTTTCACCTTTAAATGTCATCCAGGACCGCTATGGAGTGAAACTTACCGAGGTTGAAATACCTTCAGCGGATGCAACTCAAAAGCAGGAATTTGTACAGGCTTTTGCAGAAAAAATCACAAATAACACAAAGGCAATTTTATTTTCCCATATTCCCTATAAAACAGGAACTCGTCTTCCTGCTAAAGAACTTTGCACATTGGCCAGAGAAAACAATTTAGTCTCTATTGTAGACGGGGCTCATTGTGCGGGCATGATCGACCTGGATTTTCATGATATGGGTTGTGATTTTTACGCGACAGCAGGACATAAATGGCAATGCGGTCCAGGGTCCACCGGATTGCTATATCTGCGGAACCAGGGCGACAATCTGCCCCCAATATGGAATCAGAACTCTTCTTTGTACACTTTGATCTCACAGGGCAAAAACCGCGGAGAATATGATATCGCCGCATCTTTACAATACCGCGGGCAACTAAATATTCCCGCCCAGTTAGCCTTGCTTGATGCATGCAATTTTTGGGAAAAAATCGGACGATCTAAAATAGAGAGCTATGTCTGCGCCTTGAGCTCTTATCTAAAAAAACGGTTGAACGAAAAATTTGGTGGCCAGGGAACTTTTTTTTCAGCAGATGTTCCAGAGTTGACCACAGGGCTTACAACTTTTAATCCCTTTGAAGATATCAACAACGCCAGTTCAATAACGGCGTTGGCCAATCGCCTTTCAAATCAAGCTGGTTACCAGATCAGGTATACAAATTTTTATTTACACTCATCAGATCCACGGCAAGTTTATTCAACGCGTATTTCAACACATTTGTTTCATAATAAGAACCAAATAGACGGACTAGTAGACGCAATGTATGATATTTGTCAAAGTATACAGACTTAGTGCCCATCTGGGGTGATGAAAATCAAACCAAATCAGAGCACACCAAGGGACATCCATGATAAGTATTGTCAAGTAAAAAACAATAGCTCACCCGTCCAACCACGACCGTACGTCTCCCTGTGGCAGGATAGTTGTCGCATGAACCAAAACCCGTTATAAGAAAGGGGCGCAGGAGGTTCATGCATGAGGTATTCACCAGAACGTAAGGAAGCGGTTTTAAAAAAGATGATGCCGCCGCACAACCGATCAGTCAAACAGCTGGCCATCGAGGAAGGTATCAGCGAAGCCACCTTATATAATTGGCGCCAGGAAGCCCGAGCCAAAGGGGTCCTGTTGTCTGACGGCGATACATCTTTTATCTCATAGAGCTGCATAAATAATTCGTCTCTGATCAATAGTGTTGGGCAAGTCTGCATAGAGTACCTGTCCCAGTTTAGTCCAATCCTATCCTATCCTGTCCCAGTTTAGTCCCGTCCTCGATGATCAAGTTTTTTGTGATTGTGTAAGCCGATGTGAGATAAACCTTTGTTTTTATAGATACACGATTTCAGATGCAAAAAATTTATATCTAATAAATTCAGGGGTAACGAAAAATTTGATCATCGAGTTACATAACAATATATTTGTGTAACATGTTATAATAAAACTTTTTACTTGCATATTATAGATTTTTGGATTATTAAGCTTTTTGGAATATGAGAAAGTGTTAACTTAGTGCATCGATCCAGCATACTCAATCACGGATCATAGCATATGGTCCGAATAGGGCTTCCTAAAAGAGTATAATATGCTGA
>JAAERL010000454.1 GCA_024230435.1 Desulfobacteraceae bacterium
GACGGAGGACGGAAGACGGAGGACAATTAAAGTTTTGACAGACCCGGCCACCCT
The DNA here is from genome assembly GCA_024230435.1 of Desulfobacteraceae bacterium. Classification (GTDB taxonomy): domain Bacteria; phylum Desulfobacterota; class Desulfobacteria; order Desulfobacterales; family Desulfosarcinaceae; genus UBA2230. The sequence continues at coordinate 55 of JAAERL010000454.1, forward strand.
GTTTGTTTGTTTGGTTAGGGTTTAGCCCGGGTGATGATTTTTTATATGACATCTAATCTGTTCTATCCATTATCGTTTTGGAAAAGATTAATATATAATAGGAATGTAGGATTTTTCGGCGAAAATGAGGGTCGTCTAATTCAAAAGTTATCGAATTTAATAGGTGCACTTCATTAAAGTAGAAAAATGTGATTTGGACTCTAACCTAAGCAATATTTCCTCTAAAATGGTGTTTATATCGTTATTTTTCTTGTTTCTAGAGATTTTCAGTCGGACATTGCATTTCTGAAAACTCGTGGATGATGCATACTGGAACGTCAACCGTCAACAGAAACTCGCAACTCGCAACAACAAACAAAAAACAACAACCAAACTATTTCTGATGCATCAATCCAAACGGATCGAATTTCAAATCCCTTTGCACATGATCCGCCCTCAGCATCCCCGGCAGATCCACAGGGCAATTGGCAGGATCAACCCACCTCGTTTCAGCGCGGTACGCCTATAGGGGATCGAATACTCAATCGATAAAATAGCAAGCTCGTGTAGAGATGACCCTTCTTTTTAGCAAGAAATGTTAAAATAATTTATCTGAATTCATGGGCTTCAATACGTAGCATAGCACTTTTCACTCCTTGATGTTCTTCTGACATTGCAATGCATGCCTCGTGTGGTTTACTTACAGCCTGCCTGCAGCAATGCTGTCGTTTTATACTAGCCACAGTAGAGAGTATCATGAAAGATCAAAGAAATGGGCAAATGTTGAGGCATCCCCCCCTTTATTTACTTTTAACTTTTGACTTGTAGAGATAAGTGAACATGATTCCTCTAGTTTTGTACTTCGTACTCTTTTTTTGTAGTTAGCTGAAAACCTCACAGAAATCAGCTCTAGACGCAAGGTTGCTGACACCACGATTTGATACACGAATGAAATGATGTCGTGCAAAAATGAAATGCATAGCACCATCCATTTTTCATAAGTGATCAGCAATCAATATACTTCCACATCACACCATTCGACACTATTTATAAACTGTAATGAAATATGTAATTACAGTGATTTTTGAGGACATAATTTTGATGATATTCAGTTTGTACCAACACCTTTTAGTATTTAAATCTAGCCATGTAATGCACCTATAATGTCCATTATCTCGCAGAATATCACAGCTAGCTTGTCGCCGAAAAATTCTACAAAATCGGGAGCACGTCGAGGATCGGATAGTGCTATGGTACGTATTGAACCAAACAAATTCAGAGAAGTTATTTTTTTTTCTTCCTCAAAAAAAGGGTCATCTCTACGCGAACTCGCTATTAAAATTTGTTCACTCACACTTTTGCGCGCAACGTCGCACGATGGTCATATCAAGAGGCCGAAAGCGGACCAAAGACCAAAAAGCCATTCCAAGCTTTTGCTCGCAACGAACCCATGCGCCTTCCTTGGAACTTTCTTGCTTGCTC
>JAAERL010000455.1 GCA_024230435.1 Desulfobacteraceae bacterium
AATGGGCAGAACCAGTCAACAATATTGACGTCCATGTAAATATTGCTTGCTGTACAGTAAAAACACATTCATAGCATTGTATTTTAAATTTACTATTGACTACAAATTTGACGTGACTGGCCACTTTTGTATATCAACAACAGTGGCCCCAGTGGTCCCAGCAACTGCCAAAGGACCCAAAAAGCGGCAAATTGATAGCAACTACATTAAACTATAATTTGCATAAAGGATTTACATTTTTATATCCTAGAAGTTAGTCTTCATCTTTCATTCCTGCAACAATGTTTGCCAATGGCGCCAAAAACATTGCGCTGCAGGAGATGGCTAATTAAAAAGGGGACGGTCCTCCCCGCTTCCCCGGACCAACCGTAGTCAAATCTGGAGGAGTGGGGCTTTCAACGAAGCTGCCAGACGTCCCTGTCTGGCAATGGGTCATCACTTACAGCGGCCAAAGCAACCATGGCCTTGTTGGGTTTTTGTCATTAATCATCGTTGTCTCTCTGTTGTGCCTGGTTTTTGTGGGATGTGCTATGTTCAAACCCACAATTCATAGAGTACTTTTCGTAGATAGAAAAACCCTACTCCAGAGCTTTTTCAGTTACATCAATAACAAAAGTTATTAAACTTATAGGCCCCCTAGTAAGGTTGATGATAGGGTAATGCCAACATATAATGGATGGTTCAACTTTTAATACCTATCAGAAAGGTGAACCATCCAGCCTTTTGGTGTGAGGAGACCT
>JAAERL010000456.1 GCA_024230435.1 Desulfobacteraceae bacterium
GATCTTTTGTTTCTTCGAGCTTGAATGGCAACACAGCTTGTTTTACCATTGCATCTCATCTCGCTGGTTCGGTAGTTATGATGTTATGGTAACTCCTATCTGATTGAATCAACGAGATTTTTCAATGCTTATCGTTCAAAAAAAATGCCAATCGCGGATCTTGGGTCATATAACCGGCAGTTTTTTGGTTCTCAAAAGGAATTTTTTAAGATAATAACATCAATACATTAAATTAAATAAGTTTTGAGAAAGGATTTAATGTATCTTGATCGGATTCTTAAAATTTGTCTTATGGCCGTGGGAGATGCAAATTCTTCGATGCTGTACCGGTTTTGGATACGTTTTCGCGTTGCATTATGTGTTGCATGCTCATTGTTTATGGATTGTGGCGCAAAACGGAAAACAAATTCAAAAAAAAATGGATCAGTACTGGAAAAAGTAGGTGATTTACATCTTTCACACTTTTTATTATTCTATTGCCGTTGAATTTATCGTTCAGCAAAAATGGGGGGCATATTTATTTCCGGTTTTTTATCCAAAACACTTTAGTGTTGCTGATCATCGGTGTTGCCGCCGGTACTTGTCATGCCGGACAGGTTAAAACACTGACGGTTTATTCGGTAACAGGTTTTTCCCTACATGCAGGCCGGATCTTCAGGCAAGATACGGGGGTGAAGGTCCGTGTAATTGGCATGAATGGAAACGGCGCGGCATTCGAACGAATTAAAGGCGAACATCTGCACCCTAAGGCTGATGTCTGGCTCGGCGGCAGTCTTGGAGCACATGCTCAGGCATCTTTTGAAGGATTTACAACTTCATTTCGGCCGGCCAACTGGAAAGAACTGGACCCCCGGTTTCGCGATCCACTAGGCAATTATAGGGTCATGGGGTTATATATGGGTGCGCTTGGTATTGTGGTAAATACCGCATATCTTGAAAATAAAGGGACACCTTTGCCAACCGGTTGGCAAAGCCTGCTTTCTGATTCTTACCAAGGAATGATAGGCATGAAAAGTCCGCTGGTTTCCGGTACGGCTTACACCACTGTCTCGACTTTGGTTCAATTGATGGGAGAAGAAACCGCACTGAACTATTTTAAAAACCTAAGTAAAAATCTGTCATCCTACACGCATTCGCATACACGGCGCGTCAGCCTGGGGCAGCTTGGAATGACTATTACGTTTGCGCATGAGGCAATTGAGGAAATGGCAGTGAAAAAGGATAATCATCTTAAAGTGATTTATCCTGAAGAAGGCACTGGTTATGAAATTGGCGGTATCAGTCTAATCAAAAACGGACCGAACCCTGAAGCAGCTAAGCATTTTATTAATTTTGTATTGTCTGAACGCGGACAAAGGCTGTTTGCCAAAACAAATTACCAGTTGCCGGTCCATCTTAAAGTCCAAAAACACGCTTTACCCTCTTTCGACGAGGAAAAGATGCGCCTGATAAATTACGATTTTTCCTGGTCAGGCAAGCACCGGCAAAGGCTTATCGAAAACTATAAAAAAAAAGTATTAGCGGAGGGGCCATAATCAGTCCGCGGTAATTAAGGCGATTTGCAGTTAAAGAATATACCATCTTGCATGTCTTTTTTCCCGTCTTCTGTGTTATGCCAAAGGTCGAATACGTTAAGTATGCAAGCTTTGGCATGCCTTGAAGACGAAAAAAAATCTAAGCCCAATATGGTATCTGTTAAGACGTTAAATTTTTTCCGCCAATCGCCTAACCTGCTGGCTATTGCGCCCTTAGACATTTTTTAAACTATTGCCCATCAAGGAATAGGCAAATTGAGTTGAGCACAACAAAGAGATCGGAAAAACAGGTCGTTTATGAATGGGCACTAAAACTATAGGTGGTTTTAAAATTGTTTTGTAATTTACCTTTAAAAACCAAGTTAGTGGTCACATATCTTCTTCTAAGTATTATTCCCTTTATTTTTATATCCGCGCTGCTGCTTGAATTTTTTGTTGATACGCTGGAGCAACAGGCTTTTAATCAGTTACAGTCTGTCAGGAATATAAAAAAGACCCAGGTGCAGGATTTCTTCAAACAAATAAAAGCGCAGGCTGAATACTTTGTGGGCAATATTGGCCGTGACCAGATGTCGTCATCAAACACAACAGTTGTAGGTCACCTGGATGTATTTAAAACGGATATAAAATCCCTGGCGCAAGATCCACGGCAAAGAAGGCATGTTCTTCAAAAACTTTTTGTGCCGGGAAGTGAAGACCAACCTACGGATATTGCGGCCAACCGTGATTTCTACGATTTTTCACACGAGGACCGGCATCCGTTCCAAAAAGCTTTCATTGACAAATTTGGATATGAGGATCTGCTTTTAGTGTCGGAAACCGGCGATGTTGTCTATTCGGTCAAAAAAGAGGCCAATTTTGGCGTCAATTTATTAGAAAGCCCCAATGCCGGCACCGCATTGGCAAGAGCCTTCCAAAATGCAATGCTGCAATCTGCAGATAAAAGTAAATCCAAAGCCGCTGCCGGTGAAAGTTTGTATTTTAGTGATTTTGAAAAGGCCGGTCAGCATATCCGCGCCTATATTTCGATCCCTCTTTTTTCATTTGGTGTTTTTGAAGGCGCGGTGATTTATTGTATCTCAATTGATCAATTAAACAGAATTCTAAACGAGCGTACAGGATTAGGCGACACCGGGGTGAAACTTATCTGGTCGGACAGGATTATCTTATGCGCTCGGGCGGTTATCGTTTTACACAGCAGTATTCGATTGAAGCGGTTCAGCAGGGCCGTAAGAATTTACTGGAAACCGAATCGGTAAAGGCCGCGCTCAATGGGCGATCAGATATTCGCATTACTACATCTTACATGTATGACACGGTGCTCAGCGCCTTTGCGCCTGTTAACGTTTTCGGACAACGTTGGGCATTGGTGGCTGAAATTTCACATGCTGAGGCATTTTCCGGTATTAATCGCTGGCGAATGCTTGTGGTTTTAATAGCCGTAGTTATTGTGGCCGTAATTATCGTAATTGGTTATTTAGTAGCAAATACCATTGCCAAACCAGTTATTGGCTTGACCGGCAGGGCTGAAAAAATTGCCGCCGGTGATTGGGCCAGCCCCCTTAATATCTATAAAGAAAACCGTAAACGGCCATTTCAAGGAAAAGATTTAATACGGCAAGATGAGTTGGGACGCCTTGCGGTCAGTTTTGAGCGCATGCGTGAGGCCATTTGTGACAAAATGACCCAAATTGAAAAACAAAATGAGGAACTTAAACAACTCGATGAGTTTAAAAATGATCTGCTGGCCAACACCACCCATGAGCTGAAAACACCCTTAAACGGCATTATTGGTCTGACCGAATCGTTATTAGGGCAAATTCCCGAACACTTTAACAAGACCTTATACAACATCATTTATAGCGGCCGGCGTTTATCGAACCTGGTAAATGATATTCTGGATGCGGCCAAGCTTCGGCAGGAAGAAATTCAGATTCGCCCCCAATCGTTAAATCTGAGGCAAATTGTTGATTTGGACATATCCAGTTCATCAACCCTGCTCGGTGGCAAAGATGTTGTTTTAGTCAATCAAGTCCCGAAAAATTTATGTGTGAAAGCCGACCAACACCGTCTGCAGCAAATTTTTCAGAACCTGGTGGGCAACGCCATTAAGTTTACCAATCAGGGACAAATCAGCATTAGCGCCCGAATTGTTGAAGCCGATCTGGTTGAGGTCAGCGTCACAGATACCGGTATAGGAATCCAGCAAGAAGACCAGCAGCGTATTTTTAAAGCCTTTGAACAATCGGAGTCGGCAGCCAACCGCAGTTATGAAGGAACAGGTTTGGGATTGGCCATCACCCAACAATTAGTAAAGTTACACAGCGGACGTATCTGGGTGGAATCTGAACCCGGCCGTGGTTCCAGCTTTTTGTTTACCTTGCCGGTGAGTCATGAAAAGCCCCGAAATTTAGAATTGACTTTACCCAAAGCTGTTGAGTTCAGTCCGGTGGAAATATCACCGCAAATGATTCAGGGCAAAGATAGGGACTTTACAATTCTGGCCGTTGATGACGAACAGATAAATCTGGACATAATTGCAAACCATTTGCAAGGCAGTCCTTGTCATATACTGGAGGCTTGTTCGGGGGCCGAGGCCGTTGGATGTGTACAAAACCAAAAGCCGGATCTTATTCTTCTGGATGTAATGATGCCGGAAATGGATGGTTATCAGGTTTGTAATCAGCTCCGCGAGCAATACTCTTGTTACGATTTGCCGATTGTTTTTCTTACAGCCCGTAATCAGCTTAGGGATTTGGTGAAAGGTTTTAATGCAGGCGCCAATGATTATCTGACCAAACCTTTTTTTAAAAACGAGTTACTGGCACGTGTAAAAATTCAAATCGAACTGCTGATCAACCGGAGCCGGATCACCAAACTGTGGCAGTTTGCCAATAACATCGGTCAATATAAATCCCATGAGGAAATGGTGCTCGCCACCTGTGACATGCTGCGTAAAGACCCGCTGATTGAAGAAACAGTACAATTTTTTGAAGGCGAGCGGGTTGATAAAAAAAATAGCCCATGCTCAAAAGAGATCGATGACTACCCAAGTGAGCTGGAAAAACAGCCGGAGGTCATCATTTCTCATGACCAAAGAGTCGCCATGTTTGTTAAGATGTCCCGGCAATATGCCATAGGAGCGTGTTTTGCGAAGTCATCGGCTGAAGATTGGATGCGCAGCCTGGTCATCCAGGCCAATAAAAATATGGAGCAGGTACGACGCATTACCGCTGATCCGGACAATGCCATGATTCAATCGCATGTGATTCCATCCCTGGACAGCACTCTATACATCAAGGTTGAGAAAAATTATTGCATGCTATTTAAGCAGATCAATGGGAGTGTAAAAGAAGAAACACTTCGAATTGCCTTCAAGCAAATTCTTTTTCATACCGAAAAGGATCAGTTGTTTCAGATTCATCGTTCTTATGCTGTTAACCCGTCAAAAATTGAATCCGTAAGTTCCAAAGAACAGCTTGTTTTTTTGAAAAATGAAGAATCGATACCGACGGCCAAAAAATATCTGGCGCAGTTGAAAAAAGAATATCCTCATCTGGTTAAGGGGGCTTGAAAAAAAAGTATCCCGAGTTGTTGTAGACATGGCTGGAAGTCAGAGCAGAAAAGTAAAATCAGATCGTAGGTCGGATTAACGATCCATCAATCCGACTAAGGCCGTGCGAAAACTTAAATATTGGTGGTTACTGACAACTCTGACGGCGAGATAAAACAAAAATCATTACGTAAAACCAAAGGTTTTTTTTAAAAAAACTAACGTTGCATAAATAACCTGACAAAATTGATTCCGTCAATATTTGCCATATTGTTTATGCAACGTTAGTACAGATTGTGATATTAGGGGCTGCCCAATATTACTTCATGAACTGTGCAAAAAATTTGACCTCCACCCCAATATGCGGCTGGGTAATCAAGTCGCACTAAAGTAACTTCCTGGCCTGTCATTTGGGCTGTTAACAACATCGTCAGGTTTTCTTTGTACTTATAATGATCATTCAATAACATTGCGTACGATTCGCCATTGCATGTTGCATCGTCTAAAGCAATACCTGTTTGGCCATAATAACCAACCCAAATCCGTTTGATTTTTCCTGTATAATGTTCGCCTTCGAATTCGCCTGCGAAGGCCAGGCCGGATATCAGGCATGAGAGGCTAAGTATAGCGGTCAATAGAATTATTTTTTTCATGATATTAGCGTTCCTTTTTTAAGTTGAAATTGTTGAGTAATTTTTACTGAAATAACCGGATCATCCATTCATATAAGCAGCGGATCGCTGCATTATTTGACAATAATTGAGCGTTTATTCCGACAATAATTGCTGAATAATAACTGCTATTTTACCCGTCGTCATACCAACCCAGAGGTTTTTCTCTGAAGAGGACAAGAAACTCAGGTCTTTTTCTCCGCCGCTGATTTTATTAAACAGACTCTCGTCCATAGGACCTGTGGGGCCGGAGTTAAGTTCGGATTCACCGCTTTGTTCATCACCTTCGGCGGCATTTCCATAGTGCCCGGTAAAATTCAGCCAGGCCTCGTCACCAATATAATCACGGGCAATATCGCTATCTGCGCCATTGACGCGGCCGTGCCAATGGATGACTTTGATATTTTCGCCTTCAGGCTTCCATAATGTGCCCCGGTCGGTGGGTTCTCGAAGGTTCATACGAACATTGTCGCAAACATTGGGAATCGGAATTGGTTCACAAACTTCCCAGCAAGGCCAGCCTGTAACAGGCGTACACTCTTCCCAGCAAGGTGTGTATTCTTTCGTATAAGCAGCGCATACCGCAACATCGACCGTACTTGGCATATCTGTGATATTGGAGCTATGAGTTCCTGCCTCCTTATAAATGGCGTGCGAGCCCAGGGCTGAGTAAACAACGGGTCTGTCACCGTCAAATTCTAAATCGCTCCAATTATATTGCGGCCTGTCGCCATGGGCGCTCAGATAAGCATAGATCGGAGTATCACCGGAAAAACGGACTGTAACTGATTCCCAATCACCGACATGATTGCCATAAGATTTATCGTATCCGGCAATTCCCGCCAGAGCGCAAACCCCATCGTCTATATCTTCCCAGCCGCCGATGTAATAATCGCCTTGTAAAAACTTACACCCTTCTTTGCCCTGGTTATAAGGATAGAACATTGCATAAACAACGTCAGTTAAGTCATTTCCGCGCGGATACACCATGGCATAATAAGGAGGAATGGTTCCCGAGGACGGGTTTTGCCCCCACAATACCGTGGCGTTTGACGGATCATGATAATCGTCAAATCCCTGGTTATAGTAGTAACGATCGCCATCAAAGCTGATTTGTGAATGTTCTGTGAAAAACTCAATAGAAGAAGGCGCGAATTTATCCGCCGAATGCAAATACACTACAGGTGCATACTGCCTGACGATATCATCGCTGAGCAAATGCTCCCCGGCCAGGCTTGGCGATAAGTTAGTCAGTAAAAATATCACTGATAGCAAACCTAACCCAAAAGGTTTGATTTTGATGTGTTTTAAGCGTTTCATAAATAAACTCCCAATAGGTTTATATTGAATGGAACTTTGCGATGGTTTCTAAACAATAGATCAATAAGCCTCGTGTGCCTGTTAAGCTCGGCTCTGTTTATTCTTTAAGCAATCGGAATCCTTCTACATCAGTGCGGCCGTCGTCCATGCAGTCGCAACCGGTTTCATTATAAAGTATCAGTACCGGATTGCCTGTTACCACGGCTGTGGTGGCCAATGAAAAAATGTATTTTTGGGTTGCGTGGTCTTCTAACACATGGCTGCTGCTGCCGTCTTCATAATGGATCCATACAGTGCCATACATAGTTGGCGTTACTGAGGATACTGTTTTTGTACATACTGTGTTAGCAAATGCGGGTGAGCTAAAAGCGATTGAAAAAATAACGGTTGCTGCTGATAAAGATTTTACGATAAATGATTTCATTTTTGCCCCTCCTTGTAGGTGCTGATACAAAGCTTGCCTCAGCACCATTAACTTTCTATTACATTGCGACTTCATGGACTACAGCCATATTCGTGTATCCACATCCGTTGGTTTCATTAGTACCGATACTGGTTCCCGCTGAGTACCAGACACTGATTGGATTGCCCATGGCTTTGGCCATAAGAATCAAACTGAGCATGTTTTTACCTTTGGCCGTTGTGGCATCAAATCTGAACTTGGCGTTAAAGTATGAGCATGTATTTCCAATATCTTGCGTGGTCGATATAAGAACTGTGTCTGAAACATTAATCGCGCTAATATTAACCCCACCCACATAATCCGCGAATGCAGGAGCTGACAAAAATAAGCTGGCCAAAAATGCTAATAAGATCATTTTTTTCATCGTTCTTTCTCCTTTTTTGAATGTATTGTTTGGTTATGAAAAATTCGTTTATGACAATTAAAATGTCTTGCTGGAGATGAATATGTCTAAAATATCGCTGTGATTCAAGTGGGTTGGGATAACATACGCGGTTTTTGGGATAACGCGGCTCTTATCTGGGATAATGATAAGCAAAGCCGGGATAAGGCAGGAAATACCAACTCAAAACAGGTGGGTTTTGGTGCTGTAGTGTCCTTTTAAGGGAAATGGTACAGGGTAATCGTATGAAAAAAAATATTCGAGAAATGATTCCTAAAAATAATTACTTTTCAAGGCCCTAAAACCATGACAGTGCGTAATACGGTTTGGTTGTGCATTTGCGCGGGTTCTAAAATGCGAAGGCAAACTGTTCATTGTGAGCGAAGTTGATCAGGACCGGGGATGCCCTGCGTTTTCAATGAACAATGCCGCCAAAAAAAAGGGGGGGCTTGACCGATGTTCTAAAAATAGGAATCAGCGGCCATCGTTTGAAACAAACAGCCGCTGAATATGATATTGATGGGGAAGAAAGAAAAATAGTAAGGTGATTATTCACACAAAAAGTCAACTATTATTGTGCCGTTTCCTAATCTTGAATCGGTCATATGCGCTTTATCAACTAAAAAATGATATTTTTCGTTTTCGTCTAAACCAGTGAATCGAGCCTCAGCGCTTTGGTACTGCCAATTGAACTCTGCGGTTTTGGTGCATTGATCACTATCTGCATAAGGACAAGGAAAAATGGTAACATCAATTTCACCGCCAAATTTATAGTAGTCAAGCAATGACATTCCATCGGCATATCCGCCGTCACTAAAATCACTTAATTTTATCGAATATCCGGTTCTTCCTATATACCACCAATCAGTGTAATATTGATCATATAAAGAGTCTACAGTATTTGGATGATACCCGCAGCATGAAATATAAACGGTTTTATACTTATATGGAGCACTGTCTCCGGCAAAACCAATTCCGATTGAAGTAAAAACAAACAAACATGCCAAAAATAAAGTAATAGTTTTTTTCATCGTAATTCTCCTTCGTGTATGAATTGTTATGTTGAAAAAAATATCTTTAGGCTGGTACGATCGTTTGAACTGTCCTGACTATGGCCTGGGGGATGCAGGAATTCAACCGGCTTGGGATAAAGTAAGGTGTATTTGGGTTAACGAACCCCTTTTCTGGGATAACGCGAGATAAATCCGGGATAAGGGTCGTGGAAGATACGAATATACCACTCTTGCTTGTCCTTGAAAACGAATCCAAATCCGGCGCAATAACGGCATATTGGCATCTTCCAAGCCCCTAACGCAAAGGACAAATGACGCGTTGAGGATGGCAGGGGCGCAGGGGCGATTATCGAAACTCAAAGGGGCCAAAAATAGATAACACTTCTCTTTTTTCATTGTTATCGTTTAGCACGATAACCTGATATTGTGATCCTGCCGGAGCGACCCTGATCAGGATATGCCCCTGGGTGGCGTTATAGGCGCGTTTGACTTTTGAACCAAAGTTTTCAGAAGTTTTCGGGGACAGAAGTTTTCTTCGGGGACAGAAGTTTTCGGGGACAGGTTGATTACGTTTTTATTTAAATACATTCGAATGAATCATAAAGAATCCATATATTTTTTGTTATTCGTATTAAGAACGTTATCACCCCTCATGTGTCAGAATTGTATAAGCCCATATAATATTTTTTAAGGAAATTCAGATGGTAGAGCAGCCTGATAGATGAGAATGGATGGTTGTTTGGAGCTTTAGGTATCCCCATCCATCACTTTCGTTGAATTACATGACAAATTGTGTAAAGGGTTGTCAATGAATGATATTTATGGGCGTCTTTACCCGTGCATATCTACTCGGCAGAAAAAAGTATCGAAATTTTGAGTCGATACGTTGTGATCACACGTATCGACTCAAAGCAAGGTTGCACTTTTAGAGAAGGAGGAAAAAACCTTAAATAAATTTTATTTAATTAAATAATAGATGCTAAGGCGGATTCAATAGCATTTCTAATTTCTTCAGGCTTCATTCCTAAAATTATTTCTGATATTCTTTCCCCTTCACTGTTTACTAAAAATGTGGTTGGTATCCCTGGTATAGCTCCTATGAATTCTTTATAAAATTCAACACTTGGAAACATATTAGTATAAGTCACATTGTTTTTTTGAATAAGCTCTATTGATAATGCCTGAGCTTTAGCGCATGAGTGGGCGTTAATTGGCGTTCCTAAAACATTCACATTATTGTATTCATGGTATATCTCTTCTAAGTAAGGCATTATTTTATCAGAAGATATAGAGTATGGTGACCAAAAATGTACAACTGTTATTTCAAATTCTATGAATATGTCATTAGTTACAGGATAATTATTTTTTACATCAGTACATTCAAACTCTGGGATAATATCTATTGGACTTAACATTTCTGCAAAAGCTCCCACGCCAAAACTCATAATTACACATATACTGAATAATCCTACCATTAACTTTTTCATTTCACATCTCCTTACATATTTTAGGTTTGCGAAAAGCCTGAGACCAATTTTGATCCAGGAGTTCCATCTCGTTTACTGAAGCCTTTTTAATACCTCCAGATGAATAGATTCAACAGATTTGGGATAACGGTGAGGAGTTTGGGATAACAGGCGTTTGATTTGGGATAACGCGAGATAAATCCGGGATAACGCAAAAAAACGAATGATGCGTTAAGGATGAAAAACGATTATCGAGGCTCAAAGGGGCCAAAAATAGATAACACTTCTCTTTTTTTATTGTTATCGTTTAGCACGATAACCTGATATTGTGATCCTGCCGGAGCGACCCTGATCAGGATATGCCCCTGGGTGGCGTTATAGGCGCGTTTGACTTTTGAACCAATAACATTTTTGGTGGCGGCCAGCAGGTCATTTGCAAACAAATAGCGTTTGCCCGGATACAAATCCGTTGACATAATCCTGCTCAAGACCTCATCGCCCGGATGATCCGAAGACCAGCTTTGTTGTATCCATACTTTTGGTCTAAGGGTTCGAACATAGAAATTGCTTTGAGAATCGCTATTACCGTGATGATTGAAAGTCGCTGCATCCACCGGGCCGATCACAGGTGCAAGTTTTGCCTCTGCACTGCTCATATCTGAAGATCCATAATCATCCACGCCGGAAATATCACCACCAGTGTAATAGTCAAACTTGCCATAGGAGATGCGAATTCCGGCACTTAGTTCATTTTCACCTGCATGCCTGCTTTTTATTAAAGAAAATGTTTTATCCTGCCAGCCTGTCCAGCCAAGACCATTGCCCTGGATATTCCTGATTGTAAAATCAGCAAAATCATGTGGGCGATGGATTAATATAATCTGCTGTTTAGATCCAACCTGAAGACGATCTATTTTCATTCCGCGCTGTTTTTGATGGGCTTGCTGGAATTTCCAGTATGCTTCCAGGGTTTCCAGATACATGCGATCTTCAATATCGGCGGATGCCGTCATTTGCGTCTTGAAGTCCGGGGATTTTAAGGAGTGGGGAAGCGTGTAATCGGGGTATGATCGATCAATCAGGGTTTTGACGGCAATGGTTTCAGCGACTTGAGTTATCCCGGAGATGCGAAAATCCCCCAACGAAGAAACAGCACAAGTATCATCAATTTCACCCATATGATCTTCATGAAAGTGAGTGATTAATACATAGTCTAACTGTGCATTCTTTTTATTCGGGTGGAACTGGTGAATATAATCAACGATCCACTGACCCGCTGTTTTTTTGGCGCTGGGTTTAATTTTAGCATTTCGCGCCGTCAGTGTACGGGGCCTTTGTTCGGATATATCACCAGCATCCACCAACAAGGTTGTGCCATCGGGCAGTATATAAAAAGCGGCATTACCTCTTCCTGTGCTGATATGATGCATGTCAAGATAGCCCTCTTGCCATTGAGGCAAGGCATGGCCAATGGTTGTTTTGGGCATACTCCAGGCTGATGTTGCGTAACCTGTAATAATTATAAAAATTATAAGGACTTTTGATTTAATCATTATCTTTGGAGAATAAAAAATTTATCTAGTTATCCATGAGAATTCTTCTTGCATCTACAGCAGAATAGAAAGGCTCTGTACCCGCTTGCCATGGAAAAGACTGAATGATACGTTTATTTGCGCAATCCGGCAGCGTTATGTCCGAAGGCGTTGTTTCAACTGCGTTTCTGATTATTTGATAAATTCTGAAATCAAATTGTTCATCAGGTAATTCGCTGGTCCCGGAGAGCCGATTATTGATTTCTGGCAGTACAGCCTCATCATCCATAAATAAAGGATAAGATGTTGATTCACCCCGGATGGCTTTATGGACGACAGCAACTGCATCATTGCATACACCTGTTATAGCATAGCCATCAAAAAGTAAGTTTTGTTTTTTTGTAATAGAATCGTTGATATCAGTAAAGTAACCGGCAAGAATCAAAGCATCTACTGCTTCCTGAGGCGAGAATACATCACTTATTGTTTCGCCAACCCAGGCGGCTATATCAATGCAACCATTTCCATAGAAACCCATTTTGGGTATACCCTGATAGAATTGAATAGACGCGCTAATAGCCTGACCTTCGATTTGAGGTTCCGGTTTAATAAAAAAAGTTATTTCAGAATGCAGCAAAGGAAAAATGGCTTCTTTTCCCGATTCGTCCGTTAAGCCCGTGCGTTGAAACACTGTTGAAGCGACCGGATGTAGTATAGCATCAGGGCCTTTGGCATACAGAGGAATAAATGGCGCTACATAGTGTCTTACAAAAGCTGAAAGTTCATGCCCGCTAGAAAGAAGCGCATTGATAAATTCATTCAGTCTTTGGTAGCTTATGCCATTGTATACAACTGTGAATTTCTGTGTTTCATCGGTCAGCAGGTTGATGCTTAACCGTTCGATAACCTCGCCAAAGATAATATTTGCCCGCAGTTTTTCTTCAGGAAGTTTAGGATCTCGCTTAAAACCCACGTAAACATCCTGAATGACTTGCTCAGGTTCACTTGGCGGAAGTTCAATCATGGTAGCGTCAATATCATTATAATCAAATAATTGAGGCAGCTGATACTCGCATTTTAGCATAGAAGGAAGCAGATCCTCGTTAATTGAATTTTCACTTGCTAATAAAAACAGTTCTGCGGCAATTTTACGAAAAAAATTTAATTGTTCAGTTGTAAACTGCAATTGGTCGAGAATTAACTCCGGTTGATCCAAACTTGCTTCGATTATAGAAGAATCGATCTCAATACCATATCTTTGTGTCAGCAATGTAAGTAATTCTTGGATAAAATCCTGAATTTCAGGGTTTGATTTGATTTGACGAATAAAATCCGGAAAACTGATGGTATCTGAATACCGATCCTGAATCAATTTGTAAATGTTAGTGTTTGTTAGGCCATTGAGTTCAGAACGCGGGCTTAAGTTAATTGAGTCTGTTGCAAACGCATAATTTATGCCATCCTCCACATTGATTAACACGCCCAATGCAATAAATAACAAGCCAATTACCAGTTTTGCCACCTTGATTTTTTTCATTAAGTTCTCCCTATAAATACAGTTGTTATCGAAAGGCTGTTACAAAACGCAGATCTATCCAATAAGGCGCAATGATTTACTTGATGTCAGTATTGGAGATCTTTTTCCAGGTCCTGTACATTCCGCAAAAGCCAGCCGAGAAGTGATTGTTCACGATTTCTGATAGGAACACATTTATGAATTGAATTTCTATACACATGAAATGATTGTATGTCAACTATCTTTTTCGCAAGCAATTTTACGAACAATGTTCAAAAAAATATGGGACAAATAATTGTCTTCGTAACGCAGGAAAAAGAAATCGAATCGGGGTATAAATCACGGCTGTTGCAGCAAAGCTGAAATAATCAAAGAGCACGGGGCATTCGAGTCTCATTATGTCAGAGAAAAATAGATTAATAGAATTGAAAACATAATGACGCTATCATGGGAAAAACCTGTAAAAAAAATAATGAAAAAGTCAGCAACCAATTATCCGGCAAATTCATATCTGAAGAAAGAAATTTGAATTTCGCAGAGGGCAATTCATTTTTCAGGCATTTTTTCAACCAGCCTTTTTTGTTCGGATTCACCAAACGATATGATGGCTTCATCTATATTTTTTGCAACATCGCGTTGCTCCCAATAAGGTATTCCGTGCAAACGGAGCCAGCCCGCACCTTTTTTGTAAAATTGAACATGGGCTGGAGTCATTAACTTGTGGAAAAAGGCAATTGCCGCTGGGCTTCCAAAAAATTCAATCGATTCTGGTGCGGCGCCAAGGGATTTTTTTCGCGATAGTCAGTGCTGCAGGGTTGGACGAAAAACTCCAGAGTCTTTTGCAAACTGGCGCTGGCCCATATCCTCTTTTGCTGACTCGAATTCAATAATTTTGGAGCCCGCTTTTTCCCGGTTTTATTGCTCTTTTTTGCTTGTATCTTGAGTTGTGGTGTTATATTTTCCGCCCACAGTCCGATTTTGATTATTAGAGGAAATTCAGTTTGTTGCTAAAAGGAATTCCTATTATCAGACCGAGCTTTATTTGTCTTGAACATTTTTTTTTAGCTGTTTTCCCAGAAAATTTTAAATTATGCCCGAAATTATAATCAAGCCCCCGAAATCCAAAATTATCCCCCAAATCAAGCATTTGCCAAAGACCGAATTCGGATTTGAGGACCGTAGACCTGCAAATCTGCCGAAACCGCAAAAACCGGGTAAAATGCGAAGGTAAACTGTTCAAACAGAAATCAAAAACTTCAGCATTAGGAAATCAAGCCGTGAGAATTAAATAATGATAGCACAAATTATAACCAGAGCCTACGGAGCATATTGTCCGTCTTTTCAATTGTCCGTCTTTTCAATAGATAAGTAAATAAATTTGAATTGAACTACGCTAAGTAAGCAATAATAGGAATATATAATGAAATTTGTAAATGAAGAGCACAGTTATGGATCGAGTCACTATGACTCAGACTATTTGAACCAAAATTCAAACGAGGATAATTACATCTTTAATTCGGGTTCTGGGCAAAGCAACGGAAAGTCAAATGGCCGCTGCCAGCTATTGACTGAAGCAAACTTAAAAAAGCATGACAAGAAAATTCATCTTCACCATAATTTTAAGCTTTCAGAAAAACGTTTTCAAGATGATGACCTCAATAGCAGCAAGGCGCCGATTAAAAGCCTTTCTATGATAAATTACAATGAGCACCAGTTTTATAATGATCAGAAAAAAATATACCGCTACCAAAGCGCTGCGCAGCATAACGAAAAGGCGGCTGACTTTTGGAAACAAGAAAACCAAAAATTGGGGACTTATATTGCAGAAGCGCTTAACGCCATTTATTCATACGATAAAACAGATCTTGATAAGTTAAAAAGAGATGTAGCTTTGAACGTTGTTGGTCTGTCCGCAGGTGTTGTGCTTTTGGGGATGTCAGGTTTTGGTGTTCCTGGAATTATCATTCTTGCCGGCTCGGCCGCCTACAAAAGCACTGATAGAGGGTATTCCGCGGTCAAACTAAAGTTCAGGCTAAATGAAACGAGCCGTCATATGGGCTGCGTCCGGGATCTGCTGTTGGACGAGGAATTGATAATGCTCGATCCAAATGCCCCGGAACATCAAGAAATTTATCAACAATGCCGTCAAATGTGCATAGATCCGGATGAGGAGCGCCTCGAAGCCGAAATTTTGCAAAAAGATGCAAAAAAAGTATGTAAAGACAAAACCGTGGATAAACTTTTTGGAAACAGTTTAAATAATATATTTAAAGCGGAAACAGAAGCTGAACAAAAGTATATTGAAGAAGAATATAGCGAGCAAGAGTGCAAGCAAGATGTATATTGGGACAACAGCAATCAAGCCAACGCTTTGCAAAAAGCCCGCCAGCGGCATATCGAGTCTAAGGCAAACAGGTTTATTGAGAGTAAAAAATTTGTCCTGAGCCATGGTTCAATAATCGAAATAAACAAAACCCTCAGAAAAAGACGTGAGGAAATTAAAAAAAAACTCAACAAGTCAGTCAAAGACAACATGCATCCCTTTAAAGGCAGCCATTACAGAAACATGGGCGTGGACGCATCCACTATTTTGTACCATACGTTGGCAATGACTTTTGAATTTTCATCACCCGAAACCGCGACAATAAAAATAGGAAATAGCGCAGTACAAATGGCCTGTAATAAAAATTGGAAAAATAGCGCACAAATAAACAAGAGCCAACTCGAAGATGTCGAGATGGAAAATAGCTCAGACAACTATAATAAAATTCCTTCAATATGGTCTCATTCGCCAAGTACGGTGGCAACGGCTTTGTATTGCGCTGACTGTCTTGAAAGGTATAAACCGTTAATCAGGCGTATGGCAAAATTCAACGCTACCCCCAAAGACCTGGCCAATACTTTCTACGTTACTGAACCGGTTATCTTGTCATTTTGCCGGGAAAACAATATTTGTGCAGTAAATAAATACATGTTTAATGAATGGACAACACAGAATCAAAAAATTCCTTTAATCAGCAAAGATCAGTCAGCCGGTATATGGGCTTTTCTTCACCAAAAAGAATTGATGAAAACCACGTTTTTTAAAAATGGGAAAATGACCAATAAATTTTGGAAAAAATTAAACTCCAAAAATGGCGGCCGGAACGGACAAGATTTAGCTAATAATTTAGAAACTCAATTAGGATTGAGCCAACGGCAATCCATAGCGGTGGTCAATTTGTTGAGAACGTTTCCAAAGCCAATGACCGGTGAAGAAATAAAAGATGTGAAAAAAGTTTGCGATGAGCTGCAAAAGAGACGTACCTGGATGAGAAAAGATGCAGCACTGAATTTGATCAAAGATATAAAAGAATATATGGATTTGAAAAATTTGCAAAAACTTCCTTTAAAAAAATTGGAATTCACTTTGAAAAGATTGAACACCGATAAAGATCATGCAAAAATGCACGAAATTATTGTACAGCTTTCCGGCAAATACTCTAAAGATAAAAACGGCAACCGGCCATTTCATATTGCTACTATGACCGGAAATGAAATGATGATCAGGGAATTCATGACAATCCGGATGGGCAAATTCGATAAATACCTATGGAGCGAAAGTATAAAAAACAATGAGGGGCAAAGCCCGTTGGATATAGCTTTGAATATAGCCTTGGATAAGGATGAACAAACGTCTATTAAGACATTCATTGAACTTGAAAGAAAATACCGCCCGAACGGCTATAAGGAAAAATCCGGCCAAACCGCAGAGCATATCGCATCAGGAAATGACAGTACGCAAATTATTGTTGCCAAGGTAGCTAAAGCATACTACGAGCGTGGGGCCGGCAAGCGCACTAAAAAAGATTACGATGAGGCAATCATCTATTTGAACAAATCAATCGAAGTAAATCCAAACGACCCTGAACCATACAAACAGCGAGGTCTTGCCAAGATCGCTCAAGACAGCCTTGATGATGCAATCATCGATTTCAGCAAGGCAATCGAATTAGATCCAAACGACCCCGAAACATACAAAAATCGTGGTATCGCCAAGCGCTTTAAAGGCGACTTTGATGACGCAATCATCGACTTCAATAAGGCAATCGAATTAAATCCAAACGATCCTGAAACATACAACAACCTTGGGCTTGTCAAGAACACTAAAGGCGACTATGATGAAGCAATCATTAATTTCAATAAGGCAATCAACCTAAATTCAAAATTAGATTTCGTATACCACAACCGCGGCTTGGCAAAACGTGCTAACCGCGACTATGATGAAGCAATCATCGACTTCAATAAGGCAATCGAAATAAATCCAGAATTATCTATCGCTTACTATCATCGTGGCTTCACCTGGCACGCTAAAGGCCGCCTTGATGATGCAATCAAAGATTATAATATGGCAATCGAAATAAATCCAAAATTATCTATCGTATACCACAACCTTGGCCTGGCAAAGCACGCTAAAGGCTACTATGATGAAGCAATCATTAATTTCAATAAGGCCGCCGATTTAAAGCCAAAATTACTTTGCGTATACTACAACCGTGGAAATACCCAATTCGCTAAAAAGAACTACGATGAGGCAATCGATGATTATACCAATGCAATCCGGTTAAATCCAAAATACGCTAAAGCATACTACAAACGTGGAAATGCAAAGCACGCTAAAAGAGACTATGATGGTGCAATCAAAGATTTTAAAAAGGGAAACGAAATAAATGCATCAAAATACAATATGCTGCAAACATCTTCTAAATCATACTAAGCAGATTGAAAAATCGATGGGTGCATTTAAAAAAAGATTTAAACAAATTAATATATATTTTCGATATCTATTTGAACGCTCCACGCAAACAAAACGATTGTTCGCCCGCAATGAACGGTTTGCTCTTGCGATTAGCGCGGCTCAAACGGTTTTAGCATATTGTGTGCGATAACAAATTTGCAGACCGGATTAGGGCAAGTAAAAAAAAAGAAAAATAAAAACAAATCGGGGATAAACACAACAGTATCCAAAATTTACAAGTACAAGGAAAAATCGGGGACTGGCAAACTCGGGGACAAGAAAAATGGGGGACGGGAAAAATCGGGGACAAGAGAAAATCGGGGACAGATCAATGACAAACTCGGGGACAGGACAATTAGGCCTTCACCTCGTTTTGCGCCAAAGAGCGTAATCAATCTGTCCCCGGCTTCTACTTTCTTTCTTTTTATTTTTCAGCGAGCATATAAATAAACCGCAATCCTTTACGCCGAAAAAAATCGCCTACCCGCCACGCACCAGCACAGACTTTCACGATCCAAAACAAAACAGCGATCCAAGAAGGTCAGTTAACCTTCTTAGATCGCAGTTATTCTATATTTCGTACGGCCTTTTGTCGGCTTGATGGACCTTAATCCAAACTACCCGGCTACCTTAATAACATCCTTTACCCTTTAGTTCGTAATCAACAATAATCCCATTAGAGTCTATTTCCCATTGTGCAATGCATTCTTTGCGAATTGGTTCATCGAAACCCCAATTTTGGTTGCTTAATTTATACTTGGATTTCTTCCAACCGATTCTTGAGGCATAAGAAGTCGGTCTTGCCAAAATTTTTTCTAACTCGGCAAATGGCCGACCAATCCATTGATCTGAACCATCCTTTACCGGTGCTATCTGTGAAATCAAGCAACCATAAAAAAATATAGTCAAGTTTATAATTAAAAACATCCTAATGATCATATAAATCCTACTTTCAATATTGTCTATTTATATACGCCTGGTTAGTGTAATAAATAAAAGTTGCTCTTGAATCTGCCATCCGGGCAGTTAATGTTAGTGCTGCAGCTATGGGCATTCCAGGAACATTTAATACATTTCTTGCCGTATTTCCAAGTGCAAGATCAATTTCTATCTGAAAAACATCATGAAGCCCGGCAATTGCATTAACTCCTGGAATTTGGTTTGCAACTCTTGAGACTATTCCGCCTTCATTCCACAAGCTTTTTGGGTCGGGACTAAACCCTTGAACACCAATATTATTTGCACCATCTATCGGATATTCTGTAGAGCGCTTTTTTTGTGCAGGTCCTCCCGGTTCCCACTTCACATCATAACGAACCATTTTTATATATAAATTTCTCATCATTACTGAGATTGTAGATACACGTGCTGCTTGTAGCGCTCCTTCGGCAAAATCGCCGCCATTCATTTCTGTAGCTACACCCCCAACGACTGCATTTGTACCAATTCGAGCAGTTGAACTTGTCCCAATTAAACCTTCTAAGCCATTCGATAATCCTGCAGATACAGCACTTGTAAGAGCTGCTTGTCCGACATCTCCACCTGTGATTTTGGCATTGGTGGCACCAGCAGTACAGCCAGCCATCGAGTAAATCGCCATTTGGGCAACCAGTTTTGAAAAACCTTTCGCAGTAATTGTCACCGTACTTGCTGCATAGAGACAAGCCCCGCTAATGGCACCGGTGACGGCCCCTATAAACACGCCTTGCAGGATATCGCTGCCATTCATGGCCGCTGATACGCCGCCCGCCATTGCTCCGATGAGCGCAGCTATCGCTATGGCGGCAAGGAAACTGTGCCCGCTTGGATCAATATATTTGAGCGGGTTGTTTATAACATAAGCATACCGGTTCAAGCTTTGGGGGTTGGTCCAGTCCGGGACGATGGTGTCGGCGGTTATGAAGCGGCACATGACAGGGTCGTAGAGCCGGGCATTGTAGTTGTAGAGGCCGTATTCGGCGTCGTACTCCTGGCCGGTAAAGCGGTAGACCGAATCCCAGTAGCCGTTTTGGTAGACATTGCGGAATAAGGTTGCGCCAAAAGGCAGGTAGCCGATTTCTTCTACGCGCACCCCGTTGGCGTTGGTGACCAGGGAGGTTGATCCGAGGTGGTCGCTGTGGGTGTAAAAGGCCTGGCCGTTTTTGATGGTGGCGATGCGGCTGCTTCCGGCAAAGACGTTGATCAGAATTTCATTTTCGCGGATTTCGTAGAGTCCGCCCACATAGATGGTGGTTGAGCCGTTACCGGATTTTTTGATTCGGTTGCCGTCGCCGTCGTACTCAAGTGAGGTTGTTGTTCCGTTGTAAGTGATCTGAGTTGGTTTGTTTTCCTGGTTGTAAGTAATCTGGCGTCCGCTGTTACCCTCGATGCCTGCTTGATATATGACGCTTTTGGGGCGGATGTGTTTTGTCGAATCCTCCCAGCTTGCAACCTTAAAGGCGCCTTTGCCGGTTTTGGCGGTCATGTTGCCTGCCAGGTCATAGGTGTAGGTTTGATCGTATGCCCGGCTGGAATCTTCGGTGTCCGCCGTGGCGGTTCGCAGGCGGTTGATGCTGTCATATCCAAAGTTATAATTTACGTTATTGACGCTGTCGGTGATGGTTTCGATGTTGCCGACGTTGTCAAATACGTATTCTAAATTTTGAATGTTGGTCAAGACTCCATCACCGGTATCGGCGATAGTTTGCAGGGTTTTTAGCTGCTGGCTGCCGTCATAGTAGGTGTTTTCTGTGGTTACGCCGTTGCCATAGGTTACAAAGCCAATTTGCCCCATGGCGTTGATATCACTGTAGCGGATCATCTCTGTGGGCGATGCGCCGGATTCGACTTTTTCTACGGTCTCCAGATATCCCATAAGATGGTAACTGTATTGGAATACGGCGCTGTTTTTGGGATAGGTGATGGTGTCCAGCCGGCCCGCCAGGTCGTATGTTTTATATGTGTGATAATCTACGCCATTGATGCGGCGCTGTTCATGGGCGATGCGGCCCATCTTATCGTAGTTGTATAACGTTTTTGTGTAAAAAGAGGCCGGCTGCGTGGTTATCATGGTAGTCAAAGCGCCAAGGTTGAAATAGCCGCTTCGAGACTGATCATAAACGTATTCAATTTGCCGGCCTGTTTCCATAAATGTTTTGGTTTCAAGACGGTTGAGGCAATCATAGGTCATTTCAACGATGCGGCCTTGGCCGTCTTTTTGCGATTCCAGGTTGCCAGCCTCATCGTATTCATACTCCCAGTGGCCCATGTAAGGATCATCCATGGAGATTTTGCGGCCCAGATCATTGTAATAAATATGGCTCTGGTTTCCCAAGGGATCTTTAGTCCAGATCAGGTTGCCAAAGATATCGTATTCATATTCGGTAATGCCTCCGGTGGCCTCTTGCACTTTGACAAGTCTGCCGTGACTGTCCTTGGTGATGACTTTGTCATGGCCGTTTTCATCGGTGATGGTTTCGTCAAAACCGTCATAGCAGAATTCTTTCATGGCGCCGTCTGCATTGGTGTGGGTTTCAAGTCTGCCTCGGGCGTCGAAGCTTGACAGTTTGTAATAAACAGTGTCACCGGGAAAATAGGGCAAGGATTTTTTCCATACCCTGCCCTGGTCGTCGTAGTGGGTATCAATGGCAATGGTGGTAGTTGCGCCGGTGACCTCGCTGCGGATTTGCCGGTTCTGATTATCATAATAAACGGTAGTTGTTGGTTGCAATGAGGTTTCTACGGTGGTGTAGTGATTGCCGGCCTCGATGTTGTAGCTAAAGCTCTGGACAGCGCCTTCCGGGTTGGTAATGGTTTGGGCACGGCCAAAAGTATCATAGGTTGTAGTGGTTTTTTGTCCGTTGGCGTTGGTCTGTTCAGTCACCGCGCCAAAAAGCGGGTCAAAGACGTTGTGCACGCTGTGGCCCAAAGCGTTATAGGTCCAGTTGGCAAACAAGCCATTGCTTTGATCATAGCTGGTGGTTACTGTCCAGGCTTTGTTTCGCGGGTTGGTAACCACTGTATTGTTTCCATAAATATCGTATTCATAGGTGACGGCAATCTGTTTTTTTACTCCATCTTCCCAATAAATTTGTGACTGCGTGGAAAGCAGCCAGGGGCGGTCATCTTCGTATTCATAGACAGTTTCGCGCAGCACCTGGGTGTTAGAATCGGACAAGCCGGGGTCGGTTTGATCGATGCGCAGGCTGTATGGTTTGTCCAGGATCCAGTTGTCCTTATCATAGTTGTACTCAGTGCGGGTAAAGAGGGTGGAAACATCACCTGTTTGATGATTTTTTACGGTTTTATCCTCGTAGTTCATGTTGCCGTATAAATCGTACCCGCATTCAGTGGTTACGCTGGACAAGATGGATTCATCCGTGTCGTAGTGAGAGACTGTACTTTCCTTAAGATAAACGAAATAGCGGGAGTCCTGGCCAGAATCGGCCGCGTATTGTTTCGCAGCCCATGAATTCTCGGTCTTGACCGCCATAGCGCCGTTGCTGTCCCAGGAAGTATTGCTTTCCATTCGTCCTTGGAAACGGCTATCCTGGTGAAATACGGAGTAGGTCCTTATGCCTGATTCTCCGTCTTTAATGTTTACCGCCTCAAAACCTCTAAACTCTTTTGTTTCTAAATCGTAATACCCGCCCTCATAACTATAGACACTTGAGGTACTATGACTGTCAACCGGCATATTGTCATTTTTGGTTATGGATCGAACGGTGGGAATGGCGAACGGTAAGAGGTTGTTGTCCCACACTGTGGAGGGCACATAGGTAATCTTCTGGCTCGCCCCCATTGCATCGGTAACTTTTCCCAATAAGCGCGGATAGGTTGTTGGCCTTGAATAAATATTTAAAGCGTTAAATGAAAGGTATAATTTAAGACCTTTCCATTTATTATTTTGCTCATAAATATCTGTTACCAGAAAATCGGACTTACCGTCGGCGTTAAAGTCGGCGATAATAAAGCGATCACTCCAACCGGGCCAACTGGATCTGTAGTAGTCAATTATAAAACCACTACCGGTGGACAACCAAATGGCGTACCCGTCCCATTTGGAGCTATATGCTTTTACAAGAATATCGGTACGGCCATCCCCGTTGAAATCACCTGTCATGACCAATGTGTTGCTACGGGGGAAACTGCCGGTTTCGGCCAATACAAATTTTTGGCCTTTGGATAGATAAAGCCTATAATCGCATCCATCATCATTTACCAGTAAATCGGTTTTTCCGTCGCCGTTAAAATCGCCTGTGCTGATACGTTCTTCATCACCAAGCTCCGCACTTGAATTATACTGTTTCTCAAGACCAGTACCGGTTGAAAAAAAAATGGCAGAGTCATCTATCGATGGTGAAGGGATGGAACCTTCACGTATAATCACGTCGGTTAGCCCGTCACCATTATAGTCACCCAAAATAAAAGGATAATTTCCTGAACTATCTGTCGAACTATCATTTTCGACGTTCTCACTAACCAAATCAAATCCAGAGCCATTTGATATGTACATACGCCAACCGGCGCCAGCCGATATTGTGGCAGTTGTACATGTGTTACGGCCGTTATCCAATTGGTCACAAGTAGTCTTTAAAACTGCAACCTTTACTATCGCGTCAGAGAGGCCGTCGCCATTAAAATCGCCCACATAAAGCTCATCATATTGATTAAGGGATGGGCCATTAATTGGATCATCAAATCCTTCGCCATTTGATAAATACAATTTTGTATTTTTAAAATAATACGTCGATTGCAAAAGGACATCACTCATCCCATCACCATTGAAATCGCCGGTATAGACTTTGCTGCGTTTATCCACCCTAAAGTTGTGAAAAAACTCTCCACCGCAAACTTGTGTAAAAGTTCCCTCATTGCCCTCGTATAGTCTCCACCATCTTTGGTCATGCTTACCGATAGTAAAAAAATCAGTGATTCCGTCACCGTTAAAATCCAGCGGCCAGATATTATGGTCCCACCATAATTGGGATGTATCCGTTTCTAACTTCCGCCGGTTGGGGTGCGGAGATTGTACTGTAGTGTATTCAAAGGTTACCGGCTCCATGGCGCTGCCGTCAAAAATCCATCCTTGAGGCGCTATAAAAGTTTGCAATTCGGCACTATAATTCGGGACATAAACTCTGACATCTGAACCATACATTTGAATTTGATCCAAAAAAGAAGTGTACAAGTCTCCATCCAAATCGTTGCGGTAGCTCAGCTCGTAAGCACGAATCAGGTCATCCTGGTAATCAACTGAAATCAGCGACAAACGAAATCTTATTAATTGGTGATCGCCTGCGATGTACGAACTTTGACCGTCAAAACGACTTTCGTAATAGAAATTTACGGCATAGTGCGGATCTTCACCGTTGGTATGGCCTGCGTATTCAATTCGCTCGGGGTATATGATTTCGCCACCGCGATAATCCCTCCAATAAGCAACGGTCATATAATTGCCATTGGCATCTTGTATGCGATTCAGGCCCCATTTAAAGGTCCCTCCTGCGCCAGGGACTTTACTGTCTTGCGTTGCACCAAAAAAATAACGGGCGCCGCTTTTATCTGTTGCAATCCAGGAATCTCCGGATTTTATAATTTTGAGAAAGAGCCCTTCATGTTTAAGTCTGTATTCACCTTCGTTTTGGACCAGTTCTATATTTTGACCTTTGAGGGTAATGACAAAGATATCATCATCTGTATACTCAGGAACATAGTTTTTGGTTTGGCGCTCAATGCTGCCGATGTTCAAACTCCAGCCCGGCCCCATGTAGGTTGTTGGTCCCATGCTGCTATAAGAAAGAGAAAGGGAAGGTGTGAGCCCGCCACGGCCTTCGGGAAGTTGGATTGGGTAACTGTAACCGTATGAGCCTGTAAGTGAATTTACACCGCCTGAGCCGCCAGATGCGTCCGCTCCACTGTTACTGCTGCCGCTGCCTAATGACAAAGCCTTAGCCTCGTATACAACAGCATTTTCAACTGGTGACACTTCGCCAATGATTTCATCTGCATCGGCAAAAGCATCTGAAACGAACAGTTTCTTAATCGGTTTCAATATTGATGCAAAACTTCGGGCAGTGGCAGTTGTAGCGGCTGCGGCCGGGCGTGGCCTGTTGTCGTAGCTAAGAAAAGAATAACTAAGAATATTGAAGAAAAATATATATAAAGTGAGCCAGATAATGGTGCGATTTATTGGGTGATTCGCTGTATTTTTATTCATTACCATCGTACGTCTCCTGGGGCATAGTCTTATGCTTTAATATTCAGGTTGAAATTTTTTCCTGAATTGTTTCAAAAATCCTTTTAAAGTTAGCCCGGCCTGTCAGTTTTGATAGGAATTTTCCAGATTGCCGTTATCGTCATACTCGTAATTGTATATTGGCGGTGTGCTGTCTGCGTTATTGGCCGATGTGTTGTATTGATATTCAAAAATATTCGAGTAGCCATCGCCGTCACTATCGGCCTCGCCGTCATCGGCAATAGGATCTAAACCGTTTGTCTGTTCCCAGCCGTCGGGCATGCCATCGTCATCCGTATCGGAGATATTTGGGTCTGTATTGTTTAAAAATTCTGCTAAATTACTCAATCCATCACTATCAGGGTCTGCACCGGCATCATTGGACAGCGGATTTAAACCGTTTTGAATTTCCCAGCCATCGGGCATGCCGTCTGCTTCGGTATCTTTTTTGGCCGGATGCGTGCCAAGGGTGTATTCTTTGATGTTGGTCAGGCCATCGCCGTCTTCGTCATCATTCGGGTTGCGGGTCAGGTCACCGAATTTTTCCATCTCCCAATTATTGAGTAAGCCGTCGTTGTCGCGCATGGTGACGGTTAGAGTTGCGCCGCGTTTGATGCTTGTGCCGGGTTTCAGTACAGTACTGTAAGTTGAAATGGTTGTGATTCCGGCGGTGGAATTTAATGTGGCGGCATCGAAAATGATGCCTTCAGCCGAGTCATAGCTTTGAGTGCCGCTAATTGTGCCGGTGATTTCAAGATCATCGGCAAGGGCTGGCAGGGCTAATAACATCAGAGGTATTGCCAGGGTCGTGATGTATCGCAAACGATGATATTTCATGGTTTTCGTCCTTTGAACCGCTTACCCGCGCCCCTTGCCCTGATATTTGAAGCAAGGGACGCGCAAATGTATTATTTGTCAAGGTTGCGGCGGCGCTATTTTTTATGGATTGTCTGAGAATATGGTGGTGCCGGTGTTATTTGTTTTCCAGGGTGTCCAGACGCGAATGGACTTGCTCAAGACTGGTTCTGAGAGCCTGGTTTTCAGCTTTCAGGGCTTTCACGGCTTCGATAAGCGGAGCCACCAGTTTGCTGTATTCTACGGATTTGTATCCCTGGCTGCCGGTGTGAACTACTTGAGGCAGGACTTTTTCCACTTCCTGTGCGATGACGCCGATCTGGCGGCTTTCACCACGGGAAGGATCGACCCAATCGTAAGAGACGCCTCGCAATTGGGCGACGATTTCCAGTGCATTGTCTAAAGGTTCGATGTTTTCTTTCCAGCGGGCATCGGATGACAGCCGAGTGCCATTAGCCCGGACGTATCCAGCTACATCAAGTTTATCGTCAGGATCGATTTTGCCGATTCCAACGTTTCCGTCCCCACGGATGGCAAGAGAAACTTCACTTTCGTTTTTACCGTTTTTGTTGACAAATACAATTCCCCCATCAGGGGTTTCCTGATCCTCATTCATGTCTGTTTTTTCAATAACAAGGAAATCATTATTTGTGCCACCAAAGCCATTTAGAAAGTAAATTCTGGCTGCATCAAGCGTTACATTGTCATAATATGGTATTTCACCATTGAATCCGATTCCATAGGAGCCGTTGAGTTGGAGTCCCCCATCTTTTAATTCTAACTTTTCTGATGGATCAAGAGTTCCAATACCAATATTTCCATTTCCTTTTATGGCAAGAGAAACTTCACTTTCGTTTTTACCGTTTTTGTTGACAAATACAATTCCCCCATCAGGGTTTTCCTGATCCTCATGCATGTCTGTTTTTTCAACAACAAGGAAATCATTATTTGTGCCACCAAAGCCATTTAGAAAGTAAATTCTGGCTGCATCACGGGTTACATTGTCGTAATATGGTATTTCACTATTGAATCCGATTCCATAGGAGCCGTTGAGCTGAATGCCGCCGCCATTTATTTCCAGACTTTCTGATGGACTGTCCGTGCCTATCCCAACATTTCCGCTATCGGTCACCACCAAGCTATCCGTGTCGGCTGCAATTGCAGGAAAAACAGATATAGATATCAATACATACGCGACAAACAAAACAACTGCCAATTTTGCTTTTTTCATTTTTTTTCATCCCCATTTTCTCTTTAAGGTAAATCAACCATTGCCGGATAAATTTGTCTTGCCCAACTAAAAGCCAGCGTAAAATTACTTATTCGGTGACAAGATATATCAGTACTGTTTTGCAGTATGGAATTTTTATGCAAAATTGAAAAACTGCAACGCACGGCCTAATTATGGCGCTTGTCACCGGCTTGATGATTATAGAGCCGGGCTTGGTTTTAACATCGGTCCATCTAAATTAAGCATTAACCAACATGCCGGATTTATAGCCAAGTCTCTAAACCTATTTTTCAATAATTTTAAATACAAAGAATCAATTAAAACATCCCCGCGGAAAAGTATACAGCTATGCCTCCCGGAACCCCCGGTTTTTTTGAGTAAAAGCAGAAACAAAAATAGAATAAAATTAAAAGGAAGGAGTCTTCAATAGACTACCTTTGCAGTAATTGAACAATTCTGTTTGCTGCTACAAAATCAACTCCGCTGCGCTTGAGCACTGGCCAACTTTTAGCCTGCCAGAAAAGTGCATTGCCATTGTTTACGATCCGTATGGTCAATTAGCATTCGAAGTTACTAATCGATAAATACCCTTTCAGGAAGTTGCTCACCTGTTCTAAATTTTTATCCAGTAAAATTGCGTCAAGAAGAAATCAGAATATAATTGCTTATATTCAAACACTTGACAGATGCGGTTAATATACAATAAATTAATTAAAGTCAATAGAAAATTGGAATAATAGAAAAAAGGCCAGAATTTTATTTCAGGCGAGCTGGCGGGTAGAAAATGGAAAAATAAAAATAGTCTATCAATTTTTTACGAAACTCAAACTGTGCGACTCTATTATTTGTAAGCTGGCTAATACTTCGATTTATGGTGTCGCCTTAAAAGGCGGATAGCGTAACTTTGACGTACTCCCAAAGCTAAAGCTTCCGGGCTTTACGGCCAAAAGACTAAATTGTAAAGATAGCAGGCGCCGGGTTAGGATCATAGAAGATGCGAATATACCACTTATGCTTGTTCTTGAATTTGTTTTTGTCTGTTGCGTCAATGTGCACAACCTATTAGTATATACAATTAGTATGCACCCATTGGCGCGTTTTAAAAATGAATCCAAATCTAAGCGCAATAACGTCTATATTGGCAGCTTCCAAGACCCTTGCCCCTGCCCGGAGGGTGGTAATAACCGATAGGTTTTTTATTTGAAATCAATGCATTCTTGCCTGCCGTTTAGCGTAATTTTACGTTTGGCCGGTGTAGTTTGGCTGATAATGGCGCCGCGGCGAATAACATACAGGCACTCGCTGATCAAACGGATGGCTTGCATTTCGTCTCTGGCATCAAGGATTACCATATCGGCAGGTTTTCCAATCTGTATTCCGTAATCATCCTCAACACAGAGTGTTTTTGCAGAATGATCCGTGATCATATCAAACAATTGAGATATCTGGTGGTAACCGCTCATATGGGCGGTGTGAAGCAGCAAATTGGCCGCCTGGAGCATAGATCCTTTCCCTAGCGGGTACCACGGGTCCATGATCGAATCATGGCCGATGCATACATTTATGCCATGGGTCAACAGCTCATCCACCCTGGCGTGCCCTCTTTTTCTGGGATATCCGTCTGTCCGGTTTTGCAAGACCGAATTATCAAAAGGGTTGGTGATGACATTTATGCCGGAGCGTTTAAGAATTCCCATCAGTTTTAGGGCGTAGTCATTGTTGTAGTTATGCATCGCCGTTGCATGGCTTGCCGCAACCTGCCCCTGCATTTCGTGAACAAGGGTTTGTTTGGCCATTACTTCAATAAACCTGGACTGATCGTCTCCTGTTTCATCTACATGAATATCAACCAGGCAGTTATGTTTCCGGGCCAATTCAAAAGCAAATTCCACATCTTTAATTCCGTCTTGGCTGGTAATCTCATGATGAGGAATTCCGCCAATGACATCGGCGCCTATTTCTACTGCTCTTTGCATGAGTTTGGCTGAATCGGGACGGGTAAATATCCCATCCTGGGGAAAGGCCACAATTTGAATATCCACCTGATTGCGCCATGCTTTTTTTACTTCAACAAGGGCCTCTACTGTTATCAGGGATGGATCGGTGGTATCCGCATGGGTTCTGATCTTTAAGGTCCCGTTTGCAATCAGCCACTTGATCACCTTATCGGCATTTTTTTTGATGGATTCTTTGGTTACGCTGGCCTTATGATCGCCCCAAATTTCAATGCCTTCCAATAATGTTCCGGATTCGTTATATCTTGGATTTCCAACGGTAAGAACAGCATCCAAATGCAGATGGGGATCGATAAACGGCGGTATCGCAAGGTTTTCCAAAGCGTTAATTTCATGAACGGCTGTGGCCTCAAGATTCGGTTCAACGGCTGCAAATATACCGTTTTTGATTCCGATATCAAATAATCCGTTTTTCTTTCTCAGTTTCGCCCTGCGTATGATCAGATCCATAACTATCCTTTGAAAATCAGCGGACTTTTTCTTCGGCCGCAATTATTGTGCTGTTTCCCTTATATGGGATTCGGTGTTAATGCTGTGATCCTGGTTAAATCCCAATGCGTTAAAAACGGTATCGATTGCAATATATGAGGCAACTGCGGCAATGATTCCATTTATAGGAGCAACTCCCGGAGAAAAATAGGCCGCAGCCGAAGCGATGATATAAGAAGTAATTCCTGTATAATTGAATTTTTTTAATCGCACTTGTTTTAAAGAAGGGTATAGGCCTTTGTGCTTGTAGAAAAAATCCGCCATGATCACGCCGCCAATCGGGGGTATAAAAGTGCCTAACAAGATCAGGTAGGGAATCAGGTAGTTATACATGCCTAAAATGGCCAATAGCGTTCCAAGGGCCGCACCGCCGATGGTGATCATTTTTCGTTTGGAATTTCTTAACAAATTACATCCGGCCACAGAAAAATTGTAAATGGTATTGTCTTGGGTGGTCCAGATATTCAAAAAGAGCATCAGGATACCGACAGCAAGCAATCCTTGTTTGGCAAGCACGTTGACAATGTCCGCCTCCTGGTAAACGATGGCCCCATAAGCACCGGCAAAAATCATGAGCCCGTTTCCGATAAAAAAGGCTATTAAACTGGCGAATACGGCGATGTTGGCGGTTTTGGAAAACCGTGTCCAATTGGTGGCCTGAGTCCCGCCGCTGACAAAAGTTCCAAAAACAATTGTCAAAGCAGCGCCCCAACCAATCGGCTCGGTGGGGGTTACCTTCAATAATCCTGTCAAGCCACCGATATCACGTGTTGAGACAGTAAAGCTCAAGGCGATTAAAATGCACATTGCCGGAACGGCGAAAATTGACAGCATCTCCAGGCCCCGATATCCAATATAGGCGGTCCAGCAGAAGGCGAAACCAGACAATACCATCAACGGGATATTAAAGACTTCAGGCAAATTCAACAGCTTGGTAAATACCAAGGCCACTGTCGCAGTGCCCCAGGCATACCATCCGATCTGAGTAAAACCTAATACAAAATCAGGCCATTTGCTCCCGTAATCGCCAAATCCAAAACGGCTCATTAAAACTGAATTCAATCCGCTTTTAAAAGCGATATAGCCTAGAATCGCCACATATGCGCCCAACAGCAAGTTTCCAATGGTAATAACGCTGATCAGGCTCTTAAAGTCAAAGCCGACGCCGAGTTTACCTCCCCCCCACATGGTTGCGGTAAAAAAAGTAAATCCTAACAAGACGATTGATGTCGAAGCAAGACTCTTTCTCGATTCGATTGGCGCCTCGCTCAGCGGGTAGTCTTGAGTTGCATCACACGTGTGTTCTTTATCCATCAAAGACCCCTTGTTTCTGATCACCAGATCCGGCAGTTGAAGAATTTTCGAAAATTGATTTACATTACATGAACTGCAAAAACGATTCTTCCCGGTTCCCGGTAATTCCAGTTTGAAAAATATTAAAATGTATATCCGAATGAGATGCCCGGAACAACTGTTATGTATTCATCGGTCCGGGTAGCGTAGTCGCCTGTATACTTTTCTTTATAGTAAGCTAAAGACAGATTCAACGTTAAATCCCAATGGTCGTTCCAGCGCCATTTATATCCGATTCCCGCGCCTGCCAAAGTTGAATCGATTTCATCATAACGAATACCATCTTTGGTTTCTTCTTCCTCAACGTTAAAATACATTCCATGAGCTCCCAAAAACCAGCGGGCGCCAGTTTCGTCAAAATAGTATCTGAGCCCGAGACAGGCCGGTATACCTAATGTTAAACCAAAATGGCCTTTTTGAATTTCCGCTCCTATGATACCCGTATAGGCAGAAAAACCGGCGTGCAGACCACCTCTTAATTTTTGACTATTTTCAAATGAATGATCAGCTTTCGCGGAATCTGCTCCCATAATCATAACTGCACTTAATACGGTAACAAATATTGCACAAATTTTAGTAATAGTTTTCAATGCAAACCCCTCCTATTTTTAACGCATAACTTAAATACCGGGGAACCGGAATGCCATTTGCAGGCTTGGCCCTGAAAGGTTATGCCAATTAAATTTAAATATTAAACCGGCAATTAGAAATACGAACTTTCAAAATAATAAACTTGCGTCTGGCATGGGTTTATGAGGCTTCGAAGCTTGTAATAATTTTTGCCTCCTTAATAATCACTATATATTGGTTGCCTTCATTAATATCGTTTTTGAAATCTGTCAAATAAAATCAGGCTTCGGATTAGCCCAAAATATAGTGGCAATGAACATCTGCGGTTAAAACAAGGAGTAAAAAAAACAAAACAAAGCCCCTTGCTTTGGACCTGTCTGGGAATTAGAAAAATTTGTTCTGTTTGCGCGTTGTTTGCCGCTTAACCCCGATCTTTAGGGCCTTAGAAACTTCAAGCCTGCCTAAGTAATGTGAGTTTAATAAGGGCCGTGGAAGATGCGGATATACCACTTGCGCTTGTCCTTGAATTCGTTTTCGTTATTTTGCGTCAATGTGCACAGACAACTATTACATAATGCAGTATGCGCCCGTGGACGCGTCTTGAAAACGAATTCAAATCTAAAAGCCTGTTTGGCAATTATTAAATCGGCTGCAAAAGCGCGAGAACGGTCCAAAATGACGCAAATTTTCTACAAATAGACCGGCTATTCATCTCAAATTTGAGACATTTTGGCCTCGCCCTCGCACTTTTTCGCTAAATTTTCTATTTCCCAAACAAGCTCTAAGCGCAATAACGTCTATATCGGCATCTTTCAAGACCCTAACTAAAATGAGGATTGCGCCAACATTGTTGCTGACCTGCAACATTGTTGGCATTTTTTTTAAAAATAAATGTTTTTTTTCATAACGGTATTGCCAATCAAGCCCTTGCCTGCGATTGAATTAAGGATATTTTTTTTGGCATATATTTTGCTATACACTCGTTCGATAAATAGCACTGGGTTATACAGAAAAAATAAATAGGCTTATGTTGAGTTTCAGGACCTTGTAAATTCCTGTGTTCGATAACCAACTGAACTTATAGTTAATATCGTTTTGGGCCAAAATCCCGATCGTTCTCCAGGGCGGATATTTACAGTAAGCTCTATTTGGTTGTTGTGCTTTAAAAAATAAAACCCCTAAATCCGATACGAGCCAAACACTAAACACTGAAAAGGAACATTGGGTGACAACGATAAATCAAGATCATAGCTCTGAATTAAGTTATAGTTTTACAAGCTCTGTGTCCTCGAGCAGCGATGAGCCAATATCTAAATTAAGAGGTGGGCAAAGCCGCCAAAAACCTTATAGCCGTGCCGTTGTTTTGACTGAAAAACAGTTAAAAGAGCATACAAAAAATAAACAGCACCATAATCGTTTCGATTTCTGGCAAGAAAGATTGTATGATAATAGCCGGGACGGCAGCGAAGAATTTATCAGTAAACTTTGTGCAATGGATAGAAACGATGACATTGATGAATCGCATTGGGAAACGGAAACGGAATCTGAAACCGAATCAGAATTGGAATCAGAATGGGAATCGGATACCATTTTTTATCAGGACATAGACGATCTGTTAGAAATCATCTCCGACTCTGAAAGTACTACAGAAAATCAAAATGAAGATTCAAATGACAGCCTGTTTTACAAAAATCAAAAAAAAATATTGCGTTACCAATTTTCCACGGAACGCAACGAAAAGGCCGCCATTTTACTGAAAAAAGAAAACCAGAATTTTAGCAAGTATATTATAGAGGCGCTGGAGGCCATATATTCATATAATAAAACAGAACTTTCTCAGTATAAAAAAGATGTTGCCTTAAAAATTGTTGGTCTGTCAGCAGGAGTCTTTATTTTAAGCCTGTCAGGTTTTGGCACTGCCGGGATTATCGTTCTTGTCGGCAAAGGCGCCAAAACGGCCGTTAGCACTACGGTTACTGGATTTAAATTAAAATCCAAATTGAAAAAAACAAACCAGGCTATAGCGGACGCGAGTGATCTATTGTTAAGCGGGGAATACGTTATGCTTAATCCTGACGACCCGCAAAACAGTAAATTTTTACAACATTGCCACCGGATGTATGCAGAACAAGATGATCAAATCCGCCAGGCCAAAACTTCGAAAAATTACAAAGAAAAAGCATCTGAAGACATAGCGGAAGATAATTCTTTGAAGGCCGGCTCAGAATATTCAATTAGGTCAGAGCTCGTAACTATACAAGAAAATATTCAAGAAGAGTACAAGGAAGATGCCTGTATCAACGATATTAATCAAACGAATGCTTTGCATGCAGCCCGCATTAGGAATTCTCAATCCAAAGCGGAAAGGTTTATCGAGAGTAAAAGATTTATCCAGGCCCATGGCCTTGTTAGAGATATAAACAAAACACTTCAAAATAAATGTGATCAAATTAATAAAAAACTTACCACGTCTGTCCAAAAAACCGTGAATCCCACTAGTGGCACGCACGCCAGAAAAATCTCCAAGGATGCTGTCACTTTAGTGTATGCAGCTTGCAATATAGCTTATGAGGCTTCAGAGCCGGAATCTGCGGTAGTAAAGATTGGAAAAAAAGCAATACAGACGGCCATTGATGTTGGCAAGAAAAAAAATGATCAAATATACCGGTCTAAACTTCAAAGAGTTAAGATAGGAAATAACGCCTATGACAATAAAAATACTTTACTAACGCTCTGGTCCAGAGTAAATGAAACAATGACATCGGTTTTACTCGATACCGAGTGCCTTGAAAGTAACATAGCGCTGATCAGACGTATGGCCAAATTCAACGCTACCCCAAGAGATATAGCCAATACCTTTTATGTCAGCGAACCGGTTATTCTTAAATTTTGCCGGGAAAACAACATCTATGCGGTTAATAAATACATGTTCCATGATTGGATCGCAGACGATCACAAGGATGCTGTTATCAGTAAAAAACAGTCTGTTGCTATATGGGATTTTTTTCATCAAAAATCTTTTTTAAAAAAACCGGCCTTTGTAAATGGGAAAATGAGAAAGGCATTTTGGGAAAAGTTAAATTCGCCAAAACATGATAACCGGAATAGTGGCGAATTAGCCGATGCTTTAATGACTCAGTTAAACCTGAACACGGGGCAGGCCATGGAGGCAATCAATCTGTTAAAAAGTTTTTCCGAACCAATGACAGATAAGGATATTGCAGAAATTAAAAAAAAGTTCTCCATGCTGGAGCAAGATCGTACCATCATGAGAAGAGATGCAACGATAGCATTGATCAAGGATGTCAGAAAATACATGGATTATACAAATTTTCAGATGTTTTTCCTTAAAAATCTGAAAGACTCTCTAATAAAATTAAATCCGGCAACCGGCCACGATAAAATGCGTGATATTATAGTAAAGCTTTCTAGTAAAAAATCTACGGATAAAAACGGCAATCGCCCGTTGCACATTGCCTGTATAACCGGCAATACGACAATGATCAGAGAAATCTTGACGATTAGAATGGAAAAATTCGATAGGTTTCTGTCCAGCAAAAATATACGAAACAATAACGAAGAAACTCCTTTGGATCTGGCCCTGGATATGGATGACGAAAGGTCTCTTGATACATTTATTGAACTTGAAAGAACCTATCGTGAACACAATTTTATAGTTGGGCGCGCACTATGCAACCGTGCCAGGTCTAAGCAAAAGGATGCAGATTACTCAAACGCCATCAAGGATTATGAAAAGGTAATCAGATGTTATCCTGAATTTGATATGCCTCTACACCATATCGGACTTTGCAAAGTAAAGGCTGGTGACTATCAAGGGGCTATAGACGATTGCAGCAAAGCAATTGAATTAGATCCCGAAGATGATAGTTTATATGCCACGCGTGGTTTAGCTTATGAAAGACAAGGGCAAGAGTACTTCCAACGCGCTATTGATGATTATGACACGGCAATCAATTTAAATCCAAATAAAGATTATTTTTTACGTCGAGCCTCAATCCATAAAAAAACAGGCGACTGGAACAGCGTTATCAATGATTATAATAAGGCTATAAAATTCGACAGGAAAAAAGCTTCTTATGTTTGTGAAATTGCAAATGCCAAGAAAATGTTAAGAGACTATCAAGGCGCTATCGATCAATATGATGTGGCAATCATGTTGGAGCCAAACAGAGCTATTCATTACGGCCGGCGTGCAAGCGTAAGAGAAATACAAAAGGACTGGAAAGGCGCCATAAAAGATTATAATAGGGCAATCAAATTAAGGCCAAAAAATGCTTCTTTTTATTGCAAACGTGCAGATGCCAAGAAGAAACTAAAAGATTACAAAGACGCCATCAGAGATTATGATGGAGCAATCAAATTAAAACCAAAAAATGCTTCTTTTTATTGCAAACGTGCAGATGCCAAGAAGAAACTAAAAGATTACAAAGACGCCATCGACGATTATAAAAGGGCAATCAAATTAGAGCCGGAAAATGCTTCTTATCGCTATGAATGTGCAGATGTCAGGAGGAAGCTAAAAGATTACCAAGGCGCCAGCAACGATTATAGTCAAGTCATCAACATAAATCCAAACGATGCTTGTGCACTTGCTATGCGCGGATTTATTAAGATAAAGCAAAATAACCACGAAGGCGCGATTGATGACTGTGATAAGGCCGTCAGATTAAAATCCAAATATGCTTTTGCGTTCGTCTGCCGTGCATTAGCAAAAGCAATGCAAGGTGACTGCCAGGGCGCAATCGATGATTGTGATAAGGCCATTGAAGAAAATCCAAATGATACTCGTTTGCAAACCAACGTTACACTCATCAAGAAAAAATTAAATGAAAAATTAAATGAAAAATTAAATGAAAAATTAAATGAAAAATTAAATGAAAAATTAAATGAAAAGATGACCAGCAAAAAAACAGCACCCAAAGCCGGGATCAGCGCAGAACAAGAAGTAAATAATGATTCCGGCAATCAATACGGACTAATTTTTAAAAACTTTTTTAAATTTTTTGAACGCTTAATTAAATAAAGAATTTAGAGCTTAAATTTTACGTAAGAATAAAAAAGCACTTTTTTACTACCGTATTGATGGTTAGAGGCTAATCTGTTAAAAGGGCTTGGCCTCTAACTTCATACAAAAGGCAAATACAGTATCCGCTATCTGAAAAAATAAAATTCTGTATTGACCGTTTTTACAAAATAACATGAAGCCAATCTAAAAATGTATGCTCTTGGATGAGTGGAGCTGATAATCAAACGGAGCTGCCGCCATCAGAGCTGCCGCCATCGGAGCTTCCGCCATCGGAGCTTCCGCCATCGGAGCTTCCGCCATCAGAGCTTCCGCCATCAGAGCTTCCGCCATCAGAGCTGCCGCCATCAGAGCTTCCGCCATCAGAGCTTCCGCCATCAGAGCTTCCACCATCAGAGCTTCCGCCATCGGAGCTTCCGCCATCAGAGCTTCCGCCATCGGAGCTGCCGCCATCGGAGCTGCCGCCATCAGAGCTACCGCCATCGGAGCTGCCGCCATCGGAGCTTCCGCCATCGGAGCTTCCGCCATCAGAGCTTCCGCCATCAGAGCTTCCGCCATCAGAACTGCCGCCATCGGAGCTTCCTCCATCGGAGCTGCCGCCATCGGAGCTTCCGCCATCAGAGCTTCCGCCATCAGAGCTTCCGCCATCAGAGCTTCCGCCATCAGAGCTTCCGCCATCAGAGCTTCCACCATCAGAGCTTCCGCCATC
>JAAERL010000457.1 GCA_024230435.1 Desulfobacteraceae bacterium
GCTCTCCTTTGGCTTGGCTGGAGGTGGACCGATGCCGATGGGCATTGCGCTTTCACCTCCCTTTCCTTTTTCAAGCGCATTTATTGCTGCGATGCGTTCCTTCACGCCCATGATTATGATGATGATATATGTATGATGATTGTGAATTGGTACAGCGGTTAGTACTGCACAACACGTCTCCTCGTTGCCAGCAAGGCTATTGAGTCTAAGAACATATGGTGACAAGCAAGTATTGTAAAGCAGTAACCAGCAACAGGACAGCAACCAGCAACAGACCAGCAACCAAGAATTAGCAAGCACGCTTGCCTTGCCAATCAAAAATCAAAAATTGATTCCGTCCACCTCGAATTTTGTGTCATTTCTTTTTGGAAATTACATATTGTGACATTTGAGTACCGCGCACCGAACAAAATATTGTGACATTTTGAGTACCGGATAGAAGACGGGGGCTGGTGTCAATGTGTCGCAAACCGCGAAGGGGCACATTTTACCAGATTTTACCCTTGCTGTTTCACCATAGCATAAACAGGTTCCCATGATACAGA
>JAAERL010000458.1 GCA_024230435.1 Desulfobacteraceae bacterium
AATCGAAGCCAGGAAATAGGAGTGAGACAGGACAGGTTGCATCTGTGCATCTATTCAGCGTCCCCTTTTAGGTATGGTGATCGGAGACCAAAAGTGATTCGGATACAACATATCCGCCGCTGATGTTTACGAAAGAACTATAGATGATGCAATGGCTGAATAGCACACCGTGAATTTGCTTGAAGATAGATAAGAGGAGGCTGTGAGACAGGATAGGGTGCACCTATGCATCTACTCAACAACCCGTTTCCGGTAGGTTGATACCCGGAAATGAAAAGGGAAGCGCCGGATACAACATATCCGCTGATGATTATGAAAAAGCTGCAGATGAGAAAATGGCTAAAACCACGCGAAAAGCCTAGACCTGAGTCTTATTTAAATGTTTTGACGTAGATTGGAGTGTAGTTTGTTGTAATAGTTATCAACGCAGGAGACAGTGGATGGATGTTTCTTTGTTGTGATTGTGGTATGGTACTGTTGTTTCTGTGTTGTTCCGCGTGTTATTTTCGCTTGTTGTGTTTTGATTTTTTGGGAGTTTTGGGGGTGGTTGAAAATATTTTCGGCACAATATTTTAAGGTGCACAATATACGATGGCGAGTAGACTTATTCCACCAACCAGCCTAGTTACATGGCCGCGCCCTTGGCACAACCGCCGCGATAATCCTTTCGCACG
>JAAERL010000459.1 GCA_024230435.1 Desulfobacteraceae bacterium
CCGCTATTTGCTAAAGAAAAAAAGTCCGACATCGAGAGAAATTCCAATCGAACAGAAACATCATTTTAGCGTAGGAATAAATAGTAATTAGAAAGCTCAAGACAGATCAAAAATTCAACTTGCTACCGAACTTTGTAAACGGTTACACGCGCCAATCTGACCAACAAGAGCCCAATCAACGGCCGGATAGACTTTCATTCATTGTCGTGGTAGTGACGCCGATAAACTACTCTTGCGCGCCAATATTCTTTCCCGTTTAATTTCTTTGGCGAGGAAGGGTCTTGCTCAATACCTTCCTGTCTGGAGGTTTTAGTTTTAGAAGGCGGGGTTTCTTCTGGATAGCGGTGTAACGGACTGATTGGCATTGCCGCTAGCTGCGCTGCGCGCCGCGCTCTACAGGGCACGATCAAGCAATGCGAGCGCGCACCAGCAAGCAACAAGTGATCGCATTGCTTATTTGGAATCACTTCATAATATTTTGGACTGCATTTGCTTGAATCGAAAGAGTTCGTCATTTTTCTCGTTCCTGTCTCTTCTCATCACTGACGAATTTGTTCCCTACTTTTACAGGTGCAGCAGTTCGACAACGGCGCAGCGCGTCGATGAAGAAAATGGGAAGGAGCGGGTTTTGAAATAAAC
>JAAERL010000460.1 GCA_024230435.1 Desulfobacteraceae bacterium
GGCAAAAATATTTTTTTTATGAAAGCGAACACTTATGGTTGGATAGCAATAACTTTATAAAGAATTGTCGGAAACTGACAACCCACTACATCAATCGAAAGAAAATTTAATTCTGGTTATGCATTATTTGCTTAGAAAAGTCCTATCTCGAATATTTGTCGAGTTATAGAGTCTTATATAAGGCGTCCAGACTTTCTTGTGATTTTGTGTTGAAAATGGGGTGTCCAAACTTTTGACTAATGCTGGTACCCAAGCTCCATTCATCACCCTTTTCTTTGTTCATTTCGACGTAACGCGGGCGCTGAGAGAAGATATTATCAAAGTTATAAAGTCCGTTGAAGTGGCTGAAGATCAGAAGACGCTTTTCGTGGCATTTTTTTTCTTCTTCGAAGCATTGCAGGTTTTATTAGTGTTACAATAGACTACATCACCATCATCTAAACTAACACTGAACTTATGAAGTCATTACAGATTTGACCAGAACCCGTATAGCCAACAACATAAGTCCCCTACTGAGGAGAACACAAGTCCCCTATTAGGAGTTAAACGAAGCGTCCTGCTGGTCAATGCAGTTACTTGATTGACACTTTAGTATTCGGAACTGAGACTGGAATCTCAGACTGGATCTCGAAAACTAGCACC
>JAAERL010000461.1 GCA_024230435.1 Desulfobacteraceae bacterium
AGGCTCACACGCAATATACAGGCATGCGGGAATATATCAATTCTACACAGGAGCATAGCCAAATAGACAAAAGTATAATGACTATTTTGATCCTCTCTGCGTGTGGGGTGCTTCAGGTCAGTGCGCGCAGTCACCGACAGAGAGCAGCTTCAAACAGACGACCTCCAGGCCACCCTGGGCACCTAAATCGCTGCCCTAGGCTGCTTCATGCGAAAAGGGAAAATTATGCTTTATAAAGCGTTGCTTTTTGTCAGTGAATGAACGGTTCAAGCGTATTTCGTGAGTAACATTGTACTTACTTAATAAATTCAGCGATATTTGATTCTTGGCGCGAACGAAAAATATTTTAATTCGTTTCGATTTTGATTTCCTACGTACATAGCCGTACGCTCAGTTACAGCGAGGATGAAACTGAATCCCACCATATCCCTCACATCAACCTCACGCACATCAACCGACGAGTGAGTTTTGCTGACGGCCCAACGAACTGAATTCCTTGCTGCTCTCCACATGAATTGCGGGCATATCGCCCGTGCCGTCTTGAC
>JAAERL010000462.1 GCA_024230435.1 Desulfobacteraceae bacterium
ATGAAAAGTAAGACCTAAGGTGATGGCTCAACTAAACTACGCCCAAGGTACAATAAAAACAAATGGTTGCCCTGTCCGTAGTTGCATGCCCCCCTACTTGAACTTACTAGTTCTCGGCAAAATGACCTCGGAATAATGCTCTCTGAAATCAATTCTGGCCCGATTTGAGTGCTTCAAAGCGGCAATATTGTTGTACATTATCTTGCGATCAAGTAGATATACTTATGTAATTGGTAGACCACCTATGGAATGAGCTGTGTGTGATCAATGGAAGAAAGTCGATGATTCGCTCAGATCGATTTACGGATTTTGATTCGACCTCAAAATATCGATTTTTAAATTTTTTGCTCTCTGTCTTGCTCCTCTTTGCTCCCTTTCCATTCGGCTTCCCTCGTTTCTTCTTCTGGGGAGAAGGCATGGTGAATAGTGAGCATCTTCGATCTTTACAGAGAAGTCAGGACAGCAAAAAATTTAAAAATCGATATTTTAGGTCGAATCAAAATCCGTAAATCGATCTGAGCGAATCATCGACTTCCTGCCATTGATCACACACAGCTCATTCCATGGGTAGTCTACCAATTATATAAGTATATCCGCTTGATCGCAAGATAATGTACCACAATATTGCCGCTTTGAAGCACTCAAATCGGGCCAAAATTGATTTCAGACAGCATTATTCCGAGGTCATTTTGCCGAGAACTAGTAAGTAGGGGGGCATGCAACTACGGACAGGGCAACCATTTGTTTTTATTGTACCTTGGGCGTAGTTTAGTTGAGCCATCACCTTAGGTCTTACTTTTCATCTTTAGCACGAGAGAGGGCCTCTATGTGGGATGCAGATAACTAAATTTTTTAGTAATAGTAACTAGTAACTACTCTCCGTGTGCGCTAGAGATATGTACCTACACCTACATTTGACATGCTGTTTTCCCTTCGCCTTCGGCAATGAGGGTCTCCAGCAGGCAACACTGAGGATAATACAGTCA
>JAAERL010000463.1 GCA_024230435.1 Desulfobacteraceae bacterium
TAAAGCAAGGAAAGCATGATGATGCAATAGCTGAATTTAAGAATGCCATCAATAAAGGTTGCGAATTTAACGCTGAAGCCTCCGCCGATGCCGATGTATGCTATTGCTTTGGGCTTGCGTACCAAAATTTAGGAATGCATGATAAAGCAATCAAATGTTTAGAAAAAGCAATAGATTTAAATCCAGAATACGCTGAAGCATACAACAATCTTGGGATCGCCTTTCTAAAGCAAGGAAATCATGATGAAGCAATCAAATGTTTAGAAAAAGCAATAGATTTAAATCCAGATTTAGAAAAAGCAATAGATCCAAGATTCGCTGACGTATATAACAAGCGTGCGAGCGTCAAGCTTGATAACAAAAATTACGAAGGCGCGATCACTGATTTAGAAAAAGCAATATATGTAAATTCAGATTTAGCGCAGGAATTAATTCCAAAATTAGCTGACGCTAGTAAAGAAGCAGAAAGAAAAGGTGATAAAAACGAGGCGCTCGATTATAAAATTAAGGCGCTCGATTATAAAATTATGGAGTTCGAAAATTATAAAGAAGCTAT
Source organism: Desulfobacteraceae bacterium (assembly GCA_024230435.1). Taxonomy (GTDB): domain Bacteria; phylum Desulfobacterota; class Desulfobacteria; order Desulfobacterales; family Desulfosarcinaceae; genus UBA2230. The sequence continues at coordinate 557 of JAAERL010000463.1, forward strand.
CAGAATAGATCCAGAGATTGAATGGGATTATTTCAAGAAGAATGTTTGGGAAGATTTGATGGAAATAAAAGGCAACAGAGCAAATAAAGAAAGAAAAAAAGATTTAATAATGCGATACGAGAAAATAATGTGTTCACCTGAAATTTTTATGAGCAATAGTGGCTTAGAAATAGAAAAATCTAAAAGAAAAAAATATAAGGTGAAAAATATTCGTGACTATTTAAAAAAATTACATAATTATATACAAACTCAGGTTGATAAATATCGCAAGGCGACTGAAGGGGAAAATCAAGTCAATACCAATGATTTCTCCGAGTATCTTGGTATGGATAGTGTTAATGGAAAAATCTCTAAATTTTTGAAGAAGGATAATGTTAAGGTATACAACAATATACGTGATGAAATAGTTAATGGCTTGTTGAGTACTCCTTTCGTTAATAAACCTGCCGCCTCTTTTTTGAACGACGGTATTGAAGGATATTTTAGAGAATTTATAGGATTTATAAAGAAGGAAGGAAATGATACAGCAAAAAGAAACAGAGAATTAGAGAATTACGCGAACAATTTTATAGATCATTTCGGAAATAATTTGCCAAATGAACTTTTGGATGATTGGGAAAAGGCTAAAGGTGAATCTTCTGAGGTTGAGCCTTCCGTTCAAAATTTGGTTGTTAATGTTAAGGAAGAGAATGGTCAGGTTGTTGTGGGAAATCTGGTTGGTAAGGGTAAGGAGGAGCCACAACCTGAATCCGTTGAAGAGGCTAAAGGTGAATCTTCTGAGGTTGAGCCTTCCGTTGAAGAGGCTAACGGTCAATCTTCATCATTGAATCCGCTCGTCGTTGAACAGCACACGTATATCCCCCCGAAATGGGAGACCGTTGAGGTCGAGAATAATAATTAGCGTTCTCGATATGACGGAAGAAGAAGAAAAATATCCATCAGATTAGGAATCATGAACGCTAAAATAACTATAACTAATGGCAAAGCACAGGAATTGATTATAGCAAGGGAGTTTTGATCATCTATGGTTTCGAAATTTTATAGAAATTTATGCCATTGTGCTTATCGTGTAAAATGATTGAAAAATTAAGTTTGGTTCCATGCCCGATTGAATAATGCGTGTTAAAGCATTTCTGAGGTTTTAGGGTTGTATGATCAGTTGTAGCCGGATCACGATTATCAGATCCGGCCAAAGGTTATGCTGATCAACGGCAATTATAATTGCCGTTGATCACTATGCGTAAACTTAAGGGTCGGGGAAGATGCGAATGCACCACTTAGGCGATTGACGGAAAAGAATATACCAGATTGAGCTTCGATTTTTTTTCGTATTCAAGGCCTGCCAAAGTTTGCATACTTAAAGTATTCGTA
>JAAERL010000464.1 GCA_024230435.1 Desulfobacteraceae bacterium
AATATGCTCGGGCCTACTGCCGTATTTCAAGTTATCTGCAAACTATGTCAAGCCAAGGTGTAAACCCGCTTGTTGCAATTCAAATGGCATTAGCCGGTTCACAATTCCCTGAGCAGGAAATAGATACGGGTGAGTAGTTACTAAATAAACTTCATTATTCGAATTGGATGGTTTTTCCGTTTCCAATGGTTTTTCTTATGCGAAAAACTATTATTATCTTGAATGGCGCAATTATAGGGGGGCGGACAGCTCCTTGCGTCACGCCAGGGGCATTGAGTATAATACCGGACTGGTTATCTGGTATGGTGATGAAAGCTTTACCGGCAATTGGACCGGCCAACACCCCGGCCAAGGCTTTTTAGGTGTTGTTGATTCGCACCCTAAGGCCATTGTCGGCGAACTTGACGGCGAGCCTTCAATTTTAAACAGCACACTTTATCAGGTTGCCGATGCTGCATTTTCATATAGCCGGACGCCATCGTGGTATATCGATGATTCGGCGCGTGGAATCTATGATTATGAAAGCAGGCGCGGTCAAATACTTTTTGATGACTACAGATGCTATATTGATGAGCTGATTCCCGATGCCGGACGAATATTGCCTCAATTAGGATTAAAGGTATGGCTTGTTGGGCAATCCAGAGATAATAGCGCCGGGGCGATTTGGATTTTTAGATAGTTTCCAGCCATAAGGGATTTAAGATTATCCAGCGAGAATTCCCGGTAATTTATTGCCGGGAGCAGTCACAAATTCGAATATACCATTTATGCTCGTTCTTGAATTCGTTTTTGCCTGTTGCGCTAATGTGTACAGACAATTAGTATATAAGCCTGTATGCACCCATAGGAGCGCCGTAAAACGAATCCAAATCTAAGCGTAATAACGTCTATATTAGCATCTTCCAAGCTCCTAAATGGCCAATTTGCCGGATATCTTCGCCGTGCTGAAAAAAGATTATCCCCGGAATATCAACTATATGTCTGTGATAAAACATTTCGCACCCTTGATTCCGAACAAATTTTCCTGTTTCGCTGATAGATGCCGAATAACAAAATTCAGGTGGCGAGCTGATGTAATGACTGTACTTTCGGGCACAGTATGATATGATCGCGCGGTTCTTAACATGGTTATAAGGTAAATTGGCATTTTCGCATCCCGGCTTGACGGCCTTTTGGACCAACATTAAACTACCGTGAGCGATTTGAGACGGCCTCGCAATGTTATTAGCCGATATGGCAATCAACTTGCGGCCCGTTCTCATTTGCGAATTTACGTTTCGAAAAATAGCACTACTTTTTTAATTTATCTCATTTGTGAGGAGAGGATATGAGAAAAAGATTTGAGCAATATCTTGCCAATCAAATCAATCAGCTTAAGCAAGACGGGTTGTATAAAGAAGAACGGATTATCGCGACATCCCAGCAGGCAGCCATTAAGCTTGGTGATGGCAAAGAAGTTATCAATTTCTGCGCAAATAATTATCTTGGATTAGCCAATCATCCGGAATTGATTCAAAAGGCCAAAGAAGCAGTTGATCAATACGGCTATGGTGTTGCTTCGGTAAGGTTTATTTGCGGTACCCAAACAGTGCATAAACAGCTCGAGCAGCGAGTCAGTTCTTTCTTAAAAACTGAGGACGCAATTCTTTATAGTTCATGCTTTGATGCCAATACCGGATTGTTTGAAACCATACTCGGCCCTGAAGATGCAATTATCAGCGATTCACTTAACCACGCCAGTATTATTGATGGTGTGCGGTTATGCAAGGCCAAGCGCCTTCGGTATAATAATAACGATATGATTGATCTTGAAGCCAAGCTCAAGGACGCTTCTGACTGCAGATTCAAGCTTATTGCCACAGACGGGGTTTTTTCAATGGACGGGATTATTGCTAATCTCAAGGGCGTTTGTGACTTGGCTGACCAATATGGTGCAATGGTGATGGTTGATGATTCCCATGCTGTCGGATTCATGGGAGAAAACGGCCGGGGAACTCCGGAATACTGCGGTGTGATGGACCGTGTGGATATTTTTACCGGTACTTTTGGAAAAGCACTTGGCGGAGCTTCAGGCGGATATACGGCCGGGAAAAAAGAAGTGGTCGAATGGTTGCGCCAGCGGTCCCGCCCATACTTGTTTTCCAACTCTTTGGCTCCCGCGATTGCCGCAACTTCCATTGCAGTTATTGATCTTTTGGAAAAACAGACGGTTCTGCGCCGCAAGCTGCATCAAAACGCAGAATATTGGCGTTGCGGTCTTGAAAAAATCGGATTTGAAATCATTCCCGGCCAACACCCGATTGTACCGGTTATGATCGGGCAAGCTCGCCTTGCTCAGCAAATGGCCAACGAACTGCTTAATGAGAATATTTACGTGGTTGGATTCTCTTTTCCGGTAGTGCCAAAGGAAACTGCGCGTATTCGGACCCAGATGTCTGCAGGACATACAAAAGAGCATCTTGACCGGGCTCTGGAAGGATTTAGGAAAGTCGGCAGTAAATTGAATATAATTTAATAATACGTAAAAACAGGAACAAAATGAAAGCATTAGTGAAGAAAAAAGCTCAGGCCGGCTTGTGGATGGAAAATGTAGCTGAACCTGAAGTGAAGAAAAACGATGTGTTGATTAAGGTTTCAAAAACTGCAATCTGCGGAACCGATATCCATATTTATAACTGGGATGAGTGGGCCGCCAAAACAATTCCCGTTCCTATGGTAGTGGGCCATGAGTTTGCCGGCGTCATCGAAGATTTTGGCGAAAATGTCAAAGGGTTTAAAAGAGGTGACCGGGTAACGGCTGAAGGGCATATCACTTGCGGGCATTGCAGAAGTTGCAGAGCAGGAAAGCGGCATTTATGCGGCAACACCATTGGTATAGGTGTGAATCGCCCCGGGGCTTACGCGGAATATATCAGCGTTCCGCAAGAAAATGTATATAATCTTCCGGATATGATCGATGACGATATTGCGGCAATTCTTGACCCTTTAGGAAACGCGTCACACACGGCGCTTTCCTTTGATATGGTTGGTGAGGATGTTCTCATCACCGGCGCCGGTCCAATTGGTATCATGGCTGCGGCAATTGCGCGGCATGTAGGAGCAAGGCATGTCGTTATTACGGATGTTAACGACTATCGGCTGTCACTGGCTAAAAAGGTTGCCGGGCTGTTGAGAACCGTAAATGTTCTTAACGAATCGATTGCTGATGTCATGCATGAGCTTGATATGAAAGAAGGCTTTGATGTGGGACTGGAAATGTCAGGCAATCCCCGGGCGTTCAATGACATGCTCAAGAATATGAATTGCGGTGGCAAGATTGCTATTTTGGGGCTTCTTCCTGCGAATACTTCTATCGATTGGAATCAAGTGATATTCAAAGGACTGTTTCTTAAAGGGATTTACGGGCGGGAGATGTTTGAAACCTGGTATAAGTCCATTAGCATGCTGCAAGGCAATTTATCCATTGATCCGGTGATCACGCACCGGTTTAGTGTTGATGACTTTCAACAGGGATTTGATGTTATGCGATCTGGAAAATCCGGAAAAGTAATTTTAAATTGGAAATGAGTTGGTGACCGTCCGGAAGTCTTTAAACCGGCCATTTCCGGATGGTCATGATCTATATTTTTTTTTGTTGTTAAGACGTTTTGGTTTGTATGTTTGATAATTCGCAAATTCCTGAATGGAATTTGGAAAGGGTATTCTTTAAAAATGGATGAAAATCAAGTTCAGAAGAAGCAATTGAATTTTCGGTTTGGAAGCTTTGGAGGCGCTGTGCCCATGCTCTTTTTTGTAGGCTGGGCTATATTTCTTTCCATCAAGCAATCAGCGACTGAAACCGGACTTGTGTTGGGGTGCCTGATAGGCTTAACTCTGGGGATGTTTCTGGTTAAAGACAAATGGGCTGATTATTGCGAAAACATATTTGTAGGAATGGCCCAAAAAGTTGGTGTTGTGGCTATTATCGCATGGTTTTTTGCCGGTATTTTTGCACAAGTTTTAAAAGAAGGCGGTTTTGTAAACGGCTTAGTGTGGATTGCTCATGTTGCTGGTGTTGAAGGCGCCACTTTTACAATTGTAACCTTTATTCTTGCAGCCATGTTTTCCACTGCGGTGGGCACTGGTTACGGAACTGTTGTCGCTTTTACCACCTTGATGTATCCTGCAGGACTTATTATGGGGGCGCACCCGGTAGTTCTTTTTGCTTCTATTTTAAGCGGCGCCGCCTTTGGCGATAATCTTGCCCCTGTATCTGATACGACAATTGTTTCGGCGGTAACTCAAGATGTCGATGTTCCCGGCGTTGTACGCTCCAGGTTTAAATATTGTATTTTCGCGGCAATTCCGGCATTGATTTTTTTGTATATTTTCGGAGGGGCTTCGGACGGAATCGGACTCTCGGTCGAGCAGGCCGCCACATATATGGCCAATAATGCCGATCCAAAGGGTCTGATATACATGATTCCTTTTGTATTGGTTATTTTTCTTGCCATGCGGGGCAATAATTTAATCGTTTCTTTGACATGGGGAATTATTACTGCATCGATTCTTGGTATCGCCAGCGGAATGATAGCACCGGCCAAACTTTTTTTCATTGATTCTCAGGAGCAAGTCGTTGGGGGCGCAATTTTAAATGGAGTAACCGGATACATTAATATGGCCGTTTTAATTTTGCTTATATGTGCGGCCGGCCATATCATGACTATCGGCGGAACCATGGATGCCTTGAAGACAAATCTTTTTGGAATCATCAAACAAAGCGCAAGACGTGCTGAACTTGCAATGTTAAGCCTGATCGCATCGCTTAATGTCTTTATAACCATCAACACTGCTGCTGAAATTGCCGCATCGGGTTTTGTCAAAGAGGTCGGCGACAAATTTAATATTCATGGCTATCGCCGTGCAAATCTTCTGGACGCCACAACCTCTGCATTGGGATATATTTTTCCTTGGAGTGGTGCAGTATTACTGGGGGCTGCCACTATTAAAGGCCTGACGGGGCAGTATGATTTTGTTAAGGCTATTGCCACAACAGACGTTTGGCCCTATGTGTTTCATGGGTGGTTTTTGGTAGCGGTTATGTTTATAGCGGTTATTACCGGTTTTGGAAGGATATACAAAGGCGAAAACGGCGAAACTGTCAGTGAAAAAGAATATGCGACTCAAAACCGCGTGACCGTTAACGAATATAATTAATTGATAAAGACATGACAAACCAAAACGCATAGGCGATTGGCGCAAAAGAATATAACATCTGTCTTAACTGATTCCGTATTGCGCTTAGAGGTTTTTCGGCTTCAAGGCATGGCAAAGTTTGCATACTTAAGGTATTTGCAGCTTTGGCCCGACTTGAAGAGGCGGAAAAAAAGACAGGCAAGATGGTATATTATTTAACTGCAAATCGCCTTAATACTCAGACAGCGGCTGAATAATTTTGTTGAATTGTTCAGCCGCTGAATTTACATCCCTTACTCAAACTGTTTTTTAAAATCAGCAAGCTGTGCCATTCGTTCTTAAAGTTCGCTGCTTAAAACGTGAAGATACCGCTCTATTTTTTCATTACGTTTGCTTTGACTGCCGGTTTGGCCGTCCGCGGGCGGATTGCCCTTCGGAGCCCATCTGTTCCGGCGCGTTGGAAAGCAGATTGCGAAACCGGCTTTGCTTATGGTCTCTGGCAACCGGGAGAGTTTTTTTTGATATACCTGCCTTAGGCGTTTAAGTTTGGTGAGTGTTTTTGATATGTCATTACCGGTTTTATACTCTTTAATATCTGTAGCGATAATAAATTAATCCGATCCATTCGTGCAACCCGGTAGAGGCAGTTCTGAAGTGGTCGGCCCTGGGCAGATAACTGGTCCAGCCATACTTTTTATTTGGCCAGTACATCAGTCCGCAGGCAAGCGGCGTTACCGTCATACCCACTTTTTTAAAACTGAGTAAACTGCGTTTCATGTGATAACCGTTCGTTACCAAAACAGGTTTGCTAAATTCGCGTTTTTCACAAATTTGTTTGGAATACAAAGCATTTTCATATGTGTCCCGGCTACGGCTTTCAAGAATGATCATCTTTTCGGCAATCCCCAAATCCATTAAAAAACGTTTGACGGCGGGGGCAATCACCGCTTGATGTTCGTAAACCTGGCCGCCCGAGACAATAATTGGAGCGCCTGTTTTAAAATGCACTCGAGCAGCAGTTACCAATCGTTCCATCGTAAATGGGCCGGGAGCGCCTATGCCTGACAAGTCGTGAGAATAACCGTACAATCCGCCGCTGAGCATGATAATTACGTCTGTATCAAATTTTGATGGAATTTTCAGCCCGGATTCCAATCCGCGCATGGGCAGGTCCGCAATAGGACCGATTGAAAAAATGTACAATACAAATGACATTGCAAATGACAATAAAGCTGTACGTGGTCTTTTTTTTGTTAAGGACCAGATGCAAATAATGCCCAAAACAAGGATAAAGATACCGGGAGGCAATATAAAGGGCGTTATTATTTTTTTAATATAAAACATGGCTCTTCCAATTATTATCGCAGTTAGTGCTCATTGGCGAAATTTCCAATTCGCCCGGAATCATAAGTTGCGCTCAAATTTTTATCCTCGCAATATCAACCCGGCGGCATATCAATCAGATGCCCGTGCTAAAATTAATCGCACGGTTTGATCTGGAAAGAATTTTTCAATTTCGTCTATGCGACACTATAGTTAGTCACACTAAAGTTCAAGGATAAAAAGCCTGACAGGATCTAACTTTCAGGGCACTAACCTGCCGCAACGTGCAAAGTTTCGTATCCATTTCGCCGAAAATAAAAAGAAAAATAAAAAGAAAAATAAAAAAAATGCAGCAGGGAAAGGCGTAATTGACGCAAGGCGTCCATCTATGGTGAAAATTAGCGTTGACAGGCTTGTAACTATTTGAAAAAAATGAATTCGCAGGCAACAATTTTCAACATAGAATCAAAAAGAAAGGATCGTAATATGAGACGTACGCTTGCTTTGCAAAAATCGGTAGCCATAGCCCTTGCTTTTGTATTTTGTTATATGAGCGTTTTTATCGCACCGGCAAATGCGACAATGGTGAGAACTGCTGATATTTTACAAAAACATGACAATAATATAAACAGGGAAAAAGTCATCTCCTTTATGCAGCGGCAGGATGTGGCCGCCCAGTTTAAATCATGGGGAGTTGAGCCTGAAGAAGCCCAAATGCGGGTTATGGTCATGAGTGATGAAGAAATTTCCATGCTGGCCAAAAAAATCGATGAGCTGCCTGCGGGAGGCGATGCTATAGGATTTATTCTAACTGTGGGCATAGTTGTATTTGTCGTTTTATTGATAACGGATATTGTTGGTGTTACGGACGTTTTTACATTTATTAAGAAGCGATAGCCAAAGCGGTTTCAAAGCTCTTAGGATGGGCCTTTTTGTTGCCGGTTTGGCGTTTTTTATATCCGGGTGCGGTGCAGGACAACATCTTGTACGCAACCCTTTGCCAAATCAGATTCCACCAAGAGTCCTGCTTGCTTCTTCGGTGCCTTTTCATGCCCAGAAAGCCTTCCAATGCGGGCCTGCCGCCATGGCTATGGTTTTGGGATGGAGCGGTGACGGTGTTAGCGCTGATAGTCTCAAAAGCATGGTCTATGTCCCGGACAAAAAAGGTAGCCTGCAAAACGGTCTGGTCACCGCCGCTAGGCGAAACGGCCGTTTGGCTTATTCCATTAAAGGACAGGATTGTTTGATCAAGGAGCTTGCAGCTGGTCATCCGGTTATTGTACTGCAAAATTTGGGCCTGGGCTGGTTTCCCAAATGGCACTACGCCGTGGCTGTTGGGTATGATCTAAACCGGCAGCATATCATTTTGCATACCGGTGTGCATGAGCAGAGAACGGTGGGATTTAGAACTTTTTTAAGCACTTGGAAGCGTGCCGGTAATTGGGGGCTGCTTGTGCTGCCGGAAAACCGTATGCCGGCCTGTGCCCGGCAGACCGGCTATTTAAAAGCAGTCTTAGGGATGCAAAGAGCAGGTTTCGTGGACCAGGCCATAACGGCTTATCGGAACGCGAGTCAAACCTGGCCGGATAGTATCAATGTCTACATGGCGCTGGGCAATGCCTTATACGTTAATGGAGATTTGAATGGCGCAGCTAAATCCTTCCGCAGCGCTGTGGAAAAAGATGCCCGCAATGCAGATGCTTTAAATAATCTTGCACATATATTGGCTGAACTGGGGCGCTTGAACGAAGCAGAAGCAATGGCCCTGCGGGCTGTGCAGGCGGACACAGGCAAAACTACCCTTTATCAACAAACCTTGGAGCAAATTCGGCAGCGCAAGATGAATTAGCGCTATTTACGAAATGGCCGTTTTGTAAGGCGATTTGCAGTTAAATAATATACCATCTTGCATGTCTTATTTCCGTCTTGTGCGTTATGCCAAAGCTGCGAATACGTTAAGTATGCAAGCTCTAAGCTCGATATGGTATCTGTTAAGATGCTATATTTTTTCCGCCAATCGCCAAAGTTTTTTTGAAGGTATACAAAAGCCCTGCTTTTTGAGCAGGGCTTTTTTCTTTTATCTCTCAAGCCCCTCGGTCTTTAGCCCAGGGGTTGTTGACCTGATGACTGGCTGTATGGGAATACGATAACGCTTTTCGATCAACTTATGAATATTGGGAATTTGTTCAGGGTCCAGATAGATAATGCGTGGATGCTGATCCACCTCTATTTTATGAAAACCGTTAACCGGTTTTTCAAGGGCAGGGGCTATATCCGCCAAATTGCGGATTTGTTTCCCGTTGATGCGCTTGACTACAAGGTTGGAAAACTTTTCCAGGCCAATGGTATAAGGAGTTGGAATGATGCCCGTTACAATCACAATTTTTTTCCCTCCGTTTTCATGGCCCTCCAGGTAGTCCTGGTTCTCGTTGTAATAGAGCAGGTGCACAGGTGCGATGGAAGACCAGTTTTTACCGTATTCACGTATATAATCCAAGGAAAGCTCTTGCATCAATAATCCACCCACAATGCGATAATCCGGTGCTCTATCAAGAATATAAGGCGGAACCAGAAATTCTTCCGGGTTGCGATGATCCAATATAACAGGCAGCTCTATAAGTTTTTGTTTGCGAAAGATCTGGATCATCACCTGATCACCTACATGGTAACCGGTGCGTATCAGGTGCGTTACCGAGGTTTTGCCATAAAAAGGGTGATTGTATCTTCCTGTGGCGGATATATCATGTTCGTCGATATTAGTTATGACATCACCGGGTTGTAAGCCTGCACGGTCGGCCGGCCCGCCCTTTATCACTTTATGAACATAAATGCCTGTCAGGTCCTCGGGTAACTCAATATATCGCCTGAGCTGAGGATCGGTGATATCTCCATAGCGAAATCCGGCCAGGGGAAAGCCCTCATAATTATCCTTGGAGGCATCCTCTAAAAAATGCCGGATAACAGGTAAAGGGATGACATTCCTGGTTTCTTTGTCCGAAGAAAAACCGAGTAGAAGCCCTGCCAAACTATTTCTTTTTATAACCGGAAGGGTTTGATTGTTTAAACGGTATTGTAAAGAGCAGTTGAGTCTATAGGCTAGAAAATAGTTTCCCATGGCATAGGCTCTTAATTCAATGGCGGTAACTTCACCAAAACCGGCCACTATGTCACCCGTGGGTTTGACTTGAATTACCTTCAGATTGTCGCCGGTTTGAACTTTAGATGCCAGTTCCATTGGTTTGCGGCCTTTGAGGAAATCCGGATCTTCGGGTTTGAGCAAAGCTAAATTCGCCTCGTAATCAACCACAACTACCTTAGCTTGTTGCTTTTCATTTGTATCCAGGGTTTCGAGTTCAATATATCGGTGATTGGCAACCATCAGACCGGTGACCAGCACGTGTCCGCCGGTAACGATCACACCGATGGCATTGCGGGTTGAAGGACGCCGCTGTTCCCACGGCCTGTGATAATAATAACCCTGACTGGTAACCGTTACCCTGATAAGAGGTTGCCCGGCTGACATGGGCAAACTTGTTTCGGAAGGTTTCATAAAGCCGGCTTGACATCCCAGCAAACTGATGGCCAGGAGCAAAATGAGCAAACGAGAATTTTTCTTAAACATCATGTTAACTCTCTTTTCAATGTTTACGTATCGTGTAATTTTTTTAGGCGTTGTAACTTCCACGTCCCTTAATATCTCAAAGGTTATGGTGTTGATTGCTGCCAATTTGGCGGTACGATGCCGCCTGTAAGAAATGCATGCTGGTTAATTCCGTAGCGCTTAAGAATACGCTCCTGGGCTTGGGTCACTGCCTTGGCTTCCAGCACCAGAGGTTGTGTGTCGCCTACCAATTGTATTACAAAAAATTCGTCGGGCTTGGCAAAAGCATCCGCCAAATCTTTCAGTGTCCGGATTTTTACACCGTTGACTTCATCGATGATAGTATAAAGAAATCTGCCTAAATGGGTGTTTACAGGGTCAGGCAGAATTTTGCTGATAACAATAACTTCAGGGTGATCCGCATAAAGTTCTTTTTCCAGAAACATGGTATAGTAGTACCTTAATGTCAGTGGCTGTTGGGGCAGTGAAGCTAAAAACGAATTGGAAAGCGGCTGGAAAACCAGCCCAGCCAAGACCACAAATCGGGGACGCACATCATATTGTTGTGCTTGCATCAAATAAGGCCAGGGAGTATTCAATTTTATAGAGACTTGCATTTTTTTACCGTTGCGCAAAATTGTCATTTGAACCAGGTCGCCTTTAAATTTGCGTTCTACGACTTCGTTAAGCAGCAAGCGGTCATTATCCATGGCCACTCGGCCATCGCTGAAAATGGAAAGCCCGTCAATAGAGAGTAAGACATCACCAACTTGAACTTTGCCATAGCATGCGCCAGCTCGCAGCACTTCACTGACCATTACGCCGTAATCGCCTCTGTCCAAACCAAGTGCGCGGCGCTGGGTAGTGTTAATTAGTGGGAAAAATTGAATACCAAGATCAACATAAAAATCGTATCGGCCGTCTTTTACATCTTGTAAAAATCTTTGGATTACGGGAACAGGGATCATATATCCGACATTTTGGGCCACCATGCCGCTGAAGCCCTGGAAGGCCACGCCGACCGCTTTTGCGTTCTGAACTACCGGTCCGCCGCTGTTGCCGGGATTTATGGCGGCATCGATTTGAACCACCAGGTGACTGTCTACACCCGAATGCATGTATCCAAGAAAATCGATACGCGAAACAATTCCCCGTGTGATGGAAAGACGTTCTCCGCCTATGGGATAACCGATAACGGTTACCGTGGAATCGAGACTTGGCACATCATCCAGATCTAAAGCCTTAGTGCCTTCAAAAAACGATTCATCCGCCACATCCAGCATGGCCAGGTCACAGTCATGGGCCACAAACTTGACATTTGCCTCATAACGGCGTGAATCCCCTTCTTTCTCTATGGTAATAAAACGGGCGTTACTGACTACATGGGCGTTGGTTAAAATTCGCTGTCCGGAAATGATAAACCCTGATCCCTGGCCGGATTCATCGTTTCCAGGGCCCCATGGTACGCTATAATCAGGTGTTTGGGATACTGTAGAAATACGCACAACGCTGCGTTTGAGCACGTTGATATCTTCAGCAGCCGTTGCCGGAGACAATACTGCCGATATCAGCATTGTAGCCAGCAAGATGCTGAGTTTAAACCATTTTTTTGATTTCATAAATGTTGTCCTAATTTACTTTAGTTTTTTCTGTTAAGGCGTTGAGCCAATTAAACACTATTTTTGCTCAGATTGATTCGACCCGGCGAACCTATAGAACAATAGCCTGCAATTTTTAATGCCATTCTGGGTACTTATTTTCCTTGGCTTTTCAAATGCATCACAAAAAAACAATATTAAGGCAATTCCAATCAGACCGCAACCGTCTGAATGCGAATTCGAGGTATCGCGCCCTTCCAAATCGTGGCGATAAGGATGCATGACCATGCGTGGATGCATATCGTTAATCCAGAAATAATCCTTTCGGCCGGGTCCGAAACGCTGATTACGCAAATTGCCGATTGCCAGCCGATAGGCCATTTCCGGTGTGATAGCGCCGTCACCGGCCAAGCCGGCATAATATTTAACCGTTTCTCAGGCAGATTCGGTCAAGGCCTGAATCATTTCCCGTTTACGATCCATCAGCAATATTCAAGACGTGGGATCACCAGCCCAATAAGGACGATTAAAAACACGATGACAGTCAGCAACACCAATGGGATCACCTTGATCAGCGGTGACTGGGCCTTTTTTATCCTTCATGCCGAGAAGACTCCTTGCCTCGCGCAGCGAAGGTGGGAGATGAATCGGCATTTTCCACATTGACAATAATAGTAATTCTTTGTATTTGACATGCATGCAAATCACCCTTCGAAAATCTTTCAAATATCGAATCTATCCAGCAAAATCTCAAATTTCGATG
>JAAERL010000465.1 GCA_024230435.1 Desulfobacteraceae bacterium
CCAAAATCCACAAGCAAACACAATCCTGGAACGAATACATGCTGTTATTGGTGACATGCTACGTACTAGTGAATTAGACATGGCCAAAACCATAAATGACAAAATGGTAGACAATTTTATTGTCAATACGGCCTGGGCTGTTCACTCAACCCATCACACAGTGCTTAAATCGTCGCCGGGCGCTGCTATATTTGGACGAGATATGTTATTCGATCTCCCATATTTAGCAGACTGGACCGCCATCGGACAACGCCGACAAGATATAGCCAACAAGACAAATGCCCGAGAGAACGCCAAGCGATCGGACTTTGATTACCAGCCAGGGCAGAAAATAATGCTCAAGCAAGATGGAAGAATACTCCGCAAGGCAGAGGACCGATATTTAGGCCCCTTTGTCATCACAAGCGTACATACGAACGGTACAATACGGATTCAACGCAGATCAATGTCTGAAAGACTGAATATAAGAAGAGTCACACCCTACCATAGTGAAGGTTAACATGGTATGCCATTGGAATAGTGGAATGTATATGTCAAGATTAAAAGATAGAATGACCAATGATGGTTTAAATTTATGTCTGAATAGTTATTTTAGCTATACAAATCTTTTCTTCAAAAAGAACTTTTGCTCGGACAAACTAAGCGCCCATTATCATTATAGTTAAGTAAATTCAATAATATTTTTTTCTCTCAC
>JAAERL010000466.1 GCA_024230435.1 Desulfobacteraceae bacterium
AAAATGAAAATCATGATAACCCATTCAATGGCCTTATCTATACTGTCTATTGATGACAAGGACTTTTCCATTGAGAATCATGAATCAAACCAAAAATTCAGTTAACATCTTTCCAGGTAATGGCGTATATATACGCCACTTGATTGGGTCCTGCCGTGGGACTCAAAAATTCTCGGCTCCACGTGGAGGCAGACCCCCCGACCCCTACATTAATCGAAAGCTGAGACCAAGGGCTATCTTTTGGTGGTTTTGAACCACCGACGTCTACGATGTGAGCCGCGCAATCGACCTCTGAACCAAGGTGCTTTGCTGACCAATTTTCCCGAGCATGCATTTATAAAGTGTAAAAGCATGCTCGTTCGAACATCATTTCTGTGGTTCTATCCCATCCGTAGATTCGCGCGGTAATTTTTGGTAATTTTTACGAAATGTACGGTAATTTGTGCGTTGTGTTTTATCGTATTTTTTCCAGTCACGAGCGATCAGGGATATAAAAACTCCGTGAACCACCGAGAACCAACTTAGATCCAAAGC
>JAAERL010000467.1 GCA_024230435.1 Desulfobacteraceae bacterium
GGGTTGAAACTTACCGCTTTTGAAAAGCTAAGTTGACAAAAATTGAGAGGTTGGACTGAATCCAGCAAACTTATGGCCCAAATCAATGAATTTAACCATTTTTGCCAACAAATGAGCTACATGGTTCATTCGTTGCCCGAATAAACAAATGATAATGGTCGAGACGCACATTTTATTGTCGTCGTCGAGCTATGTGTTGTTGAATAGGCTGCAAAAATCAGGTATCAGGGTTGCTTGCTCGCAATTGAAAGGCGAGACGCGCATAGCACCGACTAGTGGTTGGAACATGTATTTACCTCTGCTCCAAAACTGTCCAGTACAGGATTGCAAGCCAATGTGCCGAATCCAACTTAGGTCCGGGGGACGCCCCATAAGCCTTAAGTACAACGGCCATCCTGTGAAAAATCAGACGGTGTGTTCCCAAATAATGAAACATGGTGTAATCATTTTACTTTGATGAACACCAGAGAACTGGCATGATATTATTCTCAAATTATGGCCGTGATATTGACAGAAAATGAGAAAATTGAACAAAACTTGAGAAAATTGAACAAAAATTGAGAAAGAACGAAAATTACTCACAATGGCTGAAAATGGTCCTTAATCCCTTTTTGCAGCTCTCTGTTGAGCGAACAGAAAGAAAATTGACATCATCTCTTGGCTAAGCCAGCAAGACAGGCCTATTGCAACATCAGGCGGTTCTGACC
>JAAERL010000468.1 GCA_024230435.1 Desulfobacteraceae bacterium
ACCATTTTGAATCGTCTCATTCTCAGCTTTCCAACGAGCCATTGAACGTCCAGATCGGATGAAATATACAAAAAAACTTTTTCATAGCGTACCAAATAGACAGTAGAAGATCAAACTGGGAATTAAACCTATCAGAGCGTACTTAGGGGTAAGTATCGTACAACGGGAGGAAACATAATATCATGGATACATCCTCACCTTGATACCAAATTCAATTCACATGTTGTAAGGTACTAGCTTTGACTTAAGGTTAATCCCCGCGACAAAGCTAGTAAATCTTTTTTTCCTGAAAATTTGATCCCGGTCGCCTAAATCATGATGACGGCCTTTTTTGGATCCTGGACACCAGAAACCAAGCGCCACCATTCTCATTCAATTGTTCTTTGAAACGGATGGCCTCATGCAAAAATTGATCACATGCCGACATCATGCCCGCGTATGGATCAAAGCTAGGCATTGGTCAAGGCCTAAGTTTTCTACCTACATTTCCGTTTGATCCATACGAGGCATATTTCTGTTGGCACACTGTGCGCAGTCACAGAATTACTTTTTACCGGCCCTCAAACTCATCAATAACACCATATGCAATAACCAACATGAAGCTCGATGGAGCAGCGGCGAAGAGTGCATTTCTGAAGTTCCTTTGCAATATTAACACAGATCGG
>JAAERL010000469.1 GCA_024230435.1 Desulfobacteraceae bacterium
TATTTGTGGCCAATGACATATTCGAGGTTCCGCTGCTTTATGTATAAAGTATACAGCGCACTATCTAGATTTGAATCGATATGTAAAACCTAAATATCAAAGATTAGTTTTGATTTAGCTCTACTATCGAGATGAGTCTTTCGACGCGCGCCAAAAAAAGCTTACAAAATGGGGGTGAAAGGGGGCAATGGGTTCACTGGGCACCAATATTGATAATTTCGAGTACATTTTGTAGTTTTAAGTAGCAAAATCGAATAAAATTTATGCGTGCAGGCCAACGTGAAATCAGCGTAGTATCTACCTCACATGTCAGAAAGAGTCTCGCGAAAGCATCTTAATTCATACGACCCTCCCCGATGGGCTTGAACCAGCGGCACTCGGTACCTGACAAGCGTGGCATGCCATTGTTAGGTAGTACCTTGTGCTGGCCTAAATTTTATTTTTGTATATAAAGCGTTTTTATAACAATATAAAGCGGGCGAGTAATTCACTTTGAAAAATATTGATCCTCGCGAGTGATTTCATAAAGGAGGTCAGCGGGTTCGAGCGCAAAAAAAGAGTGTTGACCGGCGTGAGCGCAGCATTGACACCTAAAGACTGAATAGTACGATACGTACGCTTCAACCGTTGAGAGATGTCACGGCGACACGCGGCTACCACATCTGGGGATCGTACCCAGGTCCTTCATCCGTTCGAACCACTCAGAGGCCTTTTAGAGCTAGTGCAAGGTGCGTTAGATGTTGAAA
>JAAERL010000470.1 GCA_024230435.1 Desulfobacteraceae bacterium
AAATGCACCCATTACTCTTGGCCCCGCGACTCCCGCCAATTTTTAGCGCTATTTAATTACTAGTATATCGAAACGAATTCGAGTAGGGGTACAAATATGTTTATCAGACTCGCCTCTCGTGGGGGATACAATCCGTATTAGGGTGTCCCCGCAGTGCAAATATGCGTGCGATTTTGAGCAAATATGTTAACATATTTGGTCTTGGTTCATCGCGGGTCATATTTCGGAGAAACTTTTCGACAGCTAACATATTTGCCACTCGCATATATGCGAGTGAGCTAACATATATGCGAGTTGCCATATCGTCGTAGACCTGGTACAAAAATTTTATGGTAAAGATTTTTGGCCGTTACTCAATCCGAGACTTCGCAGGATATTTCGGGTTATACATTGATGATAAACTTTTGAGACCTCGCACGGTTGGCTGGTCGTTTCGCACGACGCGGTCATAGAAACAAGCGTAAAGCAGTATTATCGCAGTTTAACGAAAAAAGTTCTTTATGTGGCCCTCATTTCAGAAAGTACTTAATAAAGATAATTAGAGTTCATGCAATATTCCGTGAACTTTCATTTCTTAAACTACGATAGGCAGGCATGGCAGTCTTTAGAGAGAGAGGCTGTCAGGCTTTCAAAATATAAAATATGGGATAGCATTGGCGAAAAGAGACATCTGTGAGAGCTTTATTTATTCAGGTAATCTTAACAGATTTCCACGAAAGTACAAGATTTGACACGATTAAACAGATGGGTAAATGTGACCACGGATGACATATCGCACACATATTTGCCATTTGCAGGGACGAAGAAAGTAAGAATCGTTTGATGTTGGTGCGAGTTGAGAGAAGGTCTCATATTTGCTCGCACATTCACTCACATATTTGCTCTGCGGGGACACTCTATTCAGAGAAGTGAACAGTTTATTCGCCAGGGAGAGTCACCAGTGCATTTTCTCTCTAGTATTGTACCTTCTATCTTTACCGTTGCATCATGAACGACCATATCACCACCGCCGTTGTTTGCGAC
>JAAERL010000471.1 GCA_024230435.1 Desulfobacteraceae bacterium
AAAATATAAAAAAATTAAAACTGTTCCCTTGCAAATTTTGCACAATCACAGGTCCACTTGATGGTGAGACCAAGCCAGGACCACTTGCCAAGCACAAGAATGTGTAGGGATATGTACAGTGTGGCCATATCCCTGACGATACTGAGAGCGGAAAAAAACAAGAACTAGCAGGACTGCTAAGTAGCAATTGTTCTCGCAAATATATCAAACATCCTGTACCGCTTGCTACTGCTGGACCGCGCAATGAGAAGGCAACCGTCATTTTAACAGTAGAATTGGCAGGGAATTGCCCGTTAGAGGAGAATTGTGGGACCGAATCGGCCAAATTAAGCCGTGGAACAAGTATTCGGATCCGCGGGAGTCACCGGGGAACCGATCGGACAGGCCGGTTTGCCGAAGGATCCGAAAAGAACAGCCAGAATGGCCATTACGTCCGTTGGGACGAGAAAATGGGCGAGTCGACCCTCTGAACGGACTTCTGGGTGTGTGCGCTGTCCCAACTGTAATATATCCCTATCACGAAATAAAAATCTTGCGGGAAATAAAGAATGTGGGTGTCGCTGTCTGAAAAAACAATTACGTAGCGTAGGTAGTGCGCAATATTTCATTTTAGTTCCAAAAGCGAGATCTTAATACACACGTACGAAAGCCATACC
>JAAERL010000472.1 GCA_024230435.1 Desulfobacteraceae bacterium
AATTTGTGCGTTACTGGCTCAGATACGAACACTGCCCGTGGCACCGTTGAAATCAGCGTGAAATTCTGATCAAGATACTATGTTATCGCTTTGACTTAGCCACAATTTATTGTGTACTAGCATGATGTGTACGGTCCACAATGTTGGTGTTGCGGTGATGTTTCCGGAGCAAAAAGCAAAAAAGAGAGGCCCGTCACGTTTTGAATTCCTACAAAATTGATTGAATTCCTACGGTGAGCAGTTTCTACGTGAATTTTGTACCAGTGGAACCTCGCTTATTATGGTCAAAAAATGTGCTCGAAACACCAAATTTCACCGTCTGTCCGGATCTAATTCGCTTATAGGACATACCTAGAGGACCACACCGATAACGAACCGATGGATCTCACTTTAAAAACGTCACTGCTTTCAATAAGCTGAACGATTTCGACCTTCCAGAAGTTCCTGCCTGGGCGGGGGAACTCTCCAGGAACTTCTTCTTTCTTTCCCCCGGTAATTACAATACCCGTAGGTACTAAGGCAGGAAAATTATTATGTTTCAAGTATAAGTAGCAAACATTACCGTGCAAACAATCACTTTCAACTAGATATATCTTAAGCCCCAACAAACTGTTATTATATCCTAGCAACTTCAACCATGGAC
>JAAERL010000473.1 GCA_024230435.1 Desulfobacteraceae bacterium
ACCTATTTTCATGTATTTCTTTTTTTTTCGGACTTTTTATGTTTCTAATGCCAGACATTGGAAGTTTATTTAGTTCTATAGTAATACTCTTACTGTACGGTGCTAAATAGTTGTCATCGAGGTTCTTCAATATCCAATTTCAGGCTCTGAAAAGTATCATAATGAATTACCCACCCCAAAATATGTAGGAATGGATACCCTGATCATCAACATGGAATGATTTTTCAAAAAGTGCCATGCTGGGGGTTGCTTGCTATGCTTCCGGACTCCGATTTCCACCCCAATTTTAGGCTCCTCCTCCTCTCACCCCACAAGTGATTGCTTTAGTTGGTTCATCGCCCGCTCCCTCATTCCTGACGCCTGGGTTCGACCCCCTGGCTGTGCCCGAGTTGCCGACAGTGCTGGGTGTATCGCGGGGGGTGGTGAAAGCTTTTTATTGTGAGGAGAAGGTGAGTTTCAGGATGAATCTACACCCGATTTTTAGGCTCCCCCTCCCCCCACAGAAGTCATTGATACAGTTGGTTCTGCCCCGCCCGCTCTAACCAGACGACCCGGGTTCGAACCCGACACGTTGTACGACATGCCGGCAAGTCTCGGGGAGTTGTTTTGGTTGGATAGAGCTCATTGGGGAGAAGAAGAGGTGAGTTTTGGGGTCAAAATCTATGGATTTTGCCAATTTTGACCACCTTCTTATTTCTTTCTCCTCTTCTCAAAGGAGTTAGACCTTAGAATTTTTTTTATCTGACGCGACTTTGCAATGCCGAACAGGTAAAAATAAGCGTAAGGACTGGAGCAAAATATCTGGCGCGTAAAAAACCTGCTTCACTAAAAAATGCGATTTAATTTGCCTCATAC
>JAAERL010000474.1 GCA_024230435.1 Desulfobacteraceae bacterium
CACGATCTATGAACACATTTCTGTTTGCGTTCGACTTGATATGATATGAGGAAGTTTGCTCAAGAATAAGGTAAGGTATCATACAAAATTGAGATGGTTTCCTGTGGTTTCACAACGGAAATCAAAGGAAATGACCAATGCCTTTTAGACACAGTCATTTGCATTTGCTCTCGTTCCCTCTCTATCTCGCTCTTCTCGCATTTTTGAGGTTACTTAGCTAGCCGGCCCCTTATTGAGGCCAATAATCAGTTAATAGTTCACCGCTGCTCCTAAAATTGCCGCAGAGTAATCCTTACATTAGCCGTCGGCCATCTTCTATTGCCGGCGTGAACAGAAGTAAAAGCGCTTGAATGAACTTGAAGTCCGTCCATGCCATGGTCGAGGAGATGAAGCGCGCCAAAAGGAAAAAAATTGCGGGAGCCATCACTTCCACGCACGAACTTGTGTCAAAAAACCTTCAAGATGACAGCCGCATCCATCACTAGCCTATGCAGTCTCCTCCTGGTGACTAGCACCACCGCATTCGTCCCAAATGCTCCTTCACCAAATCACCAAATCAGTAGCCATTCATCAACCCATCTCACCACACTAAACGCCACCAAAAAGAAGACGAACAAAAAATCATCCGGTAGTGGCTTCGGCACAGCCACAAAACCAAAACCGAAAAGAAACGATAACTCCATTCAATACCCAGAATTGGAAGATCAAGTTCGTGAAACTC
>JAAERL010000475.1 GCA_024230435.1 Desulfobacteraceae bacterium
ATGATGTCCTAATATCCGGCTTTGGTAAGTTTTGCGTCAAACAAAAAAAAGAGCGGCGCGGCCGGGACCCGGCAACGGATCAGCCCTTGATGTTGTCTGCCCGGAAGGTTGTCACGTTTAAGTGTTCGGGTAAACTAAAGGATAAGATCAATCCGTCACGAAAAGGTGTGTCAAAAAGGAAAAAGAAATAAGAAAAAGCCATTTCCATACCCTCTGAATAATTTTGCAACAGAAACTAAATTTACATTACAAAGTAGTAATTTTGCCGTCAGTTGCAGGTTAAGTGGGCATGTTAAGCTTGTATTTAGTTAGCAATATCAAACCAACTCCTTTCCAAAAGGGCCGCTCAAACCGAGCGGCCCTTTTTTTGTCGAGGATATGTTTTCCTGAACTTTTATGTAGAAAAAACGCTCAAAAGCCTGACACGAGGCACGGAACCGAATCCTGCAATATCATGCATTAAGGAAGGTCAAAGTCGCGTCAGATTAGCTCATAAAATTAATATTTTCATACAGTTAAATGGTTCTTGCGATAAGGGGTGGTCGTGAATTTTTCCCTATTTATAATAATAACCTTGCTAAGATCGGAGCTCTTAAAAATCCGCTTCCTGAAAAAATCGTTCAATATTATGCCCAAGCCACTTCGGAAATTGAAGAAATTCGGTCTGTTTTTTCAAATAAAAGTTGGCGTAACGTACCAAGCGGTGTTTTATTATCCCAACTGGAGGGTCTTGTTGTATTGGGGGAACACACACGTTCTTTGGGGTCTGAAATTGTGCGGTATATTGATCGATTATACCCGTGAAGCAGCCGAAACCCACCGCCGATCATCTATAATATTTCCCGAATCGATGCCGGACCTCTTATTGGCCTACTCACCCCTTGAGAGTACCGAGTTTTTTGAAACGTTTATACCGTAATTGCGTAACTGCCTGAAATTATTGATTGTGAATATTGGACATCTAATTTTTCGATGTCCAATAATTTCAATAGGTTACGAGAACTCGGCACCCTTGAGATCAGTTACATTTATGCCAATTGTACTCATTATCACAAGTTTGTTCTGTGCTGTAGAAGCAATCTCGTGAAATTGTACCATTATCTGAGCGATAGGTTATACAGCAAACTCCATTATGTCCAAGATATCCTTCCCAAGTTAAATTGGTGGCACATTTTCCTGTCCACATTAATTCACCATCAGTATCTTCGATATCATCAAAATCAGTAACTTCAACTTTTCTATATTTATCCTCTTCACCATTAATACTATTGGCCCATATAGTGTTGCTGCTAATTATAGAAAAAATAAATATGCCTGTAAGAGTTAATATTATCTGTTTCATTTTTTAGCTCCTTTTATATAAATATTAATATTTAATAAGTTTTACCGTGTTTGAGGTCAGGATTTTTGAATTTTACAAAGAGAATAGTTTTAAACTTTTCATTTCTCCCCCTTTCCGTGTTAAAAAAAGAAACAAAATGGCCGCTTCGATATTTTCGTTGTGAGGCGCTATTCGGTTGTGCAGCGTGAAAGGATTCAAGCCATTCAAAGCCAGTTGAAAATGAGCACAGGACAAGCGGGGGGTCGAAGCCACCGCCCAAATCAATTTATATAGACCTTTGGTGCCTTATGTATGGAGCAAGTTTTGAAGCCTTGAAGATTCATAAGTTAAAGCAACGCCCCCCTTGTAATGATCAAGCCTGCCGGTGCGCGGTTTTAACTATATTGATCTAAAAATCTATGTGGTTCTGGAAATTTTTGAGCGTAGAAAAAGGGTACCTTACTTGCCAAATTAAAAAAAATCAACCCTTTTGTGATCTACAGACCTCGTTATTTGACTATCAAAAATAGCCAATTTTTTGGACAATCAATTATTTCGAGGTGCGGAACCGATTCCTGCAATATCATGCATTAAGGACGTACAAAGCCGCGTCATATAAGCATCTACAGCAAAAAATTTACTACCTTGGAGAGTAAAAAAAACCGGGGGAGATTGCCCAGCAACGTTGCACCGCATGCGCATGGCGATAAAATTGGCTTATGCAGATTTACGAGCCAGCCATTTATCAGCTCAAAGTTTTCTTATTGGGTATAAGCCCAATGATTTGGCGTCGGCTACTGGTTCACGGCGACAGCACAATCACCGATTTTCACTACATCCTCCAGATTGCCATGGGATGGTCTGATGACCATCTTAATCAGTTTAAAATTCATGGAAAACGA